>CAYNPS010000004.1:2889-80355 GCA_964399125.1 uncultured Terriglobales bacterium
GTTGTGAAATCTTCAGCAGTGACTTAGATAGCCAGAGCACCTGATTCGGCTGCTTAAGGACATCGAGGCAAAGCTCGAGTTAACACGAAGGCCACAAAGGTCAGCGAAATTGCGAGCTCCGTGCTCCCTGCTGCTCAGGCTTGGTGATTCGCTTGCCATCGCTCTTCTCGGCTTTTTCAGCATCCAAGCTTCTCAGGAGCTCTGTCGCGTGAAGCTGCTGATCCAGCCTGGGGACGGAATCAAGCCATTGGTGAAAGCCATTGAGCGGGCGAGGAGCTCTATTCAAATTGTTATCTTCCGCTTTGACCGGCTGGAGGTCGAAAAGGCTCTAGAAGATGCGGTCAAACGCGGTGTGGCTGTCGATGCACTGATTGCTTTCACAAATCGTGGTGGCGAGAAAAATCTGCGGAAGCTGGAACTCCGATTCCTGGATCGCGGCGTAACCGTAGCTCGCACAGCCGATGATCTTGTCCGTTACCACGGCAAGATGATGATCATCGACGGCAAAGAGCTCCACTTGCTCGCCTTCAACTACACGCAAATCGATATCGAGCGCAGCCGCAGCTTCGGCCTGATCACCCAGGAGAAAGAGCTGGTCAGAGAAGCGATTAAACTCTTTGACGCCGACAGCAAACGTCGTAAGTACAAACCAGATTCGTCGCGATTCATAGTCAGCCCCCTGAACGCACGAAAGGAGCTTGCGAACTTCATCCAGGGAGCCAAGAAAGAGCTCCTGATTTATGACGTGAAGATCACCGACCGCGAGATGATCAAGTTGCTGGAAGACCGCGCGCGCGCCGGAGTCGAGGTTCGCGTCATCGGCAGGATGGCCCGGCGCAGCAGCCAGATAGGGGTACGGAAACTAGACAAATTGCGGCTTCACACCCGCACGATGGTGCGCGACGGCAAAGATATCTTCATCGGCAGCCAGAGCCTGCGCGAACTCGAACTCGATTCAAGGCGCGAGATCGGCATCATCTTCCGGAATGCGGAGATCGCAAAGCAGATCACGAGAGTCTTCGAAAGCGACTGGAAGGCGGGAGTGGTCGCAACCGGAGACGAAGCCGACGACATTGAGAAGCCGCCGGCAGCCAAGGTGGCTAAGAAGGTAGCCAAGAGCGTGACAAAGGTCTTGCCTCCGGTTGCTCCCGTAGTCGAAGACGTCATGAAACAGGTCGTGCCTGCCGGGAACGGTTTTGCCATCGATCACGAAGAAATCGAGGAGTCGGTGAAGATCGCGGTTAAGCAGGCGGTCAAGCAGGCAGTGCGTGAAGCCGTCGAAGATGTAGTTGAGCAGCAACACGAGCCGGAGGCGTAATGAACTTCTCATTCCCGACGGAGATGCGAACGCGCAGCGGACGGCAGCAAAGACTAGGTTCCATATTGTTCGCAATTCTGATCTTTGCTGGTGGCGCGCTTGCGCAATCGAAGTCTTCCCCAAAGGTAAACCAGGACGCCGCGATTTCGGCGGACTTCGAAAAGCGCATTGCCGATTACATGAAGCTGCGGCAGTCTGCCCAAGCTGGATTGACAACACCGAAGAACACGCCGTCGCCGACGCACATAATTGAGTATCAGCATCAGCTTGCTGATCGAATCCGTAGCGCACGACCGCAGGCCCAGCAGGGCGATATCTTCACTCCAGAAATTGCAAATGTGTTCCGCCGTTTGGTTTCACAATCGGTAAACGGTCCTCAAGGCATACGGATTCGCAAGAGTTATGAACGTGCCGAGCCAATCCGAGGGGTGCATCTTGCGGTGAACGAAGCCTATCCGGATGGACTACCTCTGCAATCCATGCCACCATCTCTTTTGCAGAATTTGCCCAAGCTGCCGAAGGAATTGGAATACCGGTTCGTCGATCACGAACTCGTTCTTCGCGATATCGCTGCTAACCTGATTGTTGATTTCATTCCCGATCTCAGTACCCCAAGCACGAAATGATCCGCAAGCTCGTCCTCGCAACACTTATCACAGTTGGCGCGGGAACGCTCGCGTTTCGTCTGGCTCCCTCGTCAACACCCACGTTGGCACAGGCTCCGGCCGCAGAGAGTCAGCTTGAACTCAAGCTACCGCTGGAGCAGAAATCTGTCCGCTTTGCAGTCATTGGGGATAACGGCACAGGGGACCAACCACAGTACGACGTTGCGGCGGAGATGGAGTCCTACCAAAAAGTTGTGCACTACGATTTCGTGATCATGATGGGCGATAACATCTACGGCGGACACAAGCCTAAAGACTTCGAACGCAAGTTTGAAACGCCCTACAAGCCGCTCCTCGACGCCGGCGTGAAGTTCTACGCCTGCCTCGGCAATCACGACAACTCCGACGAGACTCTCTACAAGCCGTTCAACATGAACGCCCAGCGGTACTACACCTTCAAAAAAGGCGACGTGCAGTTCTTTGCCCTAGACAGCAACTACATGGATCCCACGCAACTCGACTGGGTTCAACAGCAGTTAAGCGGCTCGGGCGCGAAGTGGAAGATCGCCTTCTTTCATCACCCACTCTATTCTGACGGAATGTTTCATGGCCCCGACGTTGATCTTCGTAATCAGCTCATGCCGATCTTCGAAAAGTACGGTGTGAACGTTGTAATGTCAGGGCATGACCATGTCTATGAGCGGTTCAAGCCCGAGGGAGGAATCTATTTCTTCCTGGTAGGCAATTCCGGCGAGCTTCGCTACCACAATCTGCGCCGAGGCTCAGACATTATGGCCGCCGGCTTCGATACCGATCGAACGTTCATGCTGGTTGAGATCGCAGGAGACAAGCTATACTTCCAGACAATTTCCCGAACTGGGCAGACCGTAGATTCAGGCGTGCTGCAAAAACAACCAAAGCCGCCGGCGCAGAACACGCCGGCAACACAATGAACGATGATTTCACGATTGCGTGACTTAGAGCGGTTTAGCGGTCAGTGTAGTTGGGTTCTGGTGGAAGCTTCCGATTTGACAGGCTGCGGAAAAATGCGGACGGATAAGAGAGGGTAGCGCGTTTTCCACAGGGAGATGCCCTAAGAAGTGAGGCATGCGAGGAAGCGACGAGCAGCAGCGCGTCATGATCAGCTATGTCGATATGGACCGACGAATCCCGCCGGATCATCCCCTGCACCCGATTCGGGAAATGGTGGACGGGGCACCTGAGGGAGCTGGACCGCATTTTTCCATCGCGGCCCTGCGTTCGCGGCGTCACGCCGCATGTGGCCGAATACGACAGTGGAGACAATGCGCGGAAGAATAGTCTGCGGAAGGAAGAGAGACGCGACCCGGGATTCCTCCTCAGCCAGCGCAAGCGCAAACGCGTGGAAGAAATCTTCGGCTGGTGCAAGCTGAACCGCATGCTGCAGCAAGTGAAACTGCGCGGTCAGCGCAGAATCGATTGATGAAGCTGATGGCAGTGGCTCACAATCTCAGGCGCATGCAACGGTTGCTCTATGCGTGGTGAGCGGGTGGGAACGGGTCTCTGCGCGCAATCAACGCATGCGAAAGACGAAAACAACGACCTCAAGCGACTGAAAAATGCGAGGCGACGACATATAGGCGGTCTTCACCTGCATTTTTCCGCAGCCTGTGAAGTCGGGGGCTCCCACCACGACCAACTACGCTGAAAGTTAAACTGCTCTAGCGTGCAGCAACACGCTCCGCCAGCAGTCCCGCTTCAGCCGCGATTCTCTCCAATTTCGCGCGCGTCTCGGGTTTTACGCGCACCATGGGAAGGCGATAGTTCTCTTCGATGTGACCCATCATGGCGAGCAGACACTTCGCCGGCATGGGATTCGATTCGATAAACAGTGCCTGCATGAGCGGAAGATATTTGCGATGCAGTGCACGCGCACGGGGCCAATCGTCATCGAGTGCGGCCTGGGTCATTTGGGCAATTTCGGCCGGAATCACATTCGAAGCAACAGAGATGATTCCGCGTCCCCCGAGGGAAATTACTGGCAGAGTGACAGCGTCGTCACCTGAGAGGACGGTGAAGTCGTCGGGAACGACATTCAAGGCTTCGGCGATTTGCGTCATGTTGCCACTGGCTTCTTTCACTGCGACGATGTTGTGAATTTTCGCTAACCGCGTCAGTGTCGCCGGCTCGATATTTGCTGCTGTGCGGCCCGGCACGTTATATAGGACGATGGGTTTATCCACGGCTTCGGCAATTGCTTTGAAGTGCTGATACTGTCCCTCTTGCGTAGGCTTGTTGTAGTACGGAGACGCGGTGAGGATTGCGTCCACTCCTTCGCGGGAAGTTACGGTTTTCGCGCGTTCAACGGCCTCTTGCGTGGAGTTGGAGGTCGCTCCGGCGACGATCGGGACCCGCCCGTGAGCCACTTCGACAGTAATGTCGATTACACGCAGCCACTCATCATGACTGAGCGTTGGCGTCTCACCTGTCGTCCCGCAGGGAACGAGGAAATGCACGCCGGAAGCGACCTGCCACTCGATCAGCGAGCGCAGAGCGCGCTCATCGATCGCGCCATCCGCGCGAAAGGGCGTGACCAAAGCTGTGCCGCAGCCGCGAAGATTCATGAAATAAAGGATAGCGCGACCCGGGGATGGAAGACCTGAGTTTTATTGAGCTTTGGGGATGACCGGTCCAGTCTCCGATTTGAGCCTCTTTCTTTCCTGACGGCTCCACTGATAAAGCAGTTCCGCGTCGGCATCGCTCAGCCTTGCCTCTGGATGAAGAAGCAGGTATTTCGGCAAAGGCATTTGCTTGTTTCTCACCATCGGACCAATTTGAGACAAGATATGCTCGCGATCGTCAAGGCTGTAGTGATCCCACTTTGACATATTCCAGTGGCTGCGGCCGTCCTGCACGTCTTTTTCGATCAACCAGGAGATGGGCGCCATGTGGCTGTAAACCGGCCAGGTAGTTTTTTCGGAATGGCAGTTCTGGCAGGAGCGCTGCAATACCTCAAGCACCGGCGTCCCGATCTCGGCGGACGACATAAGCTGCTTGCCGGGGTCGGCGACTCTCGCGTTGCCGAACGGATGAACAAACGCCAACAGGAAAAGCAGCACGAGAATGCTTACGCCATAGCCGCCGATTCGCTGCAGATTCCAAGTGCGCTTCTCGAATCGAGCGTTTTGCGTAGCGCTGCTGTGGTTCAAAATCTCAGACATTGCGGACTCGCTATTTCGTAGAGAGTTGCTTCAGATAGGTGATCACGTCGGCGCGTTCGTCGGCCTTTTCCAGGTGAAAATCCATGTCGGCGTCTGGAATGAACTTGTCTGGATCGGTGAGCCATTTATCGAGGCTGGCGTCGTCCCAACTGACCCCAGATTTCGTCACTGCGTCGGAGTACTTAAAGCTCGAGACCGTACCCGCCTTTCTGCCGTACACACCGCGCAGACGCGGTCCCTCTTTATCTTTGTCGAGCGAATGGCACCCACCGCAGCGTCGATCGAAGAGTTGATGGCCGCGATCGGCATCTGCCTGCTGCGTAACAGCCGAAGATAACGGGAGGAGCACAATTACCCCTAACACAAACACGAATAGGGGAATGGTGATCAGACGTGTAGGAGCGACTCTGAGCAAGCGTTCCCGAATTGAGATTGGATGCATTTCATTCTTCTTCATTTCAGTGTTTATCCCGTTTCAAATACCGAGGCTGCGCTTCTGGCGGCCTTTCAGGCCTTGGTCTTTTCAAGACAGTCAACGTCTCAGACTGATCTGGGAGTCTGGGGTTACGAGGGCCGCAGAGGGATGCGCTTCGTCGGTGGAACCGCTAGCAAGGCTGGAATCCACAATCGCCAAGCTGTGGTTCTGCTCCACGTAATTCACATTCGCAATTCCAAGGACGCTGCGCAGGCGTTCTGCAGGCACTTTCATCGGTCCAGGAGCCGGCGCTGTCCCTGGCGCAGGCTGTGGGAAGGCAGTGGACATGGCAGTGTGAAAGGTCGCGTTCCCCTCTACTTTTTGCATGACCTGGTGAATATGTCCGTTGAGAACTGTCACTGAACCGAAGCGCTTCAGGTACTCGAATGCCTGCTCGCTGTCTTTTGTTCCCCATCCCCAATCGGGATAAATGGTCCACAGCGGAATATGGGCGAATACGACAACTGGACTGCTCGCCGAGACTCCACTCAAGTCATCTTTGAGCCAGGCGATCTGTTCGTCGCCGAGTTGGCCCATTCCTTCGAGCTGAATCACATTCACCAGGCCGACGAAATGCACGCCTTTGTGGTCGAAGCTGTACCAGCCTTTGCCTTTTGTGTCTTTCCCATATCGGTCCAGATACTGCTTGCCGTCGTCAACCGAGGTGTCGTGCTCGCCGGGGACATAGAAAATCTGCTTGGGCTTGGCGCTCTTGAGCACCTGGTCCATGGTGTCGAATTCGGCCGGTTTGGACTGATGGCTCAGGTCACCAGTGTGGATGATGAATTCCGCCTCTAGCGGCAGAGCGTTGATTCGATCTACCGCGGTTTGCAGCGTGGAAACCACGTCGGTGTTCGCCGGCTTATTGAATCCCATGTGGCTGTCGCTGATCTGCACAAAGTGCAGGGCGGAATCACCTTTTTTCTTGCTTTGCTTTCCGCCCTCAAAGATGTGGGAGGTTGGAATACCTTCAGCGGTGATGGTCCAAAGGAGTCCGGTACCGGCCCAGGCCATGCATTTCAGAAAGCCTCGGCGGTCGAGGCCATCGGTGCTGTGACGTTCATCGAGAAGATTGGGATCGCGTTCATTGGGTGTCTGCGGCATAGGCTCCTTCTGGTTTTCCGGTTTCCGTAAAAGGGACCGACAACCTTGGAGCTTTATTCCGACGCTCGGATCAGAAGTTGGGATGAAACAGACACGCGTGCTCGTTTCCGGCTGCTAGGCCGCGCGCCCTAGCTAAACTCTACTTGCGCTCTTGCGCCATGAAGGAAAGTTGCGTCCAGAGGCGTATGCTTTTGCAGTCGCCTGCAATCCCGATTGTTTCGCAACGGAGATCGCTGCTCTTGTATACAGGACCACAGGCATCCTGCAGTAGTTCTGGAGCAATCCAACAACTCACGGTCTGGTGTGCCGTTGGGATGTACCTGCGTCGAAGAATGCGGGCAAGCTGGCGCGCCTGGAGGTGAAGATGTTTAGAAAATTGTCGCTTGCACTGCTTCTGTTTGCTTCGTTTGGATTCGCGCAGGTTGCAACTGTGGGAGGAACAGCTACTACGGCAGGTCCGGCGGTCGCAACTGTACCGGTGAGCGCCGCCAACGTGCCGCTCATCTCTACGCCTGATATCGCCTTGCCGGGAAGCGGACCCGCGATGGGAGCACCTATTTCCGCCGCTGCGGCAAACGACAGTCGCTCGTCCAGCGGACCATCGGTTTACAACCCTAACGGTATGCGTGTTTCCGAGCCGGCGGCGACGAACCTGGCTACGATTCCAAGTGCATCGACTCCAGCCGCGGCAGTACCTGCGACCCCAGCCTCGACTGCACCGGCATCAGTGACGACAATGGCGACTCCGGCCACTACCGAGCCGTTTGAAAATGGCATTCAGCACTTCGAGTCAGGAATGCCAAATACTTCGAACCCAACGCAAAGCCTGGCGCAGATCGCCCGAGCATATCGTGCCCAACATCGCCAAGCCGCGAAGACTTTCAATAATGACAGCATTGCCCAGCTAAACGCTCGCGGAGTGCGCACCGGCAACCTGGGTCCCGAGACGAGCACAGTCGTAGCCAGCTCGCAGCCTGCTGCACAGCCTGCGCAGCCCGCGAATGCAGGTACGCTAATGGCGCAGAATCAACCGCCGGCTCTGCCGCAAAGCGATCAGTATCAGTCTGCTCCTTCGGCGACATCACCCGCGGCATCGAGCTCCACGGCGTGGCAGCAACGGCATAAGACTGCAGAACAGAACACGCCTACCGCAGCGCAGAGTGCCAATGAGAGTCCGCAGCAAGCCTCGACTCCTCAGAGCGCGCCGGCCGCAAACCCAAGCAACACGAAGAAACAGAGTGCAGCGCTTCCGCAAACCGGTTCGCCTTTGCCGCTCCTCTTGCTCCTTGGCGGACTGGGAGTCGTTGGTGGAGTGGTGTACTGGCTTCGCCGATAGGTAGGCGAATTCAAATCTGGTACGCTTGGAATCCCGGCTGCACTAACGCCGGGATTTCTTTATCTGCTCGACAGTGGAGGCGAACCGTTGTCCCATCCGCAGCGAGAAGCCGTGTCGCAACTGCGCCGCGAGATGGGATTCTGGGATGTACTCCTTTTCAATATCGCAGCCGTACTTGGTCCGCGATGGATCGCGGCCGCGGCCCATAACGGCACTTCATCTCTAAGCCTCTGGATGCTGGCGGCGGTCTTCTTCTTTTTCCCGACCGCACTCGTGATAACTGAGCTGTCCAGTCGCTTCCCTTCGGAAGGCGGACTCTATGTCTGGACGCGCGAAGCTTTCGGCGATTTTCACGGCTTCGTCGCTGGCTGGGCGTATTGGGTTTACTCCTTCTTCTACTTTCCCGGGCTGCTGGTGGCGAGTACGGCAATGGGTGCGTATATCGGAGGGCTGGGGCACTCGAATTTGGCAAATGATCGCCATTTTCTGTTGGCGGGCTCGCTTGTGCTGCTTGGTGTCGCAGTTGGCCTGAACATCGTTGGCCTGAACATAGGCAAGTGGCTTCAGAATGCGGGCGGCGTCGGCACCTATGCTCCCCTGCTGATTTTGGTCGCTATCGCGATCGCTGTATATTCGCGTGCCGGATCGCACGTTCACCTCACGCGCCAGAACCTGTTCCCACATTGGGACTTCGATACTGTAAACTTCTGGTCACAGATTGCTTTCGCCTTCACCGGACTGGAACTCGTGTGTGCGATGTCGGAGGAAGTTCGGGATCCACGGCGGACCTTTCCTCGTGCGATCCTTGGCTCGGGCGTGCTGATTGCGCTCATCTATATCCTCGGCACTCTCGCAACCATGATCATGGTCGCGCCTGCCGACGTCGATCCCAAAAGCGGGGTTTTTCAGGCGATCTCATCGGGATCGCATCTGCTGGGCATCGGTATCGTCGGTGTGATCGCAGCGTTGTTGGTGACGGTCGGCAATGCCGGAGGCGTGGGAACAACAGTGGCGGGAATCGCCCGCGTTCCGTTTGCGGTCGGAATCGACAGCTATCTGCCGGCATTCTTTGGAACAATCCATCCACGCTGGCGTACGCCATACATCTCCATTCTCATTCAGGCCGGAATCTCCGCATTCATCTTGGTGTTGGCGCAGATCAGCGAGACTGTAAACGGCGCATATCAGGTGCTGGTCGATGCCGCGATCATTCTTTACTTCCTTCCATTTCTCTACATGTACGCAGCCGCCATTAAGCTCGCCCACCGCTCCGACCGAACTGCAAATACCGAAGCTGTGCTCGTGCCTGGCGGACGTGCAGGAGTTTGGGTAGTCGGGCTGCTCGGATTTTTCATTTGTCTGCTTTCCATGGTGCTCTCGATGGTTCCGCCGGGAGAGACGACGAACAAAGCCGTATTCGAATTCAAGCTGATCGGCGGCACATCAATTGCGATTCTGATTGGCCTCGCGCTGTATTGGACCTCCAGGCGAAAACGGCAGGCGGCCACAGAGTAAGGAGCCTGCTTCATGCTTGCTGAATGGAGCGTCGAACTCGGCGCGAACGACCCTGTCCTCGATATTCCCTGGCGCTCCGACGATGGCTCTTTGCGGTTCCTCGATCTCAAGCGCCAGCCAGAGCTTCTATTAGAGATACCCGAAGCGTGTACCTACGAAGAGCTGGCGAGTTTCCTGGATTGGGCAAACTCACCCGAGTCCCAGATTGAAACTGCGAAGTGCGGTGTCTGGAGCACCAGCGAGATGGATGCCGACGACGAGGTGTTTGGAGAAAAAATTAGATTCAGCTCGTATATCGATTTGCTGTTCACATCCGCTGCCCGCAACAGCTTCCCGGAATGCGAGCAGTTCGTTCAGGCGTTGACTCGGATGCTAAGACACGCTCCTGATCTTAGCAGTGCAGCACACTGCATCGTCCGTCGCTGCGTGGATCATCGCGAGACAAGCAAAGAATCTGAGTGTTACTACATGACCTTCTACCTTCATGGCTACGGCGCGGATGTTCAGGAGGCGAGACAGCGCTGGGGCATTGGTCTTACTTTGGTACAAAACGCAATAAAGCAGTATCTCCGCTCGCGCAGCGCGTGAGTCCAAGCAGGCCAGCACGATGGTCGGTTGCCAACCAGTCGAGTTCACTCTTCTTTTCTCCGTGTACTCCGTGCCTCCGTGGTGAAAAGGTTCTATTTTCTCGCAGGCGACTGTCCGAAATATCTCTGCGCAAATTCCAGGAACGTTGGCCAGTTTGGCCCTGTCGTGTGTCCGCCGCTGTGAGAACGAAACCCAATGTCGCCGCTGATTAATGTCGTTTCGATCGGCGGGAATTCTGTGGCGCCCAGATCTTTCTTTCCTAACAAGCGGTAAACCGGACCGGCGCCGACCGCTCCCAGGAACATCCCTTTGGCATCCACCCATCCGCCTTCTACTTTTGGCGCGCCCGTACTAATGAATACCGGACGCGGCGCGCACAACGCGATGAGTTCATTAGCATCGACGGGCAGGTCGTTGGTCGCGAGTGGACCGGCGTACTTGAGGAAGCTGCCGGCCATCCAGTGATACTCGCCGGATGCAGCAATGTTTTCCACCTGCTCACCGAAAATGCGGCGATAGAGCTTGGCTCCGCCCTCGCCGGAAGAGCTGATGAATCCGATGGCGAAGCGCTGGTCGTAAGCCATGGTCACGAGCGCCGCCTTCCCGTATCGGGAGAGACCTTCAATGCCGACTCGCTTCGCATCCACAGTCTTGTCTGTTTCGAAGTAATCGAGCGCGCGACTCGCGCCCCATGCCCACGCGCGCAGCGCACCCCAGTCATCGAGCTTTCGCGGCTGCCCTTTGTTTGTGAGCCCGATGATTCCTGCGGTTAGCCCGGCACCATTGTCGGCCTGAATCGTTGTGGGAATCAGAATCGCGTAACCCCAGCCTTTAGCCAGGACCTGCTCTTGCCATGTCGGTCCGGAATTTGCATTGCGGACAGAGACAAAGCGCCGCGCCATGGCGGCCATGAATTCAGGACTGAATCCGAATTCCATGATGACCGGCACCGGACCAGGGGCGTCCTCGGGCGTAGTCAGCGTCAACTGCATATTCAGATCGATGAGTGGATAAGCTGAGTTGTCCACGTGCCCGATAAGCTTTTTGGTAAGTGCCGGAAAAGCGCCAACCTTTTCCTCTTCAACGTTCGCAACCTGCCATTCCACTTTGGGAACATTCGGCGGAACGCGCCCGTAAATCTCGCGATCGAAGTCCTCGACGATCTCGGGCCGCCTTTTCTGCCACCAATCTTCCACACTCTTCACCTTCTTCCCATTTTTGAAGGTAAGCGGATCAGGCAAGGTATATGGCGGAACCTTTGATTCATCGGTATTAGCCGCATTGGGAGCCGACGGGTTGCCGCTCGGGCCCGGACGCAAGGAGCTGATGTGCAGCAGCTCCATCGTGCGCTGATGGTCTTGCTCGGCAGTGAGGTGTACCGGTTTCGGATAGTCTGGGATCTGCTCTTCCGACGCGGGACGAATTTCGATGTAGTCGAGAGCCGCCGGATCGCCTCCGTCTGGCGTACCTTCGATGCGAATTTCTTCTCCTTTTTTAAGGGTTACGTTATGGATGCGCCGGCGCGTCGAGGAATCGCCGTCGAGTTTGCGCGCGGGTAGATGATCGTCAGCAGTCCATTGATCTATTTCACGCCCGCCGGCCAGCACGCGGAACCTCGCTTGTCCAGTTGGCATGTCGAAGTACTGAACGTCAAGTTCGTACTGGCTAGTTGCTTTCGGGAACTTGAAATCTGCTTCACAACCCGCGCCTGCAGGACACTGGAGGGCTTTGCCGCCGGAAGCTGTCTCCCATGGGGTGATGTCAACGGGCTGGTAGCCGCTCAAGTGCATCGACTCCGCTTCGATCCGATCAGGAAAGTGGCCTGCGCGTCCTTTAGTATCCGGAATGCCAGACATGCGCAGAAACCAACTGCAAATGGCGTCGCGCCAGACAATCGCATGACCACTTTGGTATTCGAGACGCGCCAGTGTAGCGGCATAACGCTCATTGTCGATTCGTCCGTTCAGGCGCTGCCACGAGCGCACGAGCCCGGCAGCTTCTTCCGCGCCTTCGTAATGCGAGTCGTAGATGTGCTGAATGACGGTTTTTCCGGAATGGAGCTTGTAGGTGTACGGCACGTGATGAAAGAAGAGCAGCAGTTCGTCTGGCGTGGTTGCGAGCGATTCGTACATCTGCGCCACTTCGGGACTGTACTGCGCCGTATAGCCGGTGCCTGTCGCGACAGTTCGGTCCATGCCGATGCCGTTGTGATCGGCGCGGTGCCATTGCCCCCAACCATTACGCTCCGATGACTCGATCCCCGGCCCGTAGTGCGGTCCGGTGATGTTGGTAAGTGTGCCTGCACCGAGCGGGCCAGTGTAGTTCTCGTAGATGTGCCACGAGGCCATCTGCATGTCCGTGATCGTGTTTACCACGTCTCGATCGCTGCCAAAAGTTAGGCGCGTCCACTCTTCGGCGATGGTTCTGGCTGTGAGATTCGGATTCCAGGCGAGTCGTCCAAAGCCGTACAGATTCGCCATCGCGAGTGGATGGCCCATCCAGTTGGCGTCCATTCCCACATTGGCAACGCCGACGAAGCCTCCGATTGGACGATGAAAGGTGCGGCCGGCAACGATGTCCTTCATTAGAGTGACGTGGTGATTTGCGTGCAGATCGAAGTCGAGCGCCTCTTTCCACATCGTGGGCAGGTAAACCAGGTGCCGCGCCTGACCGAGATACTCCTGCGTGATCTGCAACTCGAGAGCTTCGTTCGTTTTCTCCAAGCCGCTGATCAGAGGCGAGACCGGTTCGCGCACCTGGAAGTCGATGGGGCCGTTCTTGATTTGAATGACGACGTTGTCATCGAATTTGCCATCGAGTGGATGGAAGTTGTCATACGCGGCTTTTGCTCGGTCCGCCTTCGGATCCCGCCAATCGAGATGGTGGTTATAGACAAAGGCGCGATAAAAAACGATGCCGCCGTGCGGCTTGAGCGCGCGAGCAATCACGTTGGCGGCATCGGCTGGAGTGCGGTTGTAAGTCGCAGGGCCGAGGCGTCCTTCGGAGTCGGCTTTGACGACGAAGCCGGCAAAATCCGGAATCTGTCGATAGATGGCATCGACGCGCTTGCTCCACCAATCCGCGACGCGCTGATCGAGCGGATCAAAAGTGTCGAGACCGCCGATGATTTTGGGGCTGCTGAAATCAACGGAGAGCGAAAGCCTTACTCCCCACGGGCGAAACACGTCGGCGATACGCGCGAGCTGAGGAAGAAACTTGTCGTCGAGAACATGCGGATTCGCATTGACATTGTTGACCGTGCAGCCGTCGATGCCGATCGAGGCCAGCAGGCGCGCGTATTCGGCAGCGCGGGTGAGATCAGCACGAACAGAGCCGTTCTCGAAAAAGATCGAAGGCCCACTATATCCCCGCTCTATGCGGCCATCGAGGTTGTCCCATTGATCAATCCAGCGGATCGGAGCATAAGGTTGCTGCGTCTCTTCGAGAAAGTCGAGATTCTCACCGAGCGCGATCTTCTGGAGCAGCGCGAACGCTCCGTAGAGGGCGCCGCGATCATTGCCTCCGGCGATGACGATTCGGTTCTGGTCGCCAACTTTCTTCGTGGCAAGCCGGTAGCCGTCTTCCTGAATCGCGGGAAGTTGCAAATCGGGAATGGCCGCGCGCACCGACTCAACTGTTCCCAGCACGAGAGCTGAGCCGCCAGAAGGCAGGGCATTGGACGAAGCAAGCGTCTTGCCGAGCATTCCCGCTGTGCCGCGAATCAATTCTTGTTGGGCACTCTTGAGCAGAGCGGAATCGCCGAGGACGATGAGGTTCGAGGGAAACGTCTCGTACTGCTTCGCTTCCTGTGGAGAGAGTGGCGCATAGCGCAGCCACGCCTGGTCAACGGTTTCAGCGTGGATTGCAGCGACAAGCAGAAACACGGTCAGGAACAGTCGGAGGCATAGAGGCATCGTCAATTGAGAACCCCAAGCTGGCACATAAAGGCTGATCTAAATCGCTTTAGATATTGTTTTGTACACGAACTAAAGACGGGCCACAGTAGAGCACCGCAAAGCTTACGAAGTCAACTGCCGGAAGAACGGCGAACACGAAGGTCACAGAGGCAAATACGAGAGATCACGGAGATTTTGCTGCGATAATGCTTCCGCATGTTCAAGACCGGATCTCATTCGTCTCTATTTTCTGCAGGCGTTTTGCTGGGCGGTATTCTCCTGGTTGCCTACTGTCCCGTTCTGGGACAAGCGCCAGCTCAACATCCGCCGCGCCCGCCGATGCCGACGCGCGATCCGCATTCTCCGGGATTTGTCACTGCTACGGAACTACCCGACGGAACCGTGCCCTCACCGGATGCAGGCGGAAATTTCATACTTGGGCCGACGCACAACCCGGCTCCAGAAATAGCTACTGCGCTTCAAGCAGGCGACGACACTCTCGCGAATGGCACGGTCGTCGAGTTCACGATGAATTCGACCGATAGCAACATTTATCCGGGCATCATGCGCGAGCCTAATACTTTTGGAACACCCGATCCTGCCGATCCGGCAAAGCTCATTGTAACCACCAGCCATCCTGCGCCCTACACGCGGAAGGTGTTCGTATACGTCCCAAAACAGTACCTTGTAGGAAGCATCGCGCCTTTCATCGTCGGAGCCGATGGACCTGACCGGCTGCTGTTTGTCACCCTCGATGCTCTCATTGCCCAGCGCAAGCTTCCGCCGATGATTGGGATCTCGATCGGGAATGGAGGCGGAGACGCGCAGGGCAGCGAGCGCGGCTTGGAGTACGACACGATGTCAGGCAAATATGCCGAGTTCGTTGAGACTGAAGTCTTGCCGCAGGTCGAAGCCCAAGCTCACGTGAGGCTCACGAAGGATCCCGACGGCAGAGCAACGACCGGCGGTAGCTCCGGAGCAGCTTGCGCGCTGATAATGGCGTGGTATCACCCTGAGCTTTATCATCGCGTGCTTTCCTATTCTGGGACGTTCGTGAATCAGCAGTGGCCATACAATCCGCAGACTCCGCACGGAGCATGGGAATTTCATGAGCACCTGATTCCCAATAGTCCGCGCAAACCGATACGAATCTGGATGGAGGTAGGCGACCGCGACTTCCTCAATCCGAACGCAATGCGTGACAACATGCATGACTGGGTGCTGGCGAACGAGCGCATGGCGCAGGCGCTCGCGGCCAAGGGCTATCACTATCAGTTTGTGTTCGCCCGCAACGCCGGCCACGTGGATCGCGCGGTGAAGCAGCAAACGCTCTCCGAAGCCCTCGAGTATGTCTGGAAGGGCTATTCGCCGGATCCTATCAAGAAGTGATTTCGACCTGATATCTTGCCTCCATGTTCAATTCCCGTCTGCGTGCTCTCTTTCTGATTCTGCTGTTGGTTCTACCTGCCGCCGCCAAGGAAGAAAAGTATGTAAAAGCCGGCCCGGTGCAGCTCACCTCCGACGGAAACAAATGGGCGGAAAAGACGCTCAAAAAGATGTCGCTCGAAGAGAAGATCGGGCAGATGATCCAGATTCGCGCCTACGCTGACTTTCTCAATGCCGAGAGCGATGAGTACCGGCAGGTTCGCGACGCCATCAAGAAGTATCACCTAGGCTCCATCATTCTCACCGTACGTGTCTCTGACGGACTGCTTGTGCGCGATCTACCCTACGAAGCTGCTGCGGTGACTAACATGCTGCAGAAGGAATCGAAGCTGCCGCTTCTAGTTGCGGCCGACTTCGAGCGTGGTCTCTCGATGCGCCTGAACGAAACGCCGGCATTCCCGCACGCGATGGCGTTCGGCGCTACCTACAATCCTGAGTTCGAAGAGAAATTCGCCGAAATCACAGCGCAGGAGTCGCGCGCGATTGGCGTGCATTGGAATTACTTCCCTGTGGCCGATGTGAACATCAATCCCAAGAATCCGATCATCAACACGCGTTCGTTCGGTGAGGATCCGCAGCAAGTGGCGGCAATGGTGGCGGCGTACGTGGAAGGCTCGCGCAAATTCGGCCTTCTGAGCACCGCGAAGCACTTTCCGGGACATGGAGACACGGCAACCGATTCGCATCTCGGAGTAGCGATGGTTCCCGGTGATGTTGCGCGTCTCGACTCGGTCGAACTTCCGCCGTTTGAGAAGGCGGTTGAGGCGGGAGTCGATTCGATCATGGTCGCTCATGTCACGATTCCCGCTTTGGAACCAGATACGGACAAAGTTGCGACTACATCGCACAAGATCGTTACCGATCTGCTCAAGGACAAGCTGCATTTCCAAGGCCTGATCGTGACCGATGCTCTGGAAATGCATGGCCTCACGAGGCTCTATCCGGAGAACGGGCCGAATCCTTCCGGCCGCGCTGCGGTCGACGCCGTGAAGGCGGGGAACGACATGGTGCTTCTGCCCTCCGATCTCGATGGAGCCTTCAGTGGTCTTGTCCAGGCAGTCCGCAACAAGGAGATATCCGAGCAGCAGATCGATACGTCGGTTCTGAAGATTCTGCGAGCCAAGGCTTCCCTGGGCCTCTACAAAGCTCGGCTCGTAGATATGGAAGAGATCCCGCACATCGTCAGCCGTCCGGAAAGCATTGATTTTGCCCAGCAAGTTGCAGATGCCGCTGTGACTCTGGTTCGCGATAGCGGGCAGGTGCTTCCATTACCAGCAACCGCGCCAAGAGTGCCCGGAACCAACCCGCAGCCGGGCGCGTATCGAACTGCAGGCGCTGCTTCGCCGGTGGTCGGCGTAGTGATCACCGATGATGTGCGCAGCGAATACGGCCGCGTCTTCGAGCTTGAGCTGAGAAGACGAGCGCGCGGCACAAAGGTCTATTATGTCGATTCGACCATTGCCGCCGGGATGACACCGGAGATCGTGGAAGCGGCCAAGCAGGCACAAAAAGTAGTGGTCGCAGCCTACGTGGTACCGACTGCCGCCAAGCAAACCGTTGTGAACGGGCAGCTCACGAATACCGTCGGTCTGAACGACGCCACAGGAAATCTCATGCAGCAGTTGCTCGATGCGGCTGGGCCGAAGATGGCTGTCATCGCCATGGGCAATCCTTACCTAGCAATCAACTTTCCCAATGTGGCAACGTATATCTGTACATATTCGAACGCGCCCACGTCGGAGCGCAGCGCAGTCAAGCTGCTTTTCGGCGAGATACAGGTGAAAGGCAAGCTCCCGGTGACCCTTCCCGGCATCGCCGATCGTGGATTCGGACTGCAACTCAAGCCGGAGGAGATGCGAGTCGCCTCGGAACTGCCGAAAACAACATCAGGAGCGGCACAAATCCAATGAAATCGCGCAGCCAGTTCGTTTGTTTCTCCATCCTCGCTGCTGCCCTATCGCTTACAGCATGCGTGAACGTCAGCAAAACGGGAAACGGTGACAATGTCGATGTGAAGACGCCCTTCGGTTCCGTAAGCGTACGCACCGATCAGGTGAAGCCCGAAGAGACTGGACTCAATGTCTATCCAGGCGCCAAGCTCGTTCCCAAAGAGGGACACGACCATGATCAGGCCAACGTGAATATCTCCAGTCCGTGGGGACAGTTGAAGGTGATCGCGCTCAATTTTCACAGCGACGACTCACCGGACAAAGTTCTCTCCTGGTATCGCCAGGACTTGAAACAGAAATATGGAAAGTACCTGGAGTGCAAAGGCGGTGAGGTCGGCTTCCACGATCGCGATAAGAACGAAGGCAATCAGCTCACCTGCGGAAGCGAACGGGGAAACGGTTCCAATTACAACTGGAGCGACAACAACACCATCGAGCTAAAAACGGGAATCGATGACAAGCAGCACATCGTGGCGGTGAAACCGGAGAGTGGAGGCAGCAACATCGCGCTCGTATACGTGCAGAAGCATGGCGAGCACGATTCGATCTGAGGCTTGATTCGATCGCGGCTTGTTCCCCCCGAGCCGAGCGGCAACCTGCGTGGTACCCTCTTGTGTTTTAACTTCGCTGCCTGGAGCTTCAATCCTTGTCTTCTTCTCGCCGGCGCATTTCCGCCATAGCTGTAGCTGCATTCTTCGTTCTTACCGGATTCCGATCAGGGCCACAGACAACAAACAACACAGAGCAGGTATTCGGCTTTCGCGACTTTTCCCGTCAAGCGGAGATCGATCGTAAGTTCAACCAGTCTCCCGATCCGAAGCTTGCAGAGCAGCATCTGCGCACGCTGACGCAGGCGCCACACGTGGCCGGATCTCCCGAAGATCGGAAAACCGCTGAATACGTGGCGCAGAAATTTCGTGAAGCGGGGCTCGATACTCAGATTGTCGAATACAAAGTTCTGTTGTCGTTTCCGCAAGAAGTCAGCATCGATGTCACGGCTCCGCCGAACGTAAAGATGCATGGACCGAGTCGCGAGCAGGTAGGCGATGATCCCTACCAGAACGATCCGCGCATCCTTCCGGCGTTCAATGCCTACTCGCCTTCCGGCGACGTTGAAGCCGACGTCGTTTACGCGAACTATGGCAGTCCGCAGGATTACAAACAGCTTGAGGCGATGAAGGTTGATGTGCGCGGCAAGCTGGTCATCGTTCGTTATGGCGGGAATTATCGCGGAGTGAAGAGCCTGGTGGCGCAGGAGCATGGCGCCGCAGGAGTGATCATCTACTCCGATCCGATCGATGATGGCTACTATCGCGGCGACATGTATCCCAAGGGCCCGTTCCGTCCGCCAACAGGCGTACAGCGCGGATCAGTCGATTACACGTTCTACTACGCAGGCGATCCCACCACGCCCGGCATAGCTTCCGTGCCGAACCTGCCCGACTCTCAGCGCACGCCTCCTGCCTCCGCAACAGATTTGCCGAAGATTCCTACCATGCCGCTCTCATTCGGCGACGCAGGTCCAATCATGCAGAATCTCGCCGGACCGGAATCGCCGCGCGAATGGCAAGGCGCTTTGCCGTTCACTTATCACCTTGGCCCAGGACCGGTTCGCGTGAAAATGCACCTCAAGATGGAGGCACCCTACAAGACGATTTGGGATGTGATCGGTTCGGTGCGCGGCGTTGAATTTCCCGACGAATGGGTGATCGGAGGCAATCACCGCGATGCTTGGGTTTATGGCGCCGTCGATCCCAACAGCGGAACTGCGGCGATGCTCGAATCGGTTCACGGTATCGGTGATTTGCTGAAGAGCGGCTGGAAGCCGCGCCGAACGCTGGTCTTCTGCAGTTGGGACGGCGAAGAAGAAGGCATGATTGGCTCTACGGAATGGGGCGAGCAGCACGCGCGCGAACTGGAACGGGCGACCGCATACTTCAACATGGACGTCGGCGTCGCAGGTCCGAACTTCGGCGCCAGCGCCGTTCCCGCTTTGAAACAATTCGTGCGCGATGTTACGAAACAAGTTCCGAGCCCACGCGGCGGCACTGTGTACGATGTCTGGAAGAACACGCGGGACCGTGAGCGCGCCAAGAATATCTCTCCCGATTTGGGAGGATCGCAGAACCGGCCTCCAGCGGCGAAGGTGGAAACTGATGTTGAAGTGGGGGACCTCGGAAGCGGATCGGATTACTCGGTATTTCTCCAGCGTCTTGGTGTGCCTTCGACCGACATCGGCTCTGGAGGTCCGTACGGTGTCTATCACTCAGCGTTCGACAACTTTGCCTGGTTTATGAAGTTCGGCGATCCCGATTTCAAATACGAGCAGGAGATGGCGCGCGTCTTCGGCATCGAGATGCTGCACATGGCTGAAGCTGATTACTATCCCGAGGATTACGAATTGTACGGGCGCGAGATTGTTAGTTATATCCAGCAGGCACAAACCAAGGCACAACAGACCTTCGGAGCTCCGACTCCTGCTTTTGGTGATGCCATCGCCGCAGCACAGCGATTCGAGCGGGCCGGAGCGCAGATTCGCCAAGCAGAGAATTCGGGGACGGGGAATCTCTCGCGCATGAACCTCACGTTGAGCAATGCGGAGCGCGCACTGCTGATTCCGCAGGGACTGCCTAACCGCCCATGGTTCCGGCATGCCATCTATGCACCGGGTGTTTATACGGGCTATGCGGCGGTTGTGGTCCCTGGTGTGAACGAGGCGATCGACGCGGGTGATGTAAATCGTCTTCGCGAACAGATTGCAGTATTGACCGAGGCGCTCAATCGTGCGGCGAATGTTCTCGAGAGCTACAAATAGCGATCAACACCTGGACTGCGTGGGTCGCGCTAGCTGCGGCAGCGGCCCACGCAGGTTCGTCAGGCGGCTTTCCTGTGCGAGGACGACGAACTGCTCTTTTTTGACGGTACCTTCTTTCCCGCGCGGCGAGCTTCCGATAGCCCAATCGCGATCGCCTGTTTGCGGCTCTTTACCTTTTTCCCGCTCCGTCCCATTTTGAGACGGCCGCGCTTGAACTCATGCATTTCGCGCTCAACATTCTTGCCTGCGCTCGGGCTGTACTTGCGGCGCGAGCTTGATTTCCGTCCGCGTGAAGATGACTTGCGTCGCGAGTGCGATGAACTGCTTCTTCGCGAAGTGGAACGATGTCTGGTTGGCATGATTTGAGTTTGCCTCCTTCTGGATTCTCCTCAAGTTTGAGATTCGATTGATTTGGAAGAGGGTTGGCAGGAAATTAGAAGGTTCGTTTCAGGAATGCCGCGCCAGGATGACATCGAATCTGCGGCCACCGCGCCCGAGGCAAGTGCTTCGTCATTTTGCAATTTGAGAGTCGCGCAATCGCACAACTACGAAATCACCCAATGGCGAAATTTCGAAGGACCTGCCCCGGAAAGACAGAGTGCGATGCGCAAAACAACTGCACAAAGCACGATTTTCGTCCCATTTTGACTGGCGGGAAGGCGAACAGCATGGTATTGTCGTTTTCCTCGCCGCTCGTGCAGGCCTCTGCGCTAGAGCGTTTTAGAGTAGCTGCTGCCCGAGCTTCGAGATTGGCGAACTCGAGTTCAAGGTCGCCTCGCCGGCACCATACCTGAGAAATCGGGAACAATTTGAGGTGCCGACGGTCTATACTGTGGAGCGAGACACATGGCTACCTCGGCCACGCAACCGGCCTCTCCGCTACCGACGGGAAGTATTCCCCCTCCGCGGCAGCCACACGACATCCTGCCTACGTTATTCGGCGACGGATACGGGACGTATGCGGTTCAATCGCGCAATTTTTATACGTCGATCATTCTGCACACCGTCGTCCTTGCGCTGGTTCTTTATCTCACCCATCAAGTCATTGAGCATCGCACTGACATCGCAAAAGTACTTGGGCCTGTCGTCGATATCGGCGCGTATATTCCGCTGCCGAGCGCGGCTAAACGAGTAGGTGGTGGGGGCGGTGGTGGCGATCGCGACAAGCTGGAGGTTAGCCACGGAGCGCCTCCGAAGTTCAGCATGCAGCAGATCACGCCTCCGACGGTTGTGATCCGCAACGATGCGCCGAAGCTCGCGGTTGAGCAGACCGTCATGGTGCCACCGCAGGTGAAAATCAATCAGCAAGGTCCGGTCGGATCGCTGACCAGCGTTTTGAGCGTGCCGTCGAACGGAACTGGTTATGGATCGGGCATTGGTTCAGGATGCTGCGGTGGTGTAGGCGAAGGCAACGGACGAGGTGTTGGCCCGGGCGACACAGCGGGAATCGGCGGAGGAGTCTTCCAGGTCGGTGGAGGCGTCTCTCCGCCTCGGCCGATTTTGCAGCCTGAACCTGAATTCTCCGAAGAAGCGCGTAAAGCGAAACATCAAGGCGTAGTTGTTGTAAGAGCGACTGTAGGAGCCGACGGCAAGATTCACGATCCTCACGTGGTCCGCTCACTCGGCTTAGGACTCGACGAAAAAGCCATCGAGGCGCTCAACAAATGGCTATTCGAGCCCGCGCTGAAGGATGGCAGGAAAGTCGCGGTCGTTGTCGATATTGAAGTGAATTTCCGGCTGTACTGAGCTGCAAAACCGCCAAGCATCACATGAGACAAAGGATCACATAGGTTCTCAGCGTGTAACCTTTTCGCGCTCCCGCCTTGGCTTCTTCTCGATTTTCACATCGCTAATCAGGCCTTTCACCACTTCGTCGACGTGCTTGTCGGCTTCCAGCATTGCCGCCGCGACTTCTAGTTTTTTGTGGTCGTCATGCTTTTCCAGCAACACAACTACGTGCGCGATGGCTGCGTTCTCCGTACCCATGCCTTCGGGCGTCTTGGCTTTGATTCCGACTTCCAGCGGCGATATCTCTAACAACTCGGCAACCCGCTGACGAATTCGGTTCGCGACTGGTCCAACTTTCGGTTCGGAAAGAACAAGTGTCGAATCCACGTTGCAGACTTGATAGCCTGCTTCTTTCACTTTGTTCAGCGCAACTGAGACGAACAGCGATGAATCAGCGTTTTTCCATTTTGGGTCTGAGGGAGGAAAGTAGCCGCCGATGTCTCCTGCAGCGACCGCGCCCAGCAAGGCGTCGGTGAGCGCGTGCAGCAGGACATCCCCATCGGAGTGCCCGGCGAGCCCATGACTATGCTCGAGCGTGACTCCGCCAATTTTCAGAGGCACCCCTTTTTTGAACTCATGCGAATCCCAGCCGTAACCAATTCTCATGATTTTCCTTCAATGAGAGCTTAGGAGAGTGTAGCAATCGCGTCATCGGGCGAAGTAAAACGAAGCTCGCGCTTTCAAATCATCCGATGACTCGATGGCCTGATCACCCGATCACCTTTCTGCTGTCTTCGTGTTGCAAAAGGAATTCAGCGAGTGCCAGGTCGGAGGGGGTTGTGATCTTAATGTTTCGTGGGGAGCCCATCACCACCGCGACCTGATGGCCTGATCTTTCCACCAGGGAAGCTTCATCCGTGCCAATGAATCCATCCTGAGTGGCCTCATCGAAGGCGCGCTTGATTACGTTGTATCGAAAACCCTGGGGCGTCTGCGCCATGACTACACGCTCGCGTGGCACAGTCGAAGTAATAATCGCGCCATTTGCAGTGCGCTCGACTTGTTTGATCGTATCCACTGCGGGCAGTCCTGCAATGGCAGCACCATGCGTCGAGGCGCCTTCGATCACATTGCGAATAATTTCTGTATCGACAAAGGGTCGTACCGCGTCGTGGACCAAGACGACATCATCATCGCTCGCATGAATTTCCCGCAGCGCGTTCGCAACCGAGTGCTGGCGGTGATCGCCTCCAATAGCAACGTGCAGTTTCGGACGTAACTTCTGCGCTGACAAAAACTCCCGCAGTCGTTCTGTGTCAGTCTCGCGGACCGCGATATAAATATCCGTGACTTCCGGCACTGCCGCGAACTTCTCTAGAGTGTGCAGCAGAATGGGCTTGCCGGCGATCTCTGCAAATTGCTTGGCCGGCTGTCCGCTGCGTGCGCCTGATTGCGCAGCCATGCGCGTGCCAAGGCCTGCGGCCGGAATGATGACGACCACTTTCATGGGAAGCGAAGTATAAATCAATGGGGCTACTGGCTATTGGCTGCCGCTTCTGGCTTGACCAGCTTTGCCAACGATTACGGCGCCTCGTCGGATCGCTGATGCCGCAAGGTATCGTTCGTCGATTTGCCGGAAGCCAATAGCCAGCAGCTACTAGCGGGTTTCTCGTGCCATCATGTTCTCGTGCTTTCACTTCCTCAACGCGCGCTTCGCTTTATTTGCGAGCGCGAACTTTTGCGTCCGGGTGATCGTGTCGCAGTGGCCGTTTCCGGCGGAGCGGATTCGGTTGGGCTCTTGCGTGTCCTGCTGGAGCTCCGCGGCGAACTAGGATGTGTGCTCAAAGTCGCTCACTTCCATCATGGAATTCGCGGACCAGACGCCGATGCTGACGAAAAATTTGTCGCCGAATTGGCTAGTGCTTCTGAATTGGAGATTCATCTCGGTCGAGGCGATACGCGAGCATATGCAGCGCAAAAGAAAATCAGTATCGAGACAGCCGCCCGCCAACTGCGGCACGAATTTTTCGAGTCACTTCTGCGAAGCCAAAGTGTGAATCGCATTGCCACCGCGCACACGCTCGATGATCAGGCTGAGACCGTGCTCATGAAGCTTGCGCGTGGAGCAGGCACGCGAGGCACGGCTGGTATTTTTCCAGAACAGCGTCTCGCCAGCGGCAAAATCGTGCGTCCTCTTTTGGAAATTCGGCGTGAAGAGATTCGCGCGTACCTGCGCGATCTGCAGCAGACATGGCGGGAAGATGTTACGAATACCGACGTGACGATGACGCGTAATCGAGTTCGTTCGCGTATTCTGCCGGTGCTCCGTGAGGGGCTAAATCCCGCAGTCGATACAGCTCTGGCACACATGGCTGAAATCTCGCGCGCCGAAGAAGAATATTGGGATGAGCAAACCAGGCGCCTTTTGCCTCTTGTATCCAAGTCTGGAACGCCGGCGCGTGGTGGCGGTCGCAAGCAAACGTCAGCAGAGGCCATTGGCCTTGACATTCAAGGTCTCCTGCAGCAGCCGTTAGCGTTACAGCGACGCCTGCTTTGCGCGGCCGCGGAACAAATCGGCTGCAGCCTAGATTTTGAACACGTGCAGGCGATTCTCAATTTGATTTCACGGCGACATATCAAGCAATCGCAAGCCAAAGCCGTGGAAATCGCGAACGGATGGAATGCCCGGCTTCTGTTTCGCGAACTGCGGATTGAGCGTTCGGATGCGGAGTCTGTCCCCAAAGATTACGAGTACGTTTTACCGGTACCGGGCGAGAGTCGCATTTCTGAATTGGGAGCGACAATTCGCGCGCGCATCTGCGAAGGCAACGATTCTGCAAAGCCCGCAGCATATAATCGGGCACACGCGTTCGAACTGCCACAGGGTAGCGGATTGCTCGTGCGAAACTGGCGAGCCGGAGACCACTTCCGGCCTGCGCGGCATCTGTCGAGAAAGCGCGTGAAAGAACTGTTGTATCCGCTGCATCTCAGCGCGGAAGAAAAGCGCATTTGGCCGGTAGTTATCGCCGGGGAGACGATTGTCTGGGTACGTGGGATCGAAGCACCGGTATTGCTAGCCTCAAGTGGTCAGCAGATCGTGATTGAAGAAAGCACGGATTGAAAGCCGCCCTTCGGGGTAAGACTTCAAAGCAGTACCAACGCGAATGCCAGAAAAGATCCTGCTCAGCGCCGAGCAGATTCAGCGACGTGTGCGAGAGATGGGCCAGCAAATTTCCCGCGATTATGCGGGAAAGAACCTGATGCTGGTGTGCGTTCTTCCCAATGGGTTTATATTCTGCGCCGATCTGATTCGGGCCGTCAGCATTCCATCAATCGTTCATTTCGTGCAGCCGCAGAGAAAAGCTATGAACGGAGCGGCATCACAAATCCAAATTCACTATGGTCCTGAGATCGACGTTAAGGGCAAGGATGTGCTCTTCGTTGAAGGGCTAATCCAATCTGGACAAACGACAGAATTCCTGATGCGGACGATCCAGGGATGGGGTGCTGCATCGGTAAAGCTGGCCGCATTAATCGACAAACAGACTGCCCGGCGCGTAGCTCTGCAACCCGACTACATGGGTTTTATCATCGAGGAGACTTACATCGTAGGGTACGGCTTGGGAAACCCTCAATTCGGCCGCAATCTGCCGCACATTCAGAGCGAGGGGAAGTAGGGAAGAAGGGCCCTCGGGTATGGTTTCGGCTAATCGACACTGTGATGGCCCTCCCGCACTGAATCGAGAACTCGTAATCAAACTCGCGGACCCTCCGTCTAAACTCCATCGCAGCAGGTCCAGAAAGAGGATTCGGTGGCCGCGTACCGACCGCCGAATGCTAATTGCAGGTCTTCCCCGCCTTAGCCCGAACCACGGTGTCTAATCGGATTGGAAGCCTTCAGAAATACCGTTACTTTGGAGGGGATTTACGGCCCAGAAACCATATACAATTTAGGTTACGAAAAGGGGTCGAAATCCCCTGTTCGGCATCTAAGCACAATGGAGGAGCAGGTTGACCTGCGAACTCCATTGGTATGCATCACGTAATTGGGTGATGAAAGCCGGCCAAATGCGCCCTTGGAAGGGCTCGAATAGGCAGGTTTTCAGTTCGGATTTAGGGCTTTTCGGGCGGCAGGTGGCCGCGTATCGGAGTCCTAGAGGGTAGGTTAGGAGCATTGAAATTGAATTCAACCGTTAAGACCGTGGCGTTCTGGCTGGTCATTCTGCTTTCCGGAGTGCTGCTCTGGAAGGTAGTCCAGGCTGGGGGTGCCGGTGCCAAAGAATCACCAGTCACGTTCTCGCAGTTCATGCAGGACGTGGATCATGGCGATGTAAGCGAAGTGACCATGATCGGCACCGAAGTCCATGGCAAGTACAAGAGCGGCAAGGGCGCATTCCAGACTACGGTTCCGGCGAATTATCCGGACATGATCAAGGACCTTCGCGACAAGGGCGTCAATATCAGCGTGAAGGACAACTCTGGGAACGGCTGGCCGACCTACCTGCTGAATCTTTCCCCACTCATTCTCTTCGCCGCGCTCTGGTTCGTAATGATTCGCCAGATGCAGACCGGCGGAAACAAAGCTCTCTCGTTCGGCAAGAGTCGCGCGCGCCTGCTCTCGATGCAGCAGAAGAAAGTCACGTTTAAGGACGTGGCCGGCGTGGACGAGGCCAAAGAAGAGCTGCGCGAGATCATTGAGTTTCTGCGCGAGGCGCAGAAGTTCCAGAAGCTGGGTGGGCGCATTCCGAAAGGCGTTCTGCTCGTCGGGCCTCCCGGAACGGGAAAGACTCTGCTTGCCCGTGCGGTAGCCGGTGAAGCCAACGTCCCCTTCTTTTCCATCTCAGGTTCCGACTTCGTCGAGATGTTTGTCGGCGTAGGCGCAAGCCGCGTACGTGACCTGTTCGAGCAGGGCAAGAAGAACGCGCCCTGCATCATCTTTATCGACGAAATTGACGCAGTTGGACGTCACCGCGGAGCAGGTCTCGGCGGTGGACACGACGAGCGCGAGCAGACGTTGAACCAACTGCTAGTCGAGATGGACGGCTTCGAGTCAAACGAAGGCGTGATCCTGATCGCCGCGACGAACCGTCCCGATGTGCTCGATCCTGCTCTGCTGCGTCCGGGTCGCTTTGATCGGCGCGTCGTCGTGGCTCGCCCCGACGTTCGCGGACGTGAAGAGATTCTCCGCGTACACACGCGCAAGATTCCTATCGGAGACGACGTCGATCTCTCGATTCTCGCTCGCGGCACACCGGGATTTTCGGGCGCAGACTTGGCCAACATGGTCAACGAAGCCGCGCTAAACGCCGCTCGCCAAAACCGCAAAGCGGTGTACATGTACGACTTCGAAGTTTCGAAGGACAAAGTGCTGATGGGCGCGGAGCGCAAGTCGATGCTGCTCTCCGACCACGAGAAGAAGGTCACGGCGTATCACGAGGCTGGACACGCGCTCGTGGCGGCCATGCGCGAGCACGCCGATCCGCTGCACAAGGTCACGATCATCCCGCGCGGAATGGCACTCGGCGTGACCATGCAGTTGCCCATAGATGACAAGCACACCTACACGAAGGAATATCTGGAAACGCGGCTGGCCATCATGATGGGTGGACGCGTAGCCGAAGAGATCTTCCTCGGACAGATGACGACCGGCGCCGGGAACGACATCGAGCAGGCTTCCGATCTCGCTCGCCGCATGGTTTGCGAGTTCGGCATGAGCTCGCTCGGACCAATCACTTTCGGCAAGAAGGAAGAGCAGATCTTCCTCGGACGCGAGATCAATCAACATCGCGACTTCAGCGAAGAGACCGCGCAACTGATCGACAAGGAAGTTCGTCAATTAGTCGATGCGGGCTACCAATCGGCGGTGCAGATCCTGTCGGGCAATAAGGACATCATGCATCGCATGTCGGCAGCCCTGCTTGAGCGCGAGGTTCTCGATGCCAATGAGATCAAGATGATCATCGAAGGCAAAGAGCTCCCACCGATCAAGATGCCAAGCGGCACCGACGGTGGCGTGCAGCAGGTGCTGAAGCCCGAGCCGGCACGGCAACCGGGCTTGGCTCCGGGACATCCGTCACCCGCATAAGCATTCCGAAACAAAACGAAGGGGCAGCCAGAAATGGCTGCCCTTTTTATTGCAGTGAACGGAATGAAGCAATCAACAAGATCGCCGCTTCCGTGCCTGCCCCGCATCCGTCCCGACAATCGAGGCATGCGCCAGAGAATGCAGGTGATTCAAATGCGCACAGATTCGCCGACGTTTTGCTCTCCTGTTTCGGAGATTCAATTGAGCAAACTTGAGTGAGTCGCCCGGAATTTCTGTATGTCGAACACCCGTTCATTTTCCTTGGCCTTCGCTGCCGGTTGCTCGGGCAATTGGGGCAGAACTTCGCGGAGTGCCCACTGAATGCGCTCAACCGCTTCCACGATCCCTACTTCCTGCTTCTGGCCATTGCGGGTGTAGAAGGTGATGACCTGTAAAGCGTTGCGAATGTGATGGTTCATCTCCGCGATCACTTGCAGCCGGCACTCAACATACTGCTGCCGCTGCCGCTCACGCAGAGACAGCACGTAAACCAGCGCTGCTCCCACCAGGCCAACCATCAGGTTGGAAAGCAGGATCAGATCGCGGCTGGGGATGCCTTCGTGATGAAGACGGACTTCGATGACATAGCTACTCAGTGCGATGAGGGCTAGTGCAACAAAACTTTTGGCGAAACTTCGAACGTTCACAATATAAGTAGACGTCGAATGAGGGCGAATCGTCCTACGACGAGCACCTTAAGTCTTGTTACCGTTTGTACTGGTGAAACACGTAGCTGACGCTTAATGACTTCCAGCTAAATACTTACTCATATCTGAGCGCTTCGATGGGATCGAGATTCGCGGCCTTCCACGCTGGGTAAATGCCAAAGAGCAGGCCAATCGAGCACGAGACGGAGAATGCCGCGACGGTCCAATAGGCTGACATCGTAGCCGGTAATGCCTCAAATGCAGCGCGAATCGACCACGTGATAATCCCGCCTATGATGATGCCGATTATGCCGCCGAGAGCGCAGAGCGTAATTGCCTCCAGCGTAAACTGAAACAGGATATTGCGCTTCGTAGCCCCAATGGCTTTGCGCACTCCGATCTCGCGCGTGCGCTCGGTCACAGAGACAAGCATGATGTTCATCACGCCAACCCCGCCGACCATCAAACCAACGCTCGATACGGCGAACATGAAGATGAAGATCCCGCCGGTGAGCTGGTTCCACAGGTCCGAAAGCGAGTCCGGTGTGAAGATCGCGAAGTTGTCGGGCTGATTAAATTTCACGTGCCGCCGCCGGCGT
Source organism: uncultured Terriglobales bacterium (assembly GCA_964399125.1). Lineage (GTDB taxonomy): Bacteria > Acidobacteriota > Terriglobia > Terriglobales > Acidobacteriaceae > Gp1-AA112. The sequence goes on from CAYNPS010000004.1 coordinate 32,196, forward strand.
AGCGTTTCGCGGATTTCATCCTTTACTGCCTCTACGTTCTGTTGGGAATCGGCCTTGACGCTCACCCAGTGATCTTTCAGCTCCGGATGCAGCTTCTTGAAGGTGTGATACGGGAACCAGATGATGTTGTCTTCTGGATTCTTTCCGCCGCCAATCCCCGACTTGCGCTTATCGGCAACGCCAACGACTGTAAATAGCTGGCCTTCGATGTCAAGCTCTTTCCCGATTCCGGACTCACTGCCAAACAACTCTTCCGCGGTGTCATGTCCGATTGCGATTACGTCTGCCCGGCGCTCGTCCTCTTCCGGAGTGAAGAAGCGTCCTTCCTTCAGGGCAAGATCGTAAACATCTTTCCAATCCGCCGAGTCGCCTTCCAGGATCGTGTTTGAAACCTTGCGTCCATGGTATTTGACTGAATAGACACCTGCGCCGAAAACCGGATTCACATAGCGAACGCCTGCGGTTGCGGCGACCACGTGCGGTAGATCTTTCAGAGCGAGCGCGTCATCGAGCGAGAGCTCTTTGCGAGTCAGCAGCTCAGGAGAAGGGCGGCCAAATTGGAACACGTCAAACCGGTAAACCCAAACAACATTCGCGCCGAATTCCGCCACTTGCTCCTGAATGCGCGAGTTCAGGCCGCGAACGACGGAAGAAATCGCGATTACCGTCATCACGCCGATCACGATTCCGAGCACTGTCAAGCCCGAGCGGAGTTTGTTCTTTGCGATCGTATCAAGCGCCATGTGGATGGTTTCGAGATGATCGTTGCGCGCCACTGCCTAGATCTCCGCTCTCAGCGCCACAATAGGATCGAGCATCGCGGCCTTTCTTGCGGGATAGACTCCGAAGAAGATACCCACGCTAGCCGACACCAAAAGCGCAGCAATGACGGCCCATAAGGCAATCGACGAGGGCATGCCGATCAGCAATGTCACTGTCTTGGCGACAAAGATTCCGCCGGCAATCCCAATGATTCCACCCACTACGGCCATCGTGCCCGATTCGATCAGAAATTGGCTGAGCACATCGCGACGTTTAGCTCCCAAAGCCTTGCGAATGCCAATTTCTCGTGTGCGCTCTGTCACCGATACCAGCATGATATTCATGATGACGATTCCGCCGACGATCAGCGAAATCGAGGCAATCGCGATAGTGACCAGGAAAAAGTTCTGACTGATGCTTGACCAGAGGCTGATGAAGCTGTCGTTGGTCTCAATCTCGAAGCTGTCGGCAGCGCCGGGGGCATCGTGACGTCGCGTTCGCAGGATTACGCGCACCTGGTCCATTGCATTAGTTAGCGCTGTTCCTACGCCGTAGCCCTTGCCCCAGATGCGAACGCTGTTGGTGCGCGCGCCGTACTTCCGGATGAACGTTGTAATCGGCATCATCACCCAGTTGTCGCGGCTCTGGCCTAGAGTTTTACCCTCCTTCTTGCCTACACCGACAATCGTGTAGGTATCACCGTCGATGCGAATCTCTCTGCCGATCGGATCGATGGCGCCGACCAGGTTCTCGAGAATGTCATGTCCAATGACTACGACTTGCGACGAAGAGCGCTCGTCTGCTTCCGTGATATTGCGCCCATTGACAACGTCGAGGTCATAGATGCGGCCCATCGAAGGAGTCCAGCCGCGTACCTGCGTGTCTGAGCTGGATTGTTGCGAGAACTTCACCACACCGTTGAATTTGTACAGGGAAGCACCGACCACTTTGCATTCTGTGCACTGGTCGCGGACGGTTTCGTAATCGTCCAATTGAAGGTTTTTGCGCTTCTGACCAGCCATGTAATCGTCGAAATTCGTGATTACGTTTTTCTGCTTGTTGGCGATAAAGACGTCTGCACCGAGGTTGAAGACTTTCTCAGCTACGTAGCCATTGATCCCGTTGACAAAGGTGACCACAGCGATGACCGAAGATACGCCGATTACCACTCCGAGCAAAGTAAGCACAGAGCGGAGCTTGTTCGCCCACAATGACTGCAGGGCGATGCGCATAGCTTCACCAATGTTCATGGGAACGGCCTGAGTGGCTCAGTTAAGTTTACGGGATTCCAGTGGAATTGTTTCAAGAGAACGCCAGACCCGCGGACTGCCGCCCGAACTGCTGCGGATTCTTGGCTGATTTGAACACGGAGGACACGGAGGTAACGGAGGAATGCCGCTGCCATTAGGTCATGATTATCGAGATAGATCGTCAAGGCGCAAACCTCGTTTGCAACGACTGTTGTAGCGATTTCTGAAGGAATCCTCTGTGACCTCCGTGTCCTCCGTGTTCAAATCAAGAAAACCGTGGGGTATGAAAGGTTCAATTTCTGCGACCCAGTTGCGACAAGGCGAATGTGAAGCTCAGCTCGGGCTGAGGAGATTTGGCGGGCCGCCGATTCAAATACCGCTGCTTCGCTGCCTCTAAGGCATCAAGCTGAACGGCGCTCAGAACCTGCGGAGCTCCAATCTGGCGCGCCGCCAGCGTTACTTTGGCGAAGTGCTCCACGGCCTCCATTTTCAGATACGCGGTGAGGAGGTCCTCAGCGTAGGTCACGACCCCGTGGTTGGCCAAGAGGATGGCTGAATGGTCCGCGATGAATGGGCGGATATTCGCCGTCAATTCGGGCGTTCCAGTCGTCCCATAGGGAGCCAGAGGAACCTTGCCCAAGGTCATGACGACCTCGGCGCAGATTGGCTCTTCCAGCGCTATCCCATTGCATGCAAAGGCAGTTGCAGTACAGGGGTGGGCATGCACCACAGCATCCACATCGCGGCGGTCCTGATAAATCGCCAGGTGCATCTGGATCTCGCTGGAAGCGTTGTGGCTACCGCTGAGCTTCTTGCCCGACGGATCGACGATAACCATGTCCCGCGGCTCCATCATGCCCTTGCTGAAACCGGTCGGCGTGATCATCACTCGGCCGTCTTCGAGCCGCACCGACAAATTGCCGTCCGTGGCGGCGACAAAGCCGTTCTCGTGCAGCATGGCTCCGAAGCGAACGAGCTCATGCCGCATGCGCTCCTCATTACTGGATGAGCCGCGCAGCGTGGCTACTTGCTGGCGCAACATTGCCATGTGCTGGAACGGGATTACTGCGCCCCGCAGCATGATCTCTTTCCAGTGCCCCATTTACAACCTCCGCCGATGCCCTTAGATGCCACCATTACGGGCAGCAATCAAGCAAAATCTGAAAACTCGAATAAAAATCGCAACAAATGGGGGACTAGAGCTTAACAAAGCAGAGCACAGTTTCGCGAGCGTAAATCTTGATCGACCAAAACATCCGTGCTTGGCACGCTCCCGGTAAACAGCGAAACCGCGTGCCCCTCCAGCAGGACAATCACAATTTGGGTAAGAACGGAAAGGTTAAGGCTATTCCTGGCTGCCAGTTGAGGAACAGAGGAGATCAGGACAAAAGAATCGCAGCGATTACCACGAGAAGCAGTACTAATTTGCCGCGCCGCTCGCAGAGCTAGCGTAATGTGGCCGACAATTCTCGTCATCCCTGCTTCGGCTGCCGCCGTCGTTCTGGCGGTGGACAACATCAACTCTTTAGATCAGCAAAAGTCGCTCCGAATATAGGCTCCGGCAAATACTTCGGTAACAACGGGCCCGAACGCATGCGTAATCTTGTTGCGAGAAGCTGCATCCAATACGCTAACGACAGCAATTCGGGGGCTTTTGTGAGCGTAGCTATTGTGTTTGTGGCGGTTCTGGCGGTTTCGTCCATACTGCGGCTGCAGCATTCTCAAAAGAAGAACTGAGCGACAATCGCGTCGACCGTCCGTTCGCAGGTCATTTCGTCCCCCTCTCATCGAAAGCGGTTCTTCCTCGCCTCAAGATTGGGCATTTTTCCCAATCGGAATACGATAAAAGCAGCCTCAGATCCGATCCGCACCCGTGGTGTCAATAGCTGGCTGCCTATGATCCGGGATAGAGTATCGAAATGGGAAAAATGCTTTCTGCATCGCTCGCGGCCTGCGTTTGGGTTTGCGCTCTTTCGCCGTTCTCTGCTTTGGAAGCAGGAGGCAAGCAGGACGCGTCCCCCTCGTGGGTACTGCACAAGCAGAAAGTGCAAGCAGAGAAGCCCGACTTGAAACCCGCTGAGCGGCCCTGTGCCAATTGGGCGTGGGCGGCGGTGATCAGCGATATGGCGGCCGGCCATGGCGTTCATGTCGACCAGCAATATCTCGTCGATCGTCTCTATGGCGGCTCGCGCTGCACCGATGTGGCAGGAGATTTCGAGGATCTCGCCAAACAAATCAGCCACGACTACGTTCTTCCTGACGGGCAAAAGTTCGTGCTTGACGCGAAGTTCATTCCGGGCGCACCCACCCAGCCTGATTCGCTGATCGCCTCGATACGCCAAAATCGGCCAATGATGCTGGTGTGGGAGAATCGATCTTACCTGCTAATGGGCCTGACCTATGACGAATACATAGCCCAATCAGGAAACAAGATATTTGTGATCACAGAGATGCAGCTCTTCGATCCTCTCGGAAAAGAAGGTAAGAGCCTGGTCAGTTTTTCTCGCGGCGAGGACAGGGCCAGCGACATTAACGGCGTGCTCGAACTCGCCGTGTATACGAAACAGCCATAATCCGCATCTATGTAGAAGGAAGTTCAGTGACACGCCCGCCAAACTGAACTTTGATCGGATGCGCGATCCGAGGTTTTCATGTCACCGCTCCGCATGCTGTTCGTGGACGATGAGCCCAGTATCCGGCTCACCTTACCGACGATTCTGCGCATGCACGGCCACTCGGTTGAAGTTGCTGCCACCGTTTCGGAGGCCTTAGCCGCAATTCAGTCTCGTAAATTTGACGTGCTTATCTCCGATCTAAATATTGGCAACCCCGGAGACGGATTCACAGTGGTGAGCGCAATGCGGCGCACTCAACCAGAGTGTGTGACCCTTATTCTGACTGGGTACCCCGGTTTTGAATCTGCTCTACAGGCGATCCGCAATCAAGTGGACGACTACCTTGTGAAGCCCACTCAGATCGAACGACTCGTAGACGTTATCGAGCGAAAAGTCTCCCTACGCACCCCTCATAAACCACTGCCTGTGAAGCGCGTACGAGAGATCATGAGAGAGTGCCAGGAGGAAATCATTGAGGCCACCCTCTCCTCATTAAGCTCATTGCGAAGAGCACGCAAAAGCAGCGATGTGCGTCGCGGACTTCCTGAATTGCTCTCCGCGCTGATCGCTGGCCTCGAGCCGGGCCGCGAGCGCGAGAGCTTCGCGCAGGGAGCGGCGTATGGCTCCTTGCGTCGGCAACAAGGGCGATCGATCGACGATCTGTTTGAAGAATTCCGTGCGCTAGAACGAGCCGTGTACGAGGTTGTTCAGGAGAATCTTCTGGCGGCCGATGTCAGCAATCTTGTGCCCGATCTGCGTGCGTTCAACGATCATGTGCAGGATGTCCTTCGCCACGCGGTAAATGCGTTTTTGGCGCATCGCATCGCGGCATGATAAAGATCGAACTGAATCTGCGGCCTCGTGCCTATGGGTCAAGCTGACTGACTCACTTTCGGTACTAGCAAATTTTGGGGACGACGGTACAGTACAGGCATGAGTTCACGCCTGACCTCGATTCTGTTCTTCATACTCCCCATCGCCGCCGCAGCGCAGAGCGCTCCCAAAGCCTCCAGCGATTTGCAAGCTTTCATCTCTTCACAGTTTGGAGCGGAGTTCGTGTTGGTGAAGGATTTCCCGGTCCTAACCGGTGATTTCAACGGAGACGGCGTTGAGGATGCTGCCTTTGTGGCCACGACGCACGGAGGATTTCAGCCCCAGTCGGGCGAATTCCGAGTGCTCGATCCTTCCAGTTCATACTTTGGACTCGGCGATCCGAAGATTACGTCGGAATTTGCGTCCAAATATCCCGGTGGGCCTCGCTATCTGCTCATCATTCACGGCAGCGGCAACGAGGGATGGCACGCCAAGAATCCCAAGGAGCGATTCGTCGTTATCAATTTGGCTTTCGATCACGTTTCTGTGGGACATGTGCGGCGCAAAAAGAAAACCATTGACGATATTGGTCTGGAAGAGACCGGGATCCTGAGCTCGTTCCTGTTCTGGAATGGCCGCCGCTATGAATGGCAGCCCGGCGCATCTGAACTGTAGGTGAGATTCACCCCTGGGCGTACAATGCCTGTTCCCCCACCCGGTTCATGCGCGTCCTCATCATTAGCGATATTCACGCGAATATCTATGCCTTCAACGCCTGCCGCGCAGTTTTTCCCGCGCGCGAAGCCGTGTGGAATCTTGGCGATCTGGTTGGGTACGGAGCGAATCCGAACGAAGTCATAGCCGGCTCGCGCGAGTTGGGGCGGCTGTTTGTTCGCGGGAATCACGACAAAGCCTGCTCCGGCGTGAGCGATTTGGAAGGTTTCAATCCCGTCGCGGCGCTGGCAGCCGTTTGGACGCAGAAAAATCTTACGGGCGCCAATCTCGATTGGCTCAAATCCTTGCCGAAGGGACCGGTGAAGCCTGCGTCTGGACTGAATGTGAGCTGCGTACATGGTTCGCCCATCGATGAGGATGAATACCTCCTCAACGTCCAGGATGCCGGTGAGTCTGTGGCGCATGCCCCGGCTCCGCTGACCTTCTTTGGTCACACTCACATCCAGGGAGGCTTCTTTGCCCAAAACGGGAATATGCATGCGATTCGTCCGTCGTTTGGAGATCCGAGGAAGCAGCAGAAGATCGAATTCCCCCTGGAGGCGGGGACGGTATATCTCATTAATCCCGGATCAATCGGCCAGCCGCGCGATGGAGATCCGCGCGCTGCATTTGCGATGTACGATTCAGATTCGTCCGTCGTGACCTTCTATCGCGTTCCTTACGACATCGCTGCGGCGCAGAAAGATATTCGCGATGCTGGACTGCCTACGCGTCTGGCTGACCGTCTCTCCGAAGGACGCTGACGTACACTCAATTGAATGTCCTCGAAACCTCCGCCTCAGTCCGGAAGCGGTTCGCTCTTTCCTGAACAAGACAATTCGCGAGAGTCTCGACAAGCGCAGCCGGTTTCGTGGATAACCGCGAATGTCGATGGAGGCGCGCGTGGCAATCCCGGTCCGGCCGGCTATGGCGTATACATTCGCGATGCCTTGGGTGCGCCAATTAAGCAGATCAGCGAATACATTGGTCTGAAGACGAACAACTTCGCCGAATATTCGGCGCTTTTAGCTGCACTGCAGTTTGCCGTCGATAACGGTCACAAAGCGCTGAAGGTGATCAGCGATTCGGAGTTGATGGTCCGGCAGATGACTGGACGTTATCGCGTGAACAGTCCGGACCTGAAGCCGCTCTACGAGAAAGCGCGTTCGCTGGTTCGGCAGCTCGATAAGTTCAGCATCGAACACGTGCTGCGCGCCCAAAACAAGCATGCCGATCGTTTGGCGAATGAGGCGATGGATCGCGGGATGGGAAAGCTAAGGCAGGACTAAAGCTCGATTTCCGTTCCTTCGGCCGCAGCAGTGACCTTGGGATAGTGATCGCGGGCGGTTTTAACCACCTTGTCTATGAGCGCATCGTCGTGATCGGGATCATGATGGAAGAGAACTAGTTCTTTAGCTCCGCTTTCCATCACGATGTTGATGGCTTCGCGCCAGTGGCTGTGTCCCCAGCCGCGCTTCTTCGCTTCGTATTCTTCAGGAAGATATTGCGCGTCGTAGATGAGCACATCGGCGCCTTCGGCGAGCTTGCGGACGTTTTTGTCGAACATCGGATGGCCGGGTTCGTTGTCAGTGGCATAGACAACCACCTTTTGCGGCGTTGCGATGCGGAACCCCAGGCATCCCTGGGGATGATTGAGCCATTTCGATTCGATGGTGCAGTCGTCGAAAGGAATACGATCTTCTTCTATATTCGCGAAGTTCCGGTGCGCAGCCATCTCGCTCATGTCCACTGGGAAGTAGGGATCGGACATTTGTTCTTCGATGGCGTGCTGCAGTCCACGCGAGCGATTTGAGGAATGAAAGACGAAGTGGTTCTCGCGATTCTCGTACAGCGGAGCGAAGAATGGTATGCCCTGGATATGGTCCCAGTGAAAATGCGAGAGGAAGATGTGCGCATAGATCGGCTTACCCGCGAACTCCGTGTTCAGGCTCTTTCCCAAATTGCGAAAGCCCGTGCCGCAATCGAAGACGAACATCTGATCATTGACGCGCACCTCCACACAGGAGGTGTTGCCGCCATAGCGGAGGTTCTCAGCCTGAGGAGTCGGCGTCGATCCACGTACACCCCAGAATTTCACTCGCATTCCCATGTCTTCGTTCGCGGTCGGACGCGTGATTCAGATCCGTAAACCTTGCAGACTTGCTCCAACAAACGGAAGCAAACGCGCAAAATTTCGCTGAGTATAAGCTAGCAGAGTGATTTTGGGTCAAAGCAGAAGAGTGTAAAACGTACAAATTCGGTTACCAAAGATTAGAGCCGCTGATTGCCACGGATACATTCCCCGTCAGAATGTCTACGGCCGTTGAAGCGATCTGCCATTCCAACATCGTTTGACTCGCTGCGCGGTGTGGGCTAGCCTCAAAAAGTTCCTGCAGCATTACGATCTTTATCTCAACTATGTCTGTCCTTACTCCGCTAACTCGCAGAGTTATTCCAATCACGTTCGTGTTGTTGGTTGCAACCATCAGCGCGAGCGGCAGCATGCGTCCTACGCATGCGCAGAAAGCGATGGTAGCGAGTGTGCATTCGCTGGCTACCGACGCCGGCGTCGAAATTATGCGCGAAGGTGGCAATGCGATCGATGCCGCGGTTGCCACGGGCTTCGCGCTGGCTGTTGTGCATCCGCAGGCGGGAAACATCGGCGGCGGCGGGTTCATGCTCATCCGCATGGCTGATGGCAAGCTACATTTTCTGGACTATCGCGAGAAAGCTCCGGCGGCTGCAACGACTGACATGTATTGGGACAAGCAAGGCAATGTGATTCCCAATTTGAGCACGGTCGGATACAAGGCGATCGGAGTTCCCGGTTCAGTTGCAGGCATGGTCATGGCCGAGAACAAGTGGGGCAAGCTCGGGCTACAAAAGGTGATGGCTCCGGCGATCCGCCTGGCAAGAGAAGGCTATCCGCTGCCATGGGAATATGCGCGCGAATTTCGCAGCACGCGTCTTGCACAATTCCCCGAGACTCGCCGTATCTTCCAACGCGACGGCAACTACTACGAGCAGGGCGAGATCTTCAAGCAACCTGAACTAGCGCGCACACTGGAGCGGATCGGCGCAAATCCTGACGATTTCTATCATGGGGAGATGGCCAAAGAGATCGCGGCGGCAGTCCAGAAAGGCGGCGGGATCATTACCGCACAGGATCTCGCGAATTACGAGGTAAAAGAACGGGAGCCCATTCACGGCACCTATCGTGCCTACGATGTGTACAGCGCTCCGCCGCCATCCTCCGGCGGAATTGCGCTGGTTGAGATTCTCAATATTCTGGAGAAGTACGATTTATCGTCGTTGGGCGCTGACTCTGCAGAGGCGATGCATCTCACAGTTGAAGCGTATCGTCGTGCCTTCATGGATCGCGCCGATTTCCTCGGAGATCCTGACTTCGCAAAGATTCCGGTCGCCCAGCTCATCGACAAGAAATATGCCAATGCCTGGCGCGAATCGATCAATCCGGACCACGCCAGCATCAGCAAAGATCTACGTCGGCCGGCCGGAGCTTTCAATGACCTGGATAAAGTCGCGCGCGCTACTGCATCGGAGCCAAGCGACACCACGCACTATTCCGTGGTCGATGCTGATGGCAATGCGGTTGCCGTGACCACGACACTTAACCATAGCTTCGGATCATATGTCACGGCCGATGGGCTTGGATTTCTTTTAAATAACGAGATGGACGACTTTGCTGCCAAAGTCGGTGTGCCGAATAGCTTTGGATTGATTCAAGGACCAGCCAATGCCGTTGGTGCGAACAAGCGTCCTCTATCTGCCATGACTCCAACGATTGTCACCAGGAATGACAAACTGTTCCTCGTCGCCGGTTCACCCGGCGGCCCGACGATTATCACCACGGTAGCGAATGTTCTTATGGGCGTGATCGATTACGGACTGGACATCCAGCAAGCAGTCGACGCACCACGCTTCCACAACCAGTGGCTACCGGACAAAACAACGGTCGAGCGCAATCGTTTCTCGCCAGACACTATTAAATTGCTCAGAGCCGAAGGGCACACCATCGACGATCACAACTCGTTCTGGGGTGACGCCGAGTGCATCATGATCGATCCTAAAACGGGAGAGCGCCTCGGCGGACACGACGAGCGCAGCGGCTACGGAAAGGCGGCGGGATTCTGATGCTGCGCGCAATGTCCACCCACGTACGCGTTCGCGAGCGCCTGCAGATCAGCCATCTCGAAGCGATGATCAACGGTGGCGCTCAGGGCGTCGAACTCTTCTGCCAGAAAGAACACTTTGATTACACCGACCGTGCCCGAGTGCGCGAACTGGCGGGATGGTTCCGCGAGCATCCTGGCGTGCTGCACTCACTGCACTCGCCCATTTACAGTGAACCGGATTATGGCCGCCACATGGCGCCGCCAGTAAACGTTGTTGCTGACGAAAAATTTCAGCGCATCGCCGCTATGGACGAAGCTAAACGCGCCATCGAGTTCGCTGAGCATGCTCCCTTTCGTTTTCTTATCCAGCACCTGGGAGTGGGAAAGGAAAAATGGGAGCCGCGCAAAATGGAGTACGCCATCACCGCGCTTGAACATCTGCGCGTCTTTGCCAAACCGCTTGGCGTGACCGTGCTGGTGGAAAATATCGATAACGAGATCACCACGCCAGACAAGCTGCAGGAAATCGTCAACACCGCGCATTTCGACGACATCGGCTTCTGCTTCGATATCGGACATGCCCATTTCGGGATGGGTGTCAGGGCCAGCTTCAGCACCATGCAGGATAAGATTCGCTCCACCCATCTTCACGACAACCACGGTATGCGCGATGAGCATCTCTGGATCGGCGAAGGCACGATCGATTGGGATGAAGCCATGGGCCTGTTGCGCACAGCTCCGCACACTCCCGCGCTTCTGCTCGAAGTCACCGGCGAATCCCAAAAAGAGATTTCCGCGGGAGCCAGCGAAAGCTTTGCCAAGCTAGAGAAGGCAATGGAAGCTGCTGAGCAAATGACGGAAAGATAAAGATGATGGGTGATGCGAGATTCATGCGTGCGGACAGTCAACAGCGAGAACGCATCCGCAAGCTACTCGCGGTTTGTCTCGTTTCAGGTGTTGTCGTTCAGTGTTGTGGCTGTACTTCGGTCTCACCTCCAATTATTTCTCCAGGCAGGAAGTTCGAAGCGAGAATCATAGAAATTAACGGAGGTGCAACTGAACCATTTCGATCGGTAGTTGAGATCAGACGAAAATGGAGTTTTGCGCGACAAACCGTATTTTCTGGCGAGTTCGGCTCAAAGGAGCTTGATATCTCCTGGATCGATGACTCTCACCTCAAAATCCGTTTTCCTGAAGAAAATTTTCCATGGACTCGATTCGCGGACTGCATCCCTTCCTGGAAAGAGGTGAGCGTGAGCTGTGAAGTCGTATATCCGCTGGCGAATTCAAGAAAGCCAAGTTGATCGTCAGTTCTGCGAAAGCAGCAGCCGCTCTTCTGCTACAATCCCCTCCGCTCCTGAATGATCATCTCTTTGCGGAGGTTTCCCATGCGCTCTCTCGTCAAGACCATTTTGGGATTCATTCTGTGCGCAGCAGTGGTGTCCGTAACCGGCTGCGGCTATCACAGTGACAAAGAGAAGTACTACCTGATCTCGGCCAACATTCAGTTGCCTTACTGGCAGGCGGCAGCCACCGGCATTCGCCGGGCTGCGCATGAAATGCAGGTGCAGAGCCAGTTTTCCGGCCCCGACAGCTATGACGCGCAAGCTGAGGTAGAAGCCTTCCGCCAGGCTGTCGCAGCCAAGCCCGCAGGAATTCTTGTCTCACCAGCAGATCCGAAGTTGATGGCGCCTGAAATCGATAAAGCCATTGCGGCGGGAATTCCCGTCGTCACAGTCGATTCCGATGCGCCTGACAGCAAGCGCCTCTTCTACGTGGGAACCAACAACTATGATGCCGGCCAACTCGGAGCTCAGGTTGCGATCAAGAAAAGCAACGGTAAAGGGAATTTCATGGTTTTCACCATGCCCGGACAGGCCAATCTCGACGAGCGCCTCGACGGATACCGCAAAGCCTTTGCCGCGCACCCGGCAATGAAGATCGTTCAAGTAGTCGACATTCATGGCCAGCCGACAGCAGCCTTCGACGCCGCCAGCGCCTCTCTGGCCAAGAAAGGCGCAGAGAAGATCGATGGCTACATCTGCCTCGAAGCCTCGGCCGGGAAGGAAGTCGCGCAGGTGATGCGGAACTACAAGATCACGGATCGCATCATCGTAGCCATGGACACCGACCAGGAGACCCTCGACGCGGTCCGCGACGGAACCATTGCCGCCACCATCGCGCAGAAGCCCTCCACAATGACTTACGTCGGAACGATGATGCTCGACACCCTGCACCACCATCCTCCAAGTTCGCTGGATCAGAACTGGAAAGCCGATCCGTACTCACCGGTGCCTGCGGTGGTCGACACCGGAGTAGCCTTGATCGACAAGAGCAACTTGGACGACTTCATTAAAGCCCGCGACGCTGCGGCGAACCGTTAAATCGGGTAGCAGCCGGCTGGCAGAGCCGATCCGTTCCTGCCCAAAAAGAGTGCATGTTCGTCCAGCAACTCAGGCATCCTTCCAGACTTGCTGCCGTTTTTGCTCGTCGAGAACGTACAAAATACTCGATCCGGCAACTCACGCTAGGTATCTGATTTTGCGCTACTTGCATCCTATTCAAACCAAAGGACTAGCACTTCTGCCAAATCAGATTGAGAATGGCAGATGAATTGATATAAGCCCCAAGTGAGTGGGAATGCGGCCTGCCGACTCCGGTTCGCAATCATGAGCGGAGCGGTGGCGATGGACGAGGCCGAGCGTCCCCCGAGGCTTTCCCGGACCCTCCCCCAACACAGGCTCCGGAACATTTTGGAGGATTGAAGAAATGAAGTCCCGTTATTTGCTTTCCTTGCCATTGGCTGCAACTCTGATGGTTCCGGCTTTCGCCCAGCAAACCAACAGCAGCACAGACCAGCAGTCGGCGCCGGCTTCACAGACGGTCGCCCCTGCGGCTCAGTCGCAGAATGGCCCGAACACCAACAGCGACGTAAACCTCTCGGCGCACCAGCCGCTGAAGCAGGAAACGCACGAAGGATTCTGGGGACACCTGAATCCCTTCGCCCGCAAGAAATACGTTCAGCGCCAGGTCCAGCCGATCCGGGATCGCATGAACGAGCTCGATGAGCTCACTTCGAAGAACTCGAAGGACATCAAAGACGTTGATGCCCGTTCGCAGGAAGGTATCAAGCAGGCATCGCTCAAGGCCGATGAAGCCGACCAGCACGCGATCGACGCCGGCAATCGCGCTCAGGCCGCCCAGCAGACCATCGATCAAGCCAGCACGCGTTTGAACACCGTGCAGCAGACGATCGGCACGCTCGATCAGTATCAGCCGGTCACCGACACCGAGATCCGCTTCCGTCCCGGACAGCAGGTATTGAGCACCAAAGCGAAAGAAGCGCTCGATCAGCTTGCCGAGCAGATGAAGAATCAGCGCGGCACCATCGTGCAGATTCAGGGTTTCTCATCCGGACGCGGCACCACTGCCATCGCCAACTCGCAGAACATGGCGCAGAGCGTGGTTCGGTATCTCGTCATCAATCATGACATCCCGCTCTACCGCATCTACACCATCGGCGTAGGCAACGCAGCCGTGAAAGCCGCTTCTGAGAACACCGCAGCTCCGAAGCGCATCCGTGGCGGACGCGTAGAGGTAGCTCTGCTGAAGAACGGCGTGGCTGACCTGGCTCAGGTCCAGACCGCCGGCGCTCAGCCGAACTATCAGCCGAGCGCAACCAGCTCGCAGCAGGGTGGCGTGGCAGGAGCCGTGCCGACCACTCCGGCGACCACGAACCAGCAGCCCGCTACGGCAACGCAGCCGGCCAGCAACCAAAACAACAGCAACAGCACCCAGCAGATTCCGCGCCAGTAAGCGCGTAAGCAAACCGAACTTAAAAAAGCCCCGCGAAAGCGGGGCTTTTTTTTGCGAGCGCGCCGGCGCACCCATGGAAGGTTGCAACACTCCCTTGGAAATGAAGAAAGTGGATGCAGTTTTGCGTGCGCACAAACTGATCGAATAATCGAGTGTATATTTCATGGCGAGCGCGAAAGTTCGAGGGTCAGAGTGAGCGAGTTACAGCTTTCATATGCTTGAATGCTTCTGTGCCACACCTGCCGATTTAGCAATTCCGCCGATTGTTCAGTAATCCTCAACTCGCTGCTGGGCACAAGGGTTTCGCCGTTCCGGTCAGAGGTATATACCAGCTTCAGGCTGAAACCAACTGCAGGAACAGCCGGACGGGCACGGATCACGGGGAAACGGCTATCGCCTAGAGTTGTGATATTAGTGACACGAAACAAAAGGGACTTGCGAATTGAGATTCAAAGTCAGGCGAGTTGTCTCCGCGCATTTTCTGATCGTGGTGGCGGTTTCTGTCGGATTCGCTGCGGACGTGCAGCGTGGTGTCGACAAGGTTCTCGTCATAAAGCATGAGCGAACCCTACAACTACTCAGCCATGGCCAGCCTGTAAAGACATACAAGGTTGCGCTTGGAAGCGAGCCGATTGGAGCGAAGCGGAGAGAAGGCGATCACCGCACGCCGGAGGGAGTTTATGTACTCGACTCTCGCAATGCTCACTCGCAGTTCTATAAATCCATTCACATCTCATATCCAAACCAACAAGACAAAGAGCGTGCTGCAGCGGCTCACGTCTCGCCAGAGGGGACGTCTTTATTCACGGACTGCCAAATGGCTATGGCGCGATTGGTTCGGCGCACCGGCTGAGAGACTGGACTGACGGATGCATTGCCGTCACCGATAGCGAGATGGATGAAATCTGGAGTTTGGTCAAGAACGGTACTCCGATCGAAATCAGACCTTAAACGAGAAAATCTGCGCTTTATGAAATGCAGATGATTGTCGTCACAAGCCTCAACAGAATCCACCTCACTGCTTAACGAAGACCGACTTTGGCAGCATTACGTGGACGCCTTTGTTGCCGTCGACCAACTCCGTAATATCTACGTCCCCGGCGACGCTGGTGAGCATGTACGCGTCGTCGCGGGCGAGGTGTTTGTCATCGACCAGGAAGCTGATCATCTCCCGCACCGCGATGCGTGTGGCTTCGCTGAGGTCATCATCAAAGCCCATGCTGATGTAGTGGGTGGGAGTCTCGGCGCGTGGATACTTCACTTTGAGATCTTTTCGGACGACAAATTGCAGAGTTCCAATTAGGGAAGTTTCCAACGCTGTGATGTCCACTTCGCCGTTGCCCTGTCCGGCATGTCCATCGCCGATTTCGAAGAGCGCACCGCGCGCGTGTACCGGAAGATAGAGCGTTGTACCTGCCACTAACTCTTTGTTGTCCATGTTGCCGCCGTGGATGGCGGGCGGAGCGCTGCTGATTCGTCCGTAGGCTTCGGGCGGAGCCACGCCCATGCTGCCGAAGAACGGATGCAATGGAATTTCAATGTCCGGAGCGAAGCGGGCCACCATGCGCTCGCGATCGAGGGGAATGATTTTGGTGCGCGCATACGGAAAGTCTTGCGTGAGGAAGCCGGCTCCGTAGCGAAATCCGTTGTAAGCATAAGGAATGGCGAGATCGATTTTCTGGATGCGGATCTCGAGCGTGTCTCCAGGTTCGGCGCCTTCGATGTACACAGGCCCGTTCAGGATGTGGCCTCCAGGCCCGCGGGTAGTAATTTCCTTGTATATATCGCGAAGGTTTTGCTGCACTTGGTCGGGAGGGAGCCCGGCCTTCTCGAGTCCGGTGGGGCTATTGGTGAGCAGAGTTTCGAATACGACTGTGTCTCCGGACTTGATGTGGAGAATCGGCTCGGCTTTGGCGTCGTAGTATCCCCACGCTACCGTTTTGGGAGTTGCCTTGAGCGTGTAGGTTTGGTTGGACTGTATTTGGCATTGCGCCCCGATTGTGAGAGCAAGCAGAACAAGAAGCGTGAGTCGCGGCATAGTGAGGAACACGCTACTCGCTTCTGGCTGCTGTGGGCTAGAGAAATGTCGGGTAGAGCCACGGCGCTAGGGAGCCGGGAACCTTTTTTGAAGTACCAGGCGTCGTCAGATCATCTTCTCATCTTCGTAAACGGTGGATCAGATACACGAGAACCAATGCATTGATAGCAAGTACTGCAGCTTTCGGGAGCGAAGGTCTGAGCACGAGCTCATAAACCTCAAACGGCAGCAGCGAGCCAGTGATTATCACCGTCACCCACTCTCCCCAGCGCTTCAGCCTCCACAGGCCAATGCCTTCCAGTAGGAACAGTGCTGCATAGATGAAAGCTACTGCTCCAATCTCGTGCAGCCGTCGTGGAGTGACGTTGACTGTGCGCGCGAGCGTCTGCGCTACAAAGCGATTGCCGGGATTCAGGTGATATCTAACTACAATTCGGTCTACGTACTCTGCCACATCCTTGTTCACCAGGTGCAACGCTCCGATACCTGCAGCAATGAGCAGCGCCGACTTCACGAACTTGAATGCAGCGATCGCGCGGAGCAGCAGCCCGCCTTCGGATGCTTTCGACATCTAGTGAGAGTAAATGGTGTTGAAGGTCTTCTGCTTGATGGCGCGGAAGCGCCAAATCGTGAACACTGCGAACGATGCTAAACTCCTCGACAAGCCGATTACGGTTGAGAAATGAGATGTCCACAGCCGCTATTCACCGAGCTACGCACGTAACTGGGATAGCTCCGCAGTTTCTCGTCGATGATCTTGACCGAACGACTGCGTACTACTGCGACAGCTTGGGTTTGAACTAGAATTCCAACATTCACACGATGCAGTCCATAGTTGCTGCCATTTGCCCATGGCCTGCTATTCCGGTAAAATCAGAGCTTTGGACGTTTAACGTCCAACCCTTCTAGAGCGTCGTCCGCCCTCGGCGGAGCAGGTTCCTGAAGAAATTCAAAGACTTACGGGCACATGTCCGCCCGAGTCTGACTTAAATTCTGGAGTTCGTAACATGGCACGTGTATGCGAAGTGTGCGGCAAGGGTCCGCAGTTTGGAAACAATATCAGCCACGCCCATAACGTCACCAAACGGCGCTGGAATGTGAATCTGCGTTCAGTACGCGCGATCGTGCAGGGATCGCACAGGCGGGTGCGCGTCTGTGCTTCCTGCCTGAAGAGCGGAAAAGTACAAAAGGCTTAGTACCTTCAGGTTTCTTCCAAGCCTCCGCAAGTAGCGGAGGCTTTGCATTTGCTCGTACTTTCCGAGCGGCTCTTAATCCGGGCTCTCGCGTGCACATATCCTCTGGCCCTGCCCTTTCGATTCCCAATCTGGAACGTTTTTGAGTGAATTTGCCCCTCTCCTGTGCTGAAATCAACCAGTTTCACCTGGAGGGCTGTATGGCAGACACCATGCTGGGTCAGGCTCCCCCAATTCAATCAACCTTGAAACCTGCGGCAAGCGCTCCGCAGACGAACATCTCTTACGACGGCCACAATGCCAAAGTACAGCAGCAGAGCACAGCGCAATCGATGATGGCTATGGCTGCAGTGAAGCGCGGCGCGAACTGGTTCTACTGGATCGCCGGCCTTTCAGTCGTGAACACGATCGCCGCGATCTCAGGCGGTAACTTCCATTTCGTGCTTGGTCTAGGAATCACCGAGGTGACAGACGCATTGCAGGCGCCGCAAGCGCGAATGTTCGGCTTCTTCATCGACCTGCTCGTACTGGGCTTCTTCATCATGTGCGGCTATTTCGGCGGGAAAGCTCAGAAGTGGGCGTTCATAATGGGAATGACTTTTTACCTGCTCGATTCTGGAATCACCCTTCTAGCGCAGGATTGGCTGTCATTCGCATTCCACATCTATGCTTTGATCTGCATCTGGCGCGGCTTCTCGCACATTGCGAAAACGCGAGCAACAGAGCAGGTGCCAGTGCTCGGATAACCTCTTCCTAAATGGAAAGGCGGACCGCAGGTCCGCCTTTTGTCTTAGAAGCTGAAAAGCTTAACAGCTTAGGAGCTGACCTTCCGCCGCTCGCCCGCTCGCCGATCATGCGCTTCCGCTCGGGCATTCTTGCGGCGATCCGGTCCGCGTCGTTCCGTAATGCGTCGATCCACTTCCGGCCAGGTTAACTCCGGCATGGCTTGGATCTTGTCGACAGTAGCTGCAACACCGTAGCGCCCGCCAGGACGACTATTTTCCACGCGATTCACGGTTGCATGGCAGCAAACCCATTTGGCTGCATTCCCAGTCACTTCTTTCGGCAGGATCATGACGATGTCCACCGGGCTGCCTTCGCTCATGCTGGTGGCACATTCGAGGAAGATGCCTGATTGGCTAAGGTTCAGGGCCTCAGCCGGGATCGCCTCGGAGCCGGTGTGAACCTTTGCCGGAACTCTCACCTGCTTGCGGGGCGCACTCCGTTTCTCTGGCTGTGGCGAAACCATAGCGTCTCCTTCTTTGTTTTGAAAGCTGACGCAGCATACGCCAGTTTTTCGGGAATGTACATACAACCAACGATTTGAAAGCGAGATTTTCTACCCCGAATGTAAGGTTGAAGTAGATGCGTCGATTCAGTCTTTCGCAGAACGCCCCTCCTAGGCATGGTGGTTTGTTGCCGTAGGAACCTGATCGTTGGTTTAGCCACCTTTAAAATCTGCTGGACCATGTTTTCTCCGAAATAGACTTTTTCCTCCGCCAGCCGATAGAGTAGATGGTTTTCATTCCCGAGGAGGAGCCCCATTGGCCTCATCCACCTTGCCGTTCGCTCAACTGGCCGATCAATGTCAGGCCGCTGGACTTTCCCCAGAGAATGCCGCGAAAATCGCCCACGAGCTTTCTCGCAACTTCGGGGTTCATGACGACGAAGTAGCCATCTTCAGGCTCGAAAACGCTCAATTAAAGTTCCTCTATCCGCCTTCTTTGAGCAATGTAGGAGCAATTCCGCTGAGTCACGCCACGTCGCTCGCGGCGAGAACCGCAAATACCAAGCGTGCGGAGATCATGAACAACTTCTCCCAGACAAAGCACGCCAGCATATTCGAATCAGTGCCGGTCGATTCGAAGACGCGCAGCGGAGGAACCAAGTCGCAGAAGGTCGCGATGACCATCCAGAAGGTGATGAGCGCGCCGGTGATGGGGCCGTCCGGGGTGGTGGGTGTGATCCAAATCAGTCGCAAAGGCACTAACCCTAGGGCTGCTGGACCCGACTTCCAGCCCGCTGAGCTTCAGCGCCTGCTCTCAGCCGCCGGCGCGCTGGCGAAGTGCTTTAAGTGAGGGCAGTCGGCATTCGGCTGTCGGCACTCGGCTGAAACCATCGCTCGCCCTGCAAGCATGCGCCAGCTTACAAATTTGCTTATCTTCACCGTGTTACTTTGAACCTGCAGAAGCGATGTCGAGCCTCGAACAGCTTGGTTTTACCTTTCAACCGCAGCGGCGTGTATTTACCGTGCGCGACTTGGTCGCGACTGTCCGCACGGCGCTGGAGCGCGAGTACACCGACGTATGGATTGGCGGCGAGATCTCCAATTACCGACCTGCCGAATCCGGACATCTCTATTTCACGCTGAAAGATGGCGAGGCCCAGCTTCGTGTGGTGATGTTTCGCACGCAAGCACGTCTGCTGCGCTTCCGTCCCGAAAATGGAATGGAGATTGTGGCTCGGGGACGCGTGACCGTCTACGAGAGCCGCGGCGAGCTGCAGCTCATGGCCGAGTATCTCGAGCCTAAAGGCGCGGGCGCGCTGCAGATTGCGTTTGAGCAGCTCAAAGCCAAGCTTGCCGCCGAAGGGCTCTTCAGCACTTCACGCAAGAAACCGATTCCAGCCCTGCCGCGATGCATCGGCATTGTGACCTCTCCCCGTGGCGCGGCCATCCACGACATGTTGAACGTGATGCGCCGCAGGCACGCCAGCGCAAATTTGCTGATTTATCCGGCGCAAGTTCAAGGCGAGGCGGCTGCGAGCGAAGTTGCCGCGGGCATCCGCTACTTCAACAAATCGCGCAAGGTGGACGTGATCGTGATCGCACGCGGCGGCGGGTCGCTCGAGGATCTCGCGGCATTCAATAACGAAGGACTCGCACGCGTGATCTTCGCCTCAGAGATTCCGATCATCTCCGCCATTGGACACGAAACCGATTTCACCATCGCCGACTTCGTTGCCGATCTACGCGCGCCTACGCCCTCTGCGGCTGCGGAGATGGTCATCGCCGCGCGACAGCAGCTTGAGAATCAGATTGGTTCGCTGGCGCGGCGCCTGGAGCATGGAATTCGATATCGTCTGATGTTGAACCGGAGCAGGTTCCAGGACCTCGGCGAGCATCGCGCGGTCATGCGCATTACCGACGCGATCCGCCGTCGCGAGCAGCGCCTCGACGATCTTTCTGCACGATTACTATCCTCCGGGCGCGAATCGCTGCAACGCTACCGCCGACGACTCGAAGTCGCTACGGTACGAGTGCGCCATCATGATCTGCGCCGCCGCTTCGTTAGCATGAAGAAGGAGCTACAAGGCCTCGCGTCGCAGCTTCCACGCGCAATTCGCACCAGACTGTTTGCACATCGCGCGCACTTGGAACAGGTATCTGCGCGCCTTGAAGGACTATCGCCACTCAGGATTTTGGAGCGGGGCTATGCGGTCGTCTTCGATGCAGCAGGAAAACCCATTTCCGATGCCGCGGCCACCAAAGTTGGCGACTCGCTGAGTATCCGGCTCGCTAAAGGGGAGCTCGGCGCGGAGGTCACGCAAGTCAAGAGCCAGTCCTAACCCCATTAAGAAGGTCGGTTGTGACTCACCCATCCGCCGCGGGCGGTACTGACTTAGAGCTCCGCGTCGGTTGTCAGTACCGTCCGCGATCAGCGGATCAGATGTCCCGCCGGGAAATGCCTCGTCGATTTACAACCCCAAGGCAGACTTATCCATCTGCTCATCGAGAGGACCAAGATGGCGCACGAGAGAAAATCCGAGCTGAATCGCATGCAGCAGGACGGAGTCGTACCTGAGACTCCATATGGTTTGCCGACGGACGATCTACATCCAGATGGCGAGCCTCACGCCGGCACAACTCCGCCGGGAGCGCCCGATCCTGGAACGAAATTGAATCCCAACGCCTCAGTTGGTTGGGGCGAGGAACCGGGAGAAGAAGTCGATCAGCCGCCGCGGAAGCCAGATCGCGCCGCCTGATCAGAGTGTAGGAATCGCAAGCGTTTGACGATTCGCGCGAACTCATCAACAGCCAGGATATGGGCTTAATACGGGATTCCGTTTCGGGAATTCACGCTCTACGATTTCTTGAGTTCTTCCGCTTCTCGCCTTACCTGCACGAACCCGCGGACCAAATAGAGCACGTATCCAAGATGTACACACCACGTGAGAATGTAAGCGGCGTGCAGATGCTGAAGGCTGCGAACGGTGTCCATTAGCGGGCCTCCGCGCGGGCAAGTTGGATGGCCTGGAGCGCCTGAGCTTCATGCAGCTCCTGACGTGCGCGCTCCAGTTTGTAGCGTACCCAGAAGACGAGAGCGCCGTAGCAAAGGAATGCAATGACGTTGATGAGCAATGCTGGAACCATGCTGGGGTCGAGTCCTGAAGAACCCTGTTCGCCGAAGATCACAGGTTGGGGATGTTGCGTACGCCACCAGCGAATCGACATGTAAACGATAGGTACATCAACGAATCCGAAGATAGCCAAGACTGCCGCAAGTGTGGGTGCCTGTCCGGCACTGGACATGCGGCGCAGCATCAGATAGCTCACGTAAATTAGCCAGAGGACAAACGTGCTGGTCAGGCGTGCGTCCCAAGTCCACCAGATTCCCCAAACGGGCTTTGCCCATAGCATTCCTAACATCAAGCCTACTGAGCAGAAGATCACGCCAATTTCCGCAGCGGATACAGCGACGGCGTCGGCGGCCATCGCCGAAGGGGTGGATCGCCGCACAAGATAAAAGATTGACGCGAGCAGGTTCAGTGCAAACATTGCGAACGCAGCTGTAAATGAAGCCACGTGGTAGTAGAAGATCCGCTGGATGTTGCCCATAGTCGCTTCCGTTGGAGCGACCTGGAGAGCCTCACGCAATCCGAAAGAGAGCAGAATAGCCACGCCGATGGCGCTGAGAATGAATGTTGCGCGTTTCATGTTTTCTAGGCGAAGTTTACTCCAGCCTAGAGGGAAAATGTGCGTGGTGAGCAGCGATTAGGGCCCATCCTGGCTGGTGGACGCAGTGGACGGAGTGGACGCTGTGGACAGGCAGACAGTTGATATTGCTTGCATATTCCATTGGCCTGCGCAGTTCGGTCGATCACAGTTCACGTGCTCTACAAGGTCCACCTCGTCCACAAAGTCCACTCAGTCCACGAGTTCTCGTTGCACGTTTAGGCTATTCTCACAGCATGTACGCACCGTATGCGTTGCGTCCAGAAGACTCGCGTGGCCGGCGCTTTCCGGAAAAGCCGCATCCGTACCGCTCCGACTTCCAACGCGATCGTGATCGAGTGGTTCACTCGCGCGCCTTTCGCAGGCTGGAGAGCAAGACGCAGGTCTTTACCAACCGCGAATCCGATCATTTCCGCAATCGGCTGACGCACACGATCGAAGTAGCGCAGATCGCGCGTACTGTGGCTTCTGCTCTGGGGCTTAATACCGATTTGACCGAGACGCTCGCGCTGGTCCACGACATAGGGCACCCTCCTTTCGGGCACGCGGGTGAGAAAGCGCTCGATCGCGAAATGCAGCGCTATGGCGATATCTTCGATCACAATCTTCATGCATTGCGCATCGTCGAGTACTTCGAGCTGCGTTATCCCGAATTTCGCGGCCTGAATCTGACCTTCGAGGTCCGCGAGGGCATCATCAAGCATTCGCGCGATTGGGATGTGAATGAGTTTCCTGAGCTGGCCGAGTACTTGCTCGATCAACGTCCTCCGCTGGAAGCACAGGTGATCGATCTTGCCGATGAGCTGGCCTATAACGTTGCGGACCTTGACGACGGTGTCGAATCGGGAATTTTATCGATCGAACTGATTCGCGAACGCCTACCGGATTTTGAGCGGCTGTGGCAGGAAGTAGAGAAGAATTATCCCGACGCTCTGCCCAAACTGAAGTTCAGCGAATGTTTGCGCCGCATCATGGACCGCATGGTGACGGATCTCATTCATGCCAGTGGACACCGTATCCGCGCGGCACGCATTCACCGCGCCAGCGAGGCCCGGCGATATCCCAAGCGCTTGCTCGGATTAACTGCGGAAGCAGATCGAGAGCGTCGCGTAACCAAGCAGTTTCTGCATGAATACCTGTACGACAGCTCCATGCTCAGCCAGGATCGCGAACGCCTGGAAGACATAATCGCCGACCTCTTTCGCTTTTGGATGGACCATCCCGAAGAGCTGCCGTCGAGCTATCAAGAGCAACTCGACGGGGAAAAACCTGAACGGGTGGTGTGCGACTACATCGCGGGCATGACCGACAACTTTATTCTGCGAGAGCATGAAGCGAGGATTGGTGGACACTTGGACCCACAACAGAACCGCCGCCGGTAGGCGGGGGGCGGTGCTGGGCGTCCAAGCCCAGCGCCGAGACTCATCGAAGATGTAAAATCTTTCTTTGATGAGGATTACCCGTGCGCAGCCGCAAAAACGCGGCTGCCCCACCCGGCTACCGCCGGCGGTTCTGCTATCCCACTGCCTTCTTTTGGAACTGACGCAAGCCCAGCACCAGTAGCAGGCCGTCAAAGAAAATCAGCGCCAGCAGAATGAAACCGGTTGGAATGTGGGGTTGATGCGGCACGACCGACGCTCGCAGGCCCTCACTCGCGTAAGCCAGCGGGTTGATCAGCACGATCTTTTGCAGAATTGGGAATTTCTCCAGCGCGCTCCACGGGTAATAAGTGCAGCCGAAGAAGATCATCGGTGTGAGCACCATGCTGAACATCAGTCCAATGTGCTGCTGATCCATCGAGCAGCCAAGCGCGAGACCTCCTGCCGCGGAGAACGCGGCGACCAGTATCACCATGAGGATGAAGAGCGCCGGGCTGATACTGAATTCCAATCCGGGACGCAGAATTAGCTCTCCCAGAGGAAGCACGATTATCCCGGCGATCATGGCCTGAATTAATCCGGCAAGCACCTTCTCGATTGCTACCCACGAGATGTCGATCGGCGCAAGCAGGCGGTCTTCGATCTCGCGCGTCCACTGGAACTCGGCAATCAGTGGCATGGCTACTGCCCAAATGCCGGTAAAGACCATGGTGATGGCCATGATGCCTGGAAGCAGAAGACTCTTGTACGCAGGCGGCATGTATCCGCTGCCGACCATCACGCGTCCGAATATAAACACGAACAGCAGAGGCTGGAGAAAAGTCTGGAACAGCAGTTGAATCGCGTTGCGGCGTGCTACGTGCACATCGCGCGCAAGCAGCGCAAGAAAGGCGGCTCCGTTCATTCGCGCAAACTCCTGCCGGTGTGATGGAGAAACAAGTTTTCGAGGCTGGGCTCAGAGATGTGAACGTCGGCCAAGTCGATCGAATATGAAGCCGCTGTGCTCACGATCTCCGGAATCAGCGCACCGCCGCGACTGGCGTAAAGATCGACAGCGCTGTCTCCGGTCGAACGAACTTCAGTCACTCCTGGAAGAGTTCGTAGTCTGTCCAACAACTGAAAAGGCTGTTGCGCGAAGCGAACTCGGAGTAGGAATCCACCAGGAATCGACGCCTTCAAGGCCTGCGGAGTGCCGGAGGCAATGATCTTTCCATGGTCGATGATCGCAAGTCGCTGACACAGCGCATCGGCCTCTTCCATGTTGTGCGTCGTGAGGAGGATGGTCCGCCCCTTCTGGTTGTACTCGCGAATGATCTCCCAAAGCAGGAGCCTCGTCTGGGGATCGAGTCCGACGCTTGGCTCGTCGAGGAAGAGCACCTGCGGATCATGCATCATGGCGCGCGCGATTGAGACGCGCTGCATCATGCCTCCGGAAAAGCCGCGAACGAGTTCATCAGCGCGCTCGGTGAGTTTGAAACGCTCAAGCAGTTCAGCAGCACGCTGGCCACGCTCGCGTGAACTGAGTCCGAAGTAGGCTCCATGAAATTGCAAAATTTCGCGTGCGGTGAGCGAGAAATCCAGGTTCGGGCGCTGCGCGACGACTCCGATCTGACGCTTGGCCGTAGTTTGGTCGCGCCATACGTCGTGTCCACCGACCCAGGCTGTTCCGCCGGTCGG
This sequence comes from uncultured Terriglobales bacterium, assembly GCA_964399125.1. GTDB lineage: Bacteria > Acidobacteriota > Terriglobia > Terriglobales > Acidobacteriaceae > Gp1-AA112. The sequence continues at coordinate 57,543 of CAYNPS010000004.1, forward strand.
GCGAATGCGCGTGGTCAGAATGCCAACAGTTGTCGATTTCCCGGCTCCGTTCGGGCCTAGCAACCCAAAGATTTCTCCGCGGGAGACATCGAGATCGATACCGTCAAGCGCTGTGATTTGCGGCTTTGCTTCCTTGCTGCGCTTCGGCGCCGATGCCGGAGGACGTCCTGCTGCCGCCGGAGGCGCCGAGTGATACACCTTCCGCAATTCGCGTGTACGAATGGCTGAGTCCATTGCGAGAGTCTCCGGTCGAGGCCGGTGAGGTGAAAGTGATTGCTAGGCAGTATACAAAAACGGGAATGCCGCTCGCTAACGCTTTCTATGTACCAAAGAAAAACAACGCGAGCGACGAACATGAAGGTCACAGAGGCAACAGAAGAGGTCACAAAGAAGCTCGTCGTGACCTTATGAGTAACTTCGTGACTTCGTGTTCGCCGCTCCCGCTAGAAGGTCGTGCTCACCGTAAAGCGGAAGGTCTTCTTTGGCTCGCGCAGCACGTATGGGCTGCCGTAGGTGATCAGAGCCTGCTGATAGGTGAAGTCGCCCGCCGAGCCTGCTGGGAACATGTCGCGCGTGATGAGTGACTTGTTATTCACGATCGTGTCGAGCCGCAGCGGATTGTACGCGTAGTAGATGCGGAATGGGGCATTTACGATCGGCAAGAGCACTTGCAGCTCGAGTCCAGTGGACATACGCGGAGTGTAATTCGTTCCCGCAATGGGCTTAAGGTTACCGGAGAACTGGACCGGTTTGCCGCCGGTGCAATTGAAGCTTGCGTCGAAAGTTGGGCAACCGAACGGCGTGTTATTCAGAATGTTCAGGTTTTCCGGTGTGAGATTTAACTGCCCTGGCAACGCAATAAAGTTCACGCCTGCATCGTTGAACGCCGCGAGTGTGACATGGCTGACGATGGGAATACGGTATTCAAGATTAGTGAAGATGTTGGTATCACCGCCGGCATAGATGATCGTCTGTGCCGGAACGGGAATCTGCACCGTGCCCCGCCGAGGGTTTGTTGGATCGACAGCTACCAGGCTGCCGTCCGGGTTCTGCAGCGGCACGTTTACGCGGTTGGTGATGAACACGTACGGAGTGACGGTTCGAATGTCGAATCCGCGGACGTCGTTCTCGCCGCCAATGTACGAGCGTTCATATGGAGGCGCAACTTTCCCGTTGTAGCCGGTAATGAATGAGCCTTGCACGCGGAATCCGAGCGCGTTACGGCCCTTGTTCATCGGGAACCAGTGCTTGTATTCGACGATTGGCCGAATGGTGTTCACGTTGCCGCCGATGCCAGAAAATTCACCGGCGAGAAATAGACTAGTGCCACGATGCGGCTGGAATGGACTATCGATGCTGTTGAATGTAAAGCTCGGCGTAATCTTGCTGGTGCGAATGCCGCGCAACGAGTTGGGACCACTGACGCCGTCGAAGTTGATTGCCTCGAAGTACTGCTGCGACGCTGTGCTGAAAGTTTGAATGCTCGATAACTGATATGAGTAGGAGAGACCTACGCGCTTGAGCGACCGTCGGATTGGATAGCTGGAAGAAACCGTGAATCCTGTTTCGGACTGGCTGAAGTTCTGGAGCGTATTCAGGACATCCTGAGGAAGATTGAGATTCGTGCCGGTAAGAATCGAATAGTTCTTGGCCGCGTTGAAATCGTAACGGCTGGTGTACACCGTGAAGCCGAGTTGCAGGGGACGATCGAATGCGTAAGGCTCGGTGAATCCGAACAGAATGCTGCGCTGCAAATTGCCAAGGTTGGCGGAGACGGTGAGCGTCTCGCCAAGACCGAGGAAGTTGTTCGTCTCGTAGTTGATGCCGATGAAGGAACCAGCCAATCCGCTGACGCCGCCCTGCAGTCCGATACTGTTCTTGCCCTTCTCCTTCACCTTTAGCGTGAGATCGACGGTGCCATCCTGCACGTTCTGCTTTACCTCAGAATCCTGCTCGACCTTCAGCGGCTCGAAATAATTGAGCTGATTGAGGCGTAGAAGGCTGTATTCCCAAAGACGGCTGTTATAGACCTGACCTTCTTCGAGGGCCAGTTCGCGGCGGATGACCTTGTCGCGTGTGGTGGTGTTGCCAGTGAATTCGATTCTGCGGACGGAGAACTGTTTGCCTTCATCGAGGTCGATCGTGAGTGAGACCGTCTTCTTTTGTTCATCGATATCGGTGTTTGGCACTGCGCTGAAGTTGATGTAACCAAGCTCGCCGTAGGCTTTCCGAAGGTTCTCAAGGCCCTTGGCAATCGATTCACGATTGAACGTATCGCCGTCCTTGATAGGGAACTGAGCGCGAAGGGCCTTCATATTCGTAATCGCCTTGCCGCCAGTAAAGGTGATCGTGCCTAGCTTGTATTTATCGCCTTCCTGGATTGGGACGGTGATGTCTACTACTTTCCCGCCGTGACGGCCGAGGTAGGGGAAACCTGGCTTTGTATCGCGAATCTTGGTCTTGGGATCCTCCACGAGCACTTTGAAATAGCCCTTAGTCTGGTAGTAGAAGCGGACGCGCTCGGCATCTTCATCCAGCTTGGTGGCGTCGTAGGTTCGTGCAAAGAGATTTTCAAGAATCAGCGAGTGTGGAATGCCGATTGGCTTCAAATTCTTCATCGACGACCGAAGTTGCCGGCTGGGAACCTTTTTGTTGCCTTCGAATTTGATCCTGCCAACCTTGACCTTCGGTCCTTCCTTGACTACGAAGTCGATGCTGACTGCCGCTGGAGGAATTTTGTGTACCTCGGTGCGGATGGTGGCGAACTGGCGGCCATGTTCGGCAAGCAGGTCCTTCAGGATGACTTCGGCGTGTTTGACCTTGGTCGGATCGTACTGACTCTCCTGAGAAAGGCCGACCTTCTCTTTCTTGAAACGGTCGAGAACGTCGCTATTCGTAACCGAATTCAAACCGATGTACTTGATCTCGCGAATCGTGGGCTTTTCCGTGACGTAGACGTGAATGATCACGCCCTTCTGCGTGTCTTCGCGTTCGAAGCGGATGTCGTCGAAGTAGCCGGTGTTCCAAAGGGAGTTGAAATCGCGCTCCAGCGACTGCGGATCGTAAACGTCGCCTGGTCGCGTAAACATGCGCGCTCGGACGGTGTCGGCGGGAATGCGCCGCTGACCATGGATCTGAATCTCAGAAACGAGCGTTTGCTGGGCGTTGAGGCTGGTGCAACAAAGAAGGAACCCGAGCAAAACCGCAGAACTGAGACAGCGGAACAGGCTTACTCGGCGGAAGCCAATGGGCCCATCCGCGGTGTTCAGCAAAATAAAAATAGGAAGCCCCTCTACCACAAGTATGAATTCGTGGAGGAATTCACAATTATATGAGACGGCGTAGACACCATCAAAGCAATCGGACCACTGTCTTCGTAAAAAGTTGTGAGCTCTAAGGTTAATGCCGGGGATCAAACGTGGAGACGGGCGCCCTCGCCCGGGATTTTGTTTTGAGATTCAATGACGGTTGTGTTCGCGATTTCCTGATTTCAACTTCAATTATTTCAACTTCAATTAAAGATGAAAATTTAAAAACCCGGCCGAGGGCGGCCGGTTCCACGTTCTCGTATCAGGGCAATTGTGGAATGGGATAGATTCCAACCCGTCGCGCATCCGAGATCCCGATTTTTGTAACTTGTGATGGCTGGAATCTCGCGAGACCGCGGTCGGCGCTGTCGACTGCTTTGTCGAAGGCCACGCGGCCGGTGAGCGCCACGTCAATGTAGATGTAGTTCTCAGAGTTCTCTGCGCCTTTCACTCCGACGTAAGCGTGCCCCGGGACGAGGACGATTACCGGTTCCATGGCGAGATTCTCGAAAGCGGATGCGAAGAGCACGGCGGCATCGATGCAGTTCGCTGAGCTTGCGATGATGCTCTCTCGCGGAGTGCGAATGCGCTCACTGACATCTGGATTTGCTCCGAAAGTAAGTGAACTCTTCACGTATGAAAGCTTCTGCTTCTGCAGAGCGTTGTAGATCGCGCGTGCTTCGAGGCGAGTCTCGCGTTCCTGACCGGCGGGGTCCTTCCATTCTTCATAACCAGGCAGACGACGTCCAGGCATCAGCTCCTTGGCTTGGCTGAGGACCCGCTCGACCCGGGGATCATGCGGAGTGACCCATGAGGCGATGAACTGCGCGTACTTGAAGCCTTGTCCCCAGAACATGTCTTCAACAGCACGCAGGCGGACCGGCACGGTGCTGCTGTATACGCTCTTGCCGCTCCCGTCGGTGATCTGGATCTGCGCGGTTGCTGGCGCAATTTCGCGGTTGCGGTAGAGCCGTGGCAGGAACGACGGCGCGAAAATGAACGTGCGAACCGCTCCTGCGGGGACGCTGACCATCTGCACTTCCTGATCGCTCCAACCCACTACCTTCACGGCCATGCGATATCGCTGGTCTGTGTCGGTGGGATTTGACACATTCACGGAAACCACGCCCCACTTGCGCTGGTCAGGGCTCTGCAGCGAAGCATAGTTGGCAAACGCCGGGAAAACATCGCCGTCGATGCCGGATTCAATCTTGAATGTCGGCTCAGGATTGCGGGCGGTGCGCACGGGTCGCGTGATGTCGGGCTTGTCGAAGTCTCCGCCGGCCACTGCGGAACCGGTGAGCAGGAGACCGAACAGGGCCACCCAAGCAAGATGAATTTTGCCGCAGAACTTCATCTGCTATCGAGGGTACCGACCTGAAAACAAAGCACAATCCACAGGAACCCTTAGTAGGGTAAGTAGCGGGCTAAGGTGGAATCTAAGTTATGGGGCTAACACGAAGGTCATGGCGGCAAAGCCAAGTTCACGAAGCCTGGTATTCCGTGAGCTTATCGTTGCCTTCATGACCTTCGTGTTACCTCTTCGCGAAGCTGTAAACTTGCCCGTAAGGCGGTCAGAATGAAACTTCCCATTTACCTCGACAATCATGCCACGACGCAAGTCGATCCACGAGTCCTAGAGGGAATGCTGCCGTACTTCTCTGAGAAGTTTGGCAATGCGGCGAGCCGGAGCCATCAATTTGGTTGGGAAGCCGAACAAGCGGTTGAAACCGCGCGAGATCAGATCGCGAAACTTATTGGTGCGAATGCAAAGGAAATCATCTTCACCTCAGGGGCGACTGAGAGCGACAACCTGGCGATCAAAGGCGTAGCCGAAGCCTCTAAAGAAAAAGGCGATCACATAATTACGGTAGCAACCGAGCACAAAGCTGTGCTTGATAGCTGTAAGCATCTGGAGAAGAATGGCTATCGCGTAACGTACCTCTCCGTGGCAGCCGACGGTCTCATCGATCTGGATGACCTGAAGCGCGCATTCACCGACAAGACCATCCTGGTATCGATCATGTACGCCAACAACGAGGTTGGCGTGCTGCAGCCGATCGCGGAGATCGGAAAACTGTGCCGTGAGCGCGGGGTCCTCTTCCACTCCGATGCGGTGCAAGCAATCGGCAAAATCTCGGTCGATGTCGAGCGCGACTGCATTGACCTGATGTCGATCACCGCCCACAAGTTCTATGGGCCCAAAGGTGTGGGTGCTTTGTACGTGCGAAGCAAGAATCCACGCCCGGAGATCGCGGCACAAATCGACGGCGGGGGACATGAGCGCGGCATGCGCTCGGGCACGCTGAATGCTCCTGGAATAGTAGGCCTTGGCAAGGCATGTGAGATCGCTAGCCAGAACATGGCAGAAGAGTCACGCCGGGTGGCCGCTCTGCGAGACAAGCTGAAGGAGCGGCTTGAACAGAGTCTCGATGATGTTCACGTCAACGGCAGCATGGAGCATCGCCTGCCCGGCAATCTGAACATTCGATTCGATGATATAGACAGCGAGTCATTGCTCATGGGTATCAACGACATCGCCGTATCTACAGGAGCAGCATGCACCGCTGCGAAGATTGAGCCTTCTTACGTACTCAAAGCGATGGGGCTCACTGATGATCAGGCAAACAGCACTCTGCGCTTCGGGATAGGCCGCTTCAATACCAAGGCTGAAATCGACTACGCTGCGGAACGAGTAATCGATACGGTCAAGAAGCTGCGGGAACTTGCGTCCTCATCGTGTGCCGTCGAGCGTGCAGCCGGCTGAGAACTTCAAGAATTCGCGACTTATATCCCGGATTTATAATCACATAGAGGCAAGTGGACCGGACGGTCGCCCCGGCTCGCCGGGGAGGAAAGTCCGAACTCCGCAGAGCAGTGTGCCGGATAACGTCCGGGATTCCGGGTTCAAAGCCGGAAGACGGCCAGTGCCACAGAAAACAAACCGCCCGCCTTCAGGCGGGTAAGGGTGAAAAGGTGCGGTAAGAGCGCACCGCCTGAGCAGCAATGTTCAGGGCACGGTAAACCCCACACGGAGCAAGACCAAATAGGAAGGGAGTCCCGGCTTGCCGGGACACGCACCTGCTCGGCGCGTCAGAACCTTCGGGTAGGTCGCATGAGCGCGTCAGCAATGGCGCGCCAAGAGGAATGATCGTCACCCGCCTTAGGCGGACACAGAATTCGGCTTACAGGTCCACTCGCTTCAATTCCCGAACTAAGCCGCTGCTCAGGTCCTGAACAGGAAAGCCAGGCGTATCTATGCTGTAATTGCATCGATACGACTGGCTGATTTGTTCTTCCGCTAGCGGTTCAGATCACTCTTACTTTGCGCAAGCAGTGGTCAGCGGATGATCAGCATCCCACAGGATCTGCGAGGTCTTTGGGTTGCCGTTGCCGTCGACGTAAATGCGTAGCGTTCCATCCATTGTGAAATCGCCACCCTGTCCAACCCACACGGAATGGAACGGCAGGTCGTAGGTCGACGCCACTGCATTGTAGGATTGGTTCGCTTCGAGGTTCAGCCGATACAAGCTTTGCGAACTCAGGTCCTGTCCATTGTTGTGGAACAGAACGTGGACCGTGGCGTGGCTACCGTTCTGCTGATAGTTCACCTCAGTAAAGCCAGAGGCAAACACGACGGACTGGTTGTTATTGCAGGCGTTGTACATGCCGATTCCGCCGTCGATGGATGCTTTACCATTCGACGCCGCCATAGCTCCAGGCACAGCAAATACCAGGCTCAAAGACAACATGGACAACAAGAGTTTTGTGCTTCTCATCAAATTCCCTCCTTCTCGGTGGGGATTTCCGAGCACACGAAAATGATTACATGGACTGGCCCGTTTTGGGAGGGAACACTTCAAACCAAAGTCATCACGCAGGCTGGAGGATTGGATGCAAACGCAATTCCAATGAGCGCCTGCAGATAGCGTTGCTGCTTCCGTGCCGGAACAAGAGTGTGTGCCCGGAAGGACATGTCCTTTGGTAACCAAGCCTGTCGGTTCGCGATGAGCAGAGACGAACGACTACCGGAGCAAGGCAGATCAGTGATGTCGTCCCACCCGCGCTGCGGTGACGTGATTAGGACGATGAGTCGGAATCTCTTCTGATTCGAAGACGTGCGTCTCCTCGGTTGCCTGCGGACGCGGAATCGTCTCCAGCAACCGCGCGCACCGATTCCAGCGCAAAATAGCTTCGTCATTCCCACGGCCGCGCAGTCGTTCGGCGTTCTCAAAGTGCCGCATGGCTTCTTCCAGCTCTGCGGCAATGGCCTGCGCCGGACGCCCTGCGCGCAACTGCGCCTTCGCATGGCGCTCGTGCAAAATGCCGGTGTAATACGAGCGCGCATACTCCTCTTCTAGCGCGCTGAAGATAGCCGAGGCTTCGTTGAAGCGATCCTTAGCTCCCCCACTGAACTGATCGGTGATGGACAATCCGAGGATGCGCTGCGCCATCTGGTTCAGCGGATCGACCCCCAGCACATCCCGGCAGATCGACTCGGCCTCTTCCGGCTCGTTCAGAAACCGATATCGCTCAGCCTTTGCAATCGCTGCACCGATGCTGGATGGGGAGATTGACTTGAGTTTCAGTTCCATATTGCACCTCGGGAAAACACGCTGCCGGCTTTCGGCCAGCTACCTTTTCTTCTTGTCCTTCCAAGCGAAGCGAGGAATCCCTACTCTGCCGAGAATGCATGGCACTAGTAGGGATTCCTCACTGCGTTCGGAATGACAAACACGCCGACACTCACACCGTCACCACCAAATAAGCCGCTACCAACGTCCCAACCACCGCCACGCCATAGCAGCCCGCGAACACCATCTCGTTCAAATGCTTGATCTGCAAACCGTCATACAGCGTGTAGCGGAAGCGGTGCGCAAAATGAAACAGCGGCAGCGAGCAGATGACGAGCAAATAAATCCGTGTGATCGGTGACTGCAGCAATGCGAGCATGCCTGCATGCGGCGGCACATGTACCCAGCCCAGCGGCACTGCGATCCCAAAAAGGAACAACTGTGCCGGCAGGAACAGGGCTGCGACTACTCCGCCGGCGCTGAACAGCGTCCAAAAGATCGGTTCTGTTTCTTTGTTGACCATCGCTCCTCCTCAACGCGTGAGCACGATGGCGAAGATGATCGCGGTGATTGCGATCCATGCCATGTACTGCGGTCCAGAAATCAGAAGCCCTGGCACGCGCATACCGCGAATCCGCACGGCCATTGCTTTCGGCGCCAGATTGAACCAGGTAATCGAGTGCAGCAGCAAAAACGCGAAGGCAATCACGTTGATCGCGATCATCCAAGGCGCTGCCATTCGATGCAGGAAACGCGTGTAAGCATCGCCGCCGCTGCTGATTGCTCGAATCTGCACCAGGATCAACGCCACCGTCCATGCAACCGCGACGCTGCTCAATTCACGCAGGATGAACTTCACGTATGCCGACTTGCCGAGCCACCAATATGTTGAAATTGGGGGTCGATACCATCGCGGATGAAACTCGGTGTAGTGAACGGCTGGTTCTTCCTTCTGGGCAGGCGTTAGCCGAATCGGAGCTGTTGCTTGCGCTGCTTTGCTCATCGCTCCTCCTGCCTTTGTCCCCAGGGCATCAGGAATTGCTTCATGCCTTCCATCGCCGCCGCGAGTTTGTACTGCTGAATGGCGCCTGCTGGATCGACATGCTTAGGACAGACCTTCGTACATTCGCCGACGAAGGTGCATCCCCAGATTCCCTCGGGATGAGAGAGAATCGCCATGCGTTCTTCCGCTCCCTCGTCGCGAGAATCTTTGTTGTAGCGCTGCGCGAGCGCCAGCGCCGCCGGCCCAATGAATACGGGGTCAAGTCCTGAAATGGGACACGCGGCGTAGCACAAGAGGCAATTAATGCACATGCTGTGCTGGCGAACTTCCTCTAACTGGCTGGGAGTTTGCAGATATTCGCCCGTGTCGTTGCCATTCTCGTGAATGAGCCAGGGCTTTACGCGTTTCAGCTTCTCGAGAAACTCGGAGATCTCAACCACCAGATCGCGAACGACCGGAAAATTCCGCAGCGGCTCGATCTTTATCGGGCCGGGAAGATACTGCGAAAGGAAGGTCGCACAGCCGAGCTTCGGCTCGTTGTTGACCATATACCCGCAGCTTCCGCAGATGCCCATGCGGCACGACCAGCGGAACGTCAGCGTCCCATCGAGCTTGTCCTTGATGTAATTGAGCGCGTCAAGTATCACCCATTCCGGCTTCACCGGCACTTCAAAGCGCTGCAAATAAGGCTGAGAGTCGCGCTCTGGAGAGTAGCGTGCAACTTGCATCTCGATCATTGGTGTATTCATGCGCTTGCCACCTGCTTGATGGTCTGAGGCTGCTGCTGTCCGTAAACGCGCTCACCCGGAGGCCAGCGCGTGATCGTCACCGGCGCGTAATCGATGCGGATATTTCCGCTCGACGTGCGGGTGATGACTGAATGCGCGAGGAAGTTGCGGTCATCGCGTTTCGGATAATCCGTACGCTGATGTGCGCCGCGCGATTCTGTGCGATGCAGCGCGCTGTGCACGATGCAGGTTGCGACATCCAACATGCACGTGAGTTCCAGCGCCGAAAGCAATTCGGTGTTAAAGGTGCGCGAGTGATCGTCCAGCGAAATGTTCTTCGCACGCTCCTGCAGCTCAGCCAATTTCTGTGCAGCGTCGCGCAGCGAGTTCTCAGTGCGATAAATTCCCGCTCCTTCCTCGACCGCCTTCTGCATAGCTTCGCGGAGCGTCGCAACTCGCTCCGTGCCTCCGGTCTTGTGCAGAAAGTCCTGTTCGAGATGCCGACGCTCGTCGTTGGCTTGCGCGAGGAGCGCAGGGCTGATCGCATCTGGTGCAGCCTGCGCGAACTCGGCTGCAGCTTTGCCCGCACGCGCCCCAAAGACCAGAATCTCCGGCAGGGAATTCGAGCCCAAACGGTTCGCGCCGTTGATGCTCACGCACGCGCATTCGCCCGCAGCAAATAATCCGGGCAGCGGAGTTGCGCCGTCGATATCAGTCGAGATACCGCCCATCATGTAGTGAATGACGGGGCGAACAGGAATGAGATCCGTCACAGGATCCAGCCCCTCATACTTGAGGCAGAGCTCGCGCACGAACGGCAGCTTCTGATTGATCAGTCGCTCGCCGAGATGCCGCAGATCGAGATGCACCACTGGCCCGTATGGCCCTTTGACCGTACGCCCGCGCTCCAGTTCTTTCACGAAGGCCTGGGACAGGCGATCACGCGGTCCAAGCTCCATGGAACGCAATACCGGTCGCGGCTCAGGACGACCGAGGTTATAGTCCTGCAAATAGCGATATCCATCTTTGTTGATGAGATATCCGCCTTCAGCGCGTGCCGCTTCGGTGATAAGAATTCCCGTAAAGGGAAGACCAGTGGGGTGATACTGCACAAACTCCATGTCCTTGAGCGGACCGCCGGCGCGAAAGACGAGCGCCATGCCGTCCCCGGTCTTGATCGCGGCGTTCGTCGTGTAAGGGAACACGCGTCCGCATCCCCCGGTACAGACGATGACTGACTTAGCCGTGATCGCCTGAATGCGCCCCGACATCAGCTCGATCGCGACGACGCCCTGCACGCGTCCATCGTCGATCAGCAGCTTGGTGACGAACCACTCGTCATAGCGCTGGATTTCGTTGTACTTGAGCGTGGTTTGAAACAGCGTGTGCAGGATATGAAATCCTGTTTTGTCGGCGGCGAACCAGGTGCGCTTCTTCTTCATTCCACCGAATGCGCGAACCGCGATATGCCCGTCAGGCTCTCGACTCCACGGACATCCCCAGTGCTCCAGCCTCAGCAGTTCCTGTGGCGCTTCACGCACGAAGGCCTCAACGGCATCCTGATCACACAGCCAGTCACCCCCGGAGATCGTGTCGTAGCAATGCTCGTCGAGCGAATCGTCAGCTTTGATCACGCCGGAGGCGCCGCCCTCGGCAGCCACCGTGTGGCTTCGCATGGGATAAACCTTGGAGATAACTGCAACGCGAAGATTGGGATTGGTTTCGGCTACGGCGATAGCTGCGCGCAAACCTGCGCCTCCGCCGCCAACGAGTAGGACGTCGTGCGAAGAGGTATCCATGGGGCCTCAACGAACCGCGCAAGATCCAGGCACGCGCCGATTTCGGCGTACGACTGGCATGTTTTTCTTGTCAGGGCCTGAGCTCGGGCCTAAAGGGAGCCCGAATGGATGGCAGCCAATTGGGCGATCAAAATCGCTCGCGCTGCTCCAAACTGCGGACATGATCCGCCTGAGGCGGACCGAATCGGGGCCGAACGTTCACTCCGGCAGATAGCCGAAGAACTTGCTGGGGCCTGTGAGCACGCGGCACGATGGCTGCGAGCTTCTATATCCCGTAAAACCGAACGCGCGGAGCCGAGGCCAGAGCTGGGTCACCAAGAGTGAACAGCAACGAACCAACTCAAAGCGGCCCAAATTCTGCTACTACTCGGGGTGGTTTTGCAAGCAGAAAGATGAGGCGTACTCAGCTCCTAAGCTTCTAAGCCGCTAAGCTGCTACGCTTTGGGGTTGCCTGCCCTTGTTGTGAGCAGCAGCGAGGGATTGAATCTACAACACGGTGGTTCAACCGCTTAGAAGCTTAGGAGCTTAAGCTTGGCGCGCCACGCCGACCGCAATCGGCTCATTTTGGGCTTCATCGACACATTGATTTTTGCGCGTTAGTATTTCCCGTTCTTGATTCGTCCCAAACTCATACCTACTGCGAGGTGAAGATTGGCTCAGAAGCTGGCTTCTCGCTGTACCAGTCTGTTTTGCGCCGTTTTCCTAACAACTTTTCTGGTGATTCTGGCCGCGGCACAGCAGAAGCCCTCGGCAAACGCTCCGCAGAACAAAAACAAGCCCGGCGCTGGCCCGGAGACTCATGCTGGCGCGCAGCCCGCTCCGGCGACATCGCCGACCGAGGCTGCGAATGCTGCGCCCGAGTCTCCTTTCTCGCATCTTGAGTATCGCTTCATCGGGCCGCCGGGAAATCGTGTGAGTTCCGTTTTGGGAGAACCTGGGAATCCCAACGTTTACTATGCCGGAGCTGCTTCGGGCGGAGTATGGAAATCATCCGATGGTGGATTCAACTGGCATCCGGTCTTCGACAAACAGACAGCACAGTCAATCGGCTCGATCGCAATTGCCCCATCGAATCACAGCATCGTGTGGGTAGGGACAGGCGAGACCTTCATTCGCAGCAATGTCTCCATCGGTAACGGCGTTTACAAATCGACCGACGCGGGTAAGACGTGGCAGCACATGGGACTCGATGCCACCGGCCGCATTGGCCGCGTGATCATCGATCCGCACAATCCCGACATCGTTTTTGTCGCAGCGCTCGGCACCTGCTATGGCGCGCAGCCGGAACGCGGCGTCTTCCGCACTCAGGACGGCGGCAAAACGTGGGAGCGTGTGCTCTTTGTCGATGAAAACACCGGCGCCTCCGATCTATCGATGGATCCGAAGGATTCGAACACGCTCTTCGCTGGAACCTGGCAGATCGATATCAAGACCTGGGGCCGCAACAGTGGCGGTCGGGGAAGTGGAGTGTTCGTCACCCACGATGGCGGAAACACCTGGAGGCGCATCACCGGACACGGCCTGCCGGATTCCCCTTTAGGGAAAATCGCAGTAGCGGTTGCTCCGAGCGACTCCAGCCGCGTGTACGCGCTGATTGAAACTGGCCAGCGCGGTTCGTTATGGCGAAGCGATGACGGCGGCGAGAACTGGCATGTCGTCAACTACAGCCGCCTGCTCAATGAGCGTCCGCACTACTACACGCGCATGCTGGTGATGCCCGACAACGAGAACGAAGTTTATTTCCCCTCGAACAGCATGGGCGTCACTTACGACGGCGGCCAGACCGCCGATCTGGTGCGCTGGGGCGGCGACAACCACGACATGTGGTCCGATCCGCAGAATCCCAATCGCATGATGATCGGCAGCGACGGCGGCGTCGCCATCACGCTCGTGCGCGGCAAAGAGTGGAACTGGACGCGTCTTCCGATCGCGCAGATGTATCACGTCTCAACCGACACGCGCATTCCTTATTACGTCTATGGGCAAATGCAGGATGGTCCCTCGATGCGCGGCCCGAGCAACGATCTCGGCGGCAACGGAATTCCCGCTGCTGACTGGATTACCACCGGCGGCTGCGAGACCGGCTGGAGCACTCCCGATCCGGCAGATCCAAATATCGTGTGGGCCGGCTGCTACGCCGGCGTAACTGAACGCTTCGATCTGCGCACCGGTCACGCGCGTTCCGTGAGTGTATGGCCCGATCGCACCATGGGCGCGAACGCTGGTCAGGTGAAGATTCGCATGAACTGGACGTATCCGATCGCGATCTCACCGCACGATCACAACACGGTTTACGTCGGCAGTCAGTACATACACAAGACCTCCGACGGTGGGCAAACGTGGCAGACGATCAGTCCCGATTTGACACTGAACGATGCTTCCATGCACGGCGACTCAGGCGGTCTGACCGTAGATAACCTGAGCGTGGAGTACGCGGGAGTCATCTTCTCGTTAGCCGAATCGCCCGCCGAGAAAGGACAAATCTGGGCAGGCACCAACGATGGCGTGGTGCAGATGACGCGTGACGGCGGCGCGCACTGGTCGAACGTGACGCCCAAGGGCATGCCGCCGAAGTTGACGGTCGATGCGGTGATTCCCTCGAAGTACGAGGCAGGCACCTGCTACATCGCGGTCGATGGACATCAGGTAAACATTCGCGATCCTTATCTTTATCGCACTTCCGATTTTGGGAAAAAATGGAAGCTGATCGTAAATGGCATTCCCAAATCGCCACTCAGCTACACGGATTCCATTCAGGAAGACCCAGTACGACGCGGTCTGCTGTACGCGGGTACCGAAAATGCGCTCTACGTCTCGTTCGACGATGGCGATCATTGGCAGCCGCTGCAAAACAACCTGCCACACGCGCCTGTTCACTGGATCACAGTGCAGGAACATTTCAAAGATCTGGTAGTCGGAACCTATGGCCGCGGCTTCTGGATTCTCGATGACCTCACTCCCCTCGAACAGTTCGACGACTCCGTTCGCAATAAAAGCGTTCATCTGTTCACGCCGCGTCCGGCGTATCGCTTCCGTGAAATCTTCCATCGTGAGATGGCCGAAGGCGTAGAAGGCGAGAACCCCGCGTATGGAGCTTCGATCAACTATTTTCTGAAACAGCCAGCCAAGAAGATCGAGATTACCGTCGAGGGGTCTGATGGCAAAACGATTCGCACTTTGAAGGCGGAGAATGCAGCGGGCATTAATCGCACCTATTGGGACTTGCGCTACCCGCCGGTTACCGATGTTGCATTGCGCACCACACCGGAAGGCAATCCGCACATTTGGGAAGAGAAGCGCTTCGTCGGCAAGGAATCGCGGCCGGTTTACTACTACGGCGTAGGACGCGCGCAGAACGATCGCCCGATGCGCGCCGCTAGCGGAGAGCCCACGATCGGTCCGCTCGTAGCCCCTGGTGAGTACACCGTTAAGCTTGTCGCCGACGGCCAGACACTCACGCAGAAGCTCACCGTCCTCAAAGATCCAAATACCGCCGGCTCGGAAGCGGACGTAGAGGCTGCGACCAAGCTCTCAGTCGCGATCTACAACGACGCCAACGACTCCGTACGCATGATCAACCAACTCGAGTGGACACGCCGCCAACTCGAAGACATGCAGAGAATGCTGAAAGCATCGAATGCTGATAAGTCTTTCAGCGAAGCAACCAAGCAGTTGGACGACAAAGCGCTGGCGATCGAAGATCAATTGCTCCAGCGCACGGTTGCAGAAGGCGATATGAAGTCGTTCCGCGGTCCGCTGCAGCTTTACCTAAAGTTTGTCTGGCTGCAAGCAGAGGTGGGCAGCGGCGGCGCAGATGTTTCCGGCAATCCCGACCTCCCGCCGACGCAGTCGGAGGTTGAGGTTTATAACCTGCTTCACGGACAACTTGAGAAGGCGCAATCAGACTTCAACAGCTTCTACTCGAACGATGTTCCGGCGTTCAATCGCGAAATCAGCCAGAAGGGAATGGAGCGAGTGATGACAGTTGTAGTGAAGTAAGCGCGGCACGCAGAACGGAACCGGCGGCATGCGGTGGGCCAGTCGCATGTTTTGCGGCTGGGCATTTGGTATGCGCGCGATGCGCGTTAGACCGGCGCTAAAGCGCGATTGGATCCTGGCTTCTTTAGACGACGCTAGCGCGTCGCCCGCGACTCAAGTCGCTGGCTTCCACCTAAAACCCGAAACCAGCATCGACCAGCAAGACCCAAGTGAAACTAGGTTCAGCCGCAACTCACATCAATCCAAAAGGATTAAATCATCTGTTTGGAAATACTGGAGCGTTCTGGCGGCAGGTCGTGAGCGGCTACTTTCGTGGTATAATTTCTCATAACGCTCTTGGCGGCTAACATCCTGATAAAACAACTATTTAGCTCGAATCCGAACACCTCGAAAATGTTCCGCGCCGTGGCGTGGACGTGAACGGAACTGAGCACCGGAAAGAGCTTCCGAAAAGCTAAGCACTGCAACAAAAGCACGAGATAAACCAGTTCGAAGCGCGGCGTAGATAGCGCGCTCGACAGCGGAAAGGCTAGGAGCTAGCGGCTAGCAGCTTGGTTTCACTAACGAATGGCAGACGAACAGAATCCCCAACTTCCCCTAACGCCTCCCGGCGGTGAGCCGCCTCAGGGACCTGGCGCGGCGAATGTAGTTCCCATCAATGTGGAAGAGGAGATGCGCCGGTCGTATCTC
The DNA here is from genome assembly GCA_964399125.1 of uncultured Terriglobales bacterium. Lineage (GTDB taxonomy): Bacteria > Acidobacteriota > Terriglobia > Terriglobales > Acidobacteriaceae > Gp1-AA112. Next base: position 73,644 of record CAYNPS010000004.1, read on the forward strand.
GACTATTCCATGTCGGTGATCATCGGGCGGGCATTACCCGACGTCCGCGACGGACTCAAGCCCGTGCATCGTCGTGTGCTCTACACGATGAACGAGATGGGCCTGCAGTACAACAAGAAGTACACCAAATGCGCCAAGGTCGTCGGACAGGCGATGGGCCAATACCATCCGCATGGAGACACCGCGATCTACGACACGCTCGTTCGCCTCGCGCAGGATTTTTCGCTGCGCTATCCACTCGTTGATGGACAAGGAAACTTTGGATCCGTCGATGGCGATCCGCCGGCGGCGATGCGATACACAGAGTGCCGTCTTGAAAAGATCGCCGGCGAGATGCTCGCCGACATCGATAAAGAGACCGTCGATTTTGTCCCCAACTACGACGAGTCTACAAAAGAACCGACCGTTCTTCCTACGCGAATTCCGAATCTGTTGATCAACGGTTCGAACGGAATCGCCGTGGGCATGGCGACAAACATTCCGCCGCACAACCTGACCGAAGTTGTGGATGCGACCATCGCGCTGGTGCAGAATCCGCAGATCACGTTGAAAGAGATTCTGAAGATTGTGAAAGGTCCTGACTTCCCTACCGGCGGCTTCATCTACGGACGCGGCGGAATCGAGCAGGCTTACACGACCGGCCGCGGACGCTTCACAGTTCGCGCGAAAGCTGCAATTGAAAATCTCACGCAGGGACGCCAGGCGATTGTCGTCACCGAGATTCCCTATCAAGTCAACAAGTCGAATCTCATCAAGCGCATTGCCGAACTGGTAAACGACAAAGTCATCGACGACATCTCCGACGTGCGCGACGAGTCCGATCGCGACGGCATGCGGATCGTGATCGAGCTGAAGCGTGGAGCCGAGCCGCAGATCATTCTGAATCAGCTCTACAAGCACACCTCCATGCAGGAAGGCTTCAGCATGATCTTCCTGGCGGTGGTGAACAATCAGCCGCGCGAGATGGGTCTTGTACAAGCGATTCAGCACTTCATCGATCATCGGGTCGATGTTGTGCGCCGCCGTACAGCCTACCTGCTGGCGCGAGCGCGTGAACGCGAGCACATCCTCGAAGGCTACAAGATCGCGCTCGACAATCTCGATCAGGTCATCAAGCTGATCCGCGGATCGGGATCACGCGCCGAGGCTCGCGAAGCGCTGCTTGCGGCTAACTTCAAAATCACGGACAAGCAGATTCACTCAAGCGGCAAGCTGAGCGGCAGGCAGGCGGACGCCATTCTCGACTTGCAGCTCTACCGCCTGACTCGCCTCTCGACCGAAGAGATCTTCAATGAGCTGAAAGAGATCAGGGAGCGCATTGAGGAATACGAATCGATCCTTGCCTCTGAGAAGAAGCTGCGCAACGTGATCGTGAAAGAGCTCGAAGAAGTAAAGAAAGAGTACGGCGACGAGCGCCGCACCACGATCACTGACGAAGGCGTGGAGCTCACGCTTGAAGACCTGGTCGCCGATGAGCAGATGGCGGTCACGGTTTCCCATTCCGGGTATCTGAAGCGGACTGCGATCTCGACATATCGTCAGCAGCGTCGCGGCGGCATGGGGCGCAAGGGCATGAGCACGCGCGAGGAAGACTTCGTCGAGCAGCTCATCATCGCATCTACGCACGCATACTTGCTCATCTTCACCAACACAGGCCGTGTTTACTGGCTGAAGGTGTACGAGATTCCTGATGTGGGACCTGCGGGTAAAGGCAAGGCTATTGCCAACCTAATCTCGCTTCAGCCCGGTGAAACAGTGCGAGCGATTCTCAACGTCCGCGATCTCGAGCAGGAAGACAAATATGTCTTCTTCGCCACGCGTAATGGCACGGTAAAGAAGACGCCGCTCAAGGACTTCTCGAACGTCATGTCACGCGGCATCATCGCCATCGGAATTGAGAAAGACGATGAACTCGTGGCTGCTCGCCTCACCGACGGCAACAAGATCGTCTTCCTCGCCTCGCACGATGGCATGGCAATCCGCTTCCAGGAAGCCGATGTGCGCCCGATGGGACGTCCGGCATACGGCGTGCGCGGAATGGACCTGCACGAGAAGGACTACATCGTCGGCATGGCTCTCACCGATCCGCCTGGAACCAAGAAGCCCAACGGCAAGAAGAAATCTGACGGTGAAGGCGAAGAAGAGCAGCCGGCTCCGTCGCTCATTCTCTCGGTCACCGAAAATGGCTATGGCAAGCGCACGGGCGCCGAAGAGTACCGCCTGATTTCCCGAGGTGGGAAAGGCGTGATCAACGTGAAGACCACCGAACGGAATGGCAAAGTCTCGGCAATCATGCAGGTAGATGAGGACTCCGAATGCATGATCATCAGCCAGTTCGGGAAGATCATCCGCATCGACACCAACCAAATCCGGGAGGCGGGTCGAGCTTCCCAGGGCGTCCGCCTGTTGCATCTGGATGCCGGAGACAGGGTCGCGGCGGCAGTGGTGATCCCGCCGGAAGAGAAGACCGAAAACGGAACATTGCTGCAATAGGTGCGAAGCCACGAAGCTCCGAAGCTTGAAGAGGTCTCCTTGACCTTTTGCGTCCGCTCAATCTTGTTGCATTAGTACCAGACTAGATGTCCTGCACTGCTTCTGGTCTTAAGGATTACTGCTTCTGGTGTTCAAAGGATTAAGGATCAACGGCAGTCATTCACGAACCCTGATTACTTCTGACTAGATCGATTCAGGAATTGCTGTGGTTTGGTGGAAGCCCCCGACTTTCAGTCGGGGGCGACGCTTTAGCGTCGCCTAGATGAACGCCGTATAAATCGCGCTTTAGCGCCGGCGCACGCGCGAAGCGCGCGTGCGTGGACCAGCGCTAAAGCGCGGATCTTGCTAGCAGGCTATTGACGCGAGGCTTGGGAAGCCTCGCGCCCCCGACTCAAGTCGAGGGCTTCCACAGAATCCAACTACAGTAATAATTGAACTGCTCTAGATCCTCCCGCCAGTCGCTCTGGATGTCATACTTGTGGTCATGTCCCATGAGCCGATCAAGACTGGGCCCAGACACGAAATGGCTCGGGTTCAGGCAGAGGAAACTCGCGTTCTGCCTTTTGCCGCCACCGATCCCAAATCGGTAAGAGTACAGAAAAGTACTGGTGAGGGAATGGATATAGAGTGGCGGGATGGACATCGCAGCCATTACTCATTCGCGTGGCTGCGCGACGCATGCCCATGTGCGACGTGCAATGAAGAACGCGAGGCCAGCGGACGAAAAATCGGCGAGCCGTCTAAGCCCAAACCCGGCGCATTGCCGATGTATAAAGAGCCTGCCCGCCCAACCGAAGTGAATCCTGTCGGGAAGTACGCGATCAACTTTCACTGGAACGACGGTCATAGCAGCGGAATCTACTCGTGGGAGTTCTTGCGGCGCGAGTGCCCGTGCCCGGAATGTGCCAGTCAGCGATAAATTAAGAATGCCCGGAATTCAACTGTAGAAGGTCCCAACGATTTCCGTACAAATCCTCGAACATAGCGACGACACCATAGCTTTCTTCTCGCGGCTCTCGACAGAAAGTGACTCCTTTCTCGCGCAAGCCATGAAAGTCTCGCCAGAAGTCATCAGTGTGGAGAAACAGGAAGACACGCCCTCCAGTCTGATCTCCGACTCTTGCGAGCTGATCAGGATTTGCCGCCCTCGCCAGCAAGAGTCGCGTCTCTCTGGAACCTGGAGGCGCGACTAGTACCCAGCGTTTTTCGGCACTCAGCGGAGTGTCTTCGATGAGATCAAAACCGAGCACATCGCAGTAATACGCCTTTGCTTCATCGTAATCACGAACCAGAAGCGCAATGTACCGGATATGCTGATTCCTAACTTGCATGAGCCTCGATCGATAACCGTCACAAGAGAAAAAAATCTCGAGCTCTTTGGCAAACGTCAGCGATAACAATCGGGGTCGCGGCGCCACGCAAGCATGATTGCTGACTGGCCCGGCTTATCGCCTATTGCTTACCGCCTAATGCTGCGCTCAGCGCTTCTTCATTGCTCGCTTCTGCATATGAGCGCGCATTTCCTGCCCGAACTTGGTGCGATTGAAGCCCAGCTGTTGCACGATACCGATGAGGTTTCCGGCGGCCCAATACAGGCTCAAACCAGCGGAGAGATTCCACGTGAAGACGCCCAACAGCAGCGGCATAGTGAACTGCATCATTTTCTGCTGTGCCGGATCCATGCCTGCCTGCGGCGTAATCAATTGCATGGCAAACATCGAAACGATGAAGAAGATTGTCAGCAGGTGTGACGGGCTCGAGAGGTCCGTGATCCAAAGCCAGCCTGCATGCCGCAGCTCGATGGTGCTGCCAAGCATGGTGTAGAAGGCCCAAAGGAATGGAAGTTGAATCAGGTTCGGCAGACATCCACCCAGGGGATTTACACCTTCGCGCTTATACAGCTCCTGCAGCTCCTTGTTTTTGTCTGCCTGACGAGGATCGGTGAGCTTGTAGCGTTTGTACTTGTCGTTGATCGCCTGAACCTGCGGTTGCAGCTTCTGCATGCGCATCGCCGATTTCATCGTCGATATGCGTACCGGAAGCAACGCAACATAGATGATGAACGTCAGGACGAGAATCGCCCAGCCATAATTTCTGGTCCAGTGCTCGTTTGTCCAGACCAGCCATTCGAACAGCGGCTTTGCGAAAAACGAGAATGTTCCGAAGTTAATCAGCTTCTCTAAAGTCGGCCCGTTCGGTTGCTGCACCACGCTGGCCGGAGCTGAGTACGAGTGGATGTCGGAGATCACGTGCAGAGCTTTAGGCCCGATAAAGACACGCTCGCTCGTCACTGCTCCCGGATTGCCCACTGCTGCTCCCAAAACGGGAACGCGCTCCATGTCGTTCGGATCAGGTTTGTCCAGGTTCTTAGGAATCTTGATCTCGTTATGAAAGGTGACCAGGGAAACGTGATCAGGATCATCCGGCAGAAAGACGGCTGCAAAATACTGATCGGCGGTTCCCGCCCAATTAAAGGGGCCATTGACGGTCGCGCCGCCGGAGACCTTTTTGTAGGCTGTGCGATCGACTTTGTCATCGCGATCGACGTCGACGCTCGCTGCAGCGTACGAGGAGGGAACCGTTTGGTCGCCGAAGCCTGCCGGCCACCACGGATACGCGGCAATTGGTGCCCCGTTCTGAGTTACAGACGTCTCGACGTGGACCTCATAGGTTTCGCCAAAAGTGAACTTCTTGGTGACCGCAAGGTCTCCGTCGGAATATTCAAAGGTGACTGTCCGCTCCTTGCCGCTTCGACTCTCGTGCGAGACATACAGCGCATCATTCAGCCTTTTGCGCAGAACTTCGTCATAAGTGAAGAGGGAAAGCGGATAACCAAACTGTGGGCCGGCAATGGAGTTGACCAGTTCGAGCGGTCGTCCCTTGTCATCCTTGTACTTCTTCAGCACCCACGACTTGGCGAGGCCGCCACGGTTGCTAAGCGTGATCTTGAAAAGATCGTTCTCGACCTCGGTGGGTGATTCTGTGCTCGCCTGCTTTGCCGCGGCAGCCGGCGGCGCGTGCGATGTAGTGCTCTCCTTTTTAGCAGCGGCAGCCGGCCGTGGTGTGGTCGCAGCGGGTTGTGGCGGATTCTGCGCGGCGGTCTGCTCCTGGCGTTGAGGCGGAGCAGGCGGCTTATAAAACTTAGTGATGAACTGCTGGGTAATGAAGATGACGACGAATGTGAGGGCGAAGGTGAGCAGGAGCCGTCGTTCTGCGCCTGGGTCTTGATTAGGAGTTTGGAAATCGTTCAACGTGACCTGCCAATGAATGCAAAATTTCTAAGATCGAAGTTGTTCAGAATGGGCACAGCGCGGCACAGGGTCGTATCCGCTGCCGCCAAATGGATGACACCGCAGCAAGCGCCATGCTGCTAAACCGCTCCCCTTTAGCAACCCATGTTCGGCGACAGCTTGCGCCGCGTACTCCGAGCAGGTCGGAGTAAATCGACACGAATTGCCGAATAGAGGTGAGAGCCAGCGCTTGTACCACGCCAGCAGCAGCTCAATCAGGTGCTGCGCGCTCGCCATCTCTGGAGTTGCAGTCTGCATTATGCGTTCGTTACAGCTATACGAAAATCGCTGCCAATTTGATCCGGGTGTGTCGATCGCTAAGGTCCATCCGCTACTGCGGACGGTACTGACTTTACGATCGCCTTCTGCTGAATTACTTCGAATGCCCGCGCAACCTCATTTGAGAGCTGCGAAAACTCAATCTCCAGCGTAACCTTCTTCGGATTAATAACTACATCCACATCGCGCGTAAGCCGCTCCAGATTACCGGCCACCGCGGCTCGCACTCTGCGCTTGATCCTGTTCCGCACTGTGGCTTTCCCCAACGCTTTTCCGACTGTGATTCCCACTCTGGGTCCTTGGCCTGCAGCGTTTTCTCCTTCACGCAGGAGGTAAAACGCTGTCAGAACTTGCGAAAAGTGGCGCCGTCCGGATCGATATACCAACTCAAACTCGGCATGCTTGCGCAAGCGGTGCTCACGGGAAATCGACATCGGGATTGCATCCTCCCTGCTGCGGGGCGTCTTGCCAATGCGCTCTTCATGGAGGATGTCAGGAGAGAGGGAGACGCGGCGAGACTACTCGCGGAATCCGGGCTTCACGGACACCCGCTTGCGTCCCTTGGCGCGACGGCGCGACAGCACCGCCTGACCGGACTTGGTCTTCATACGGGTCCGGAACCCGTGGGTTTTGCTCCGCCTGCGGCGGTT
>CAYNPS010000005.1:0-25699 GCA_964399125.1 uncultured Terriglobales bacterium
AAGAAAAACCCGGCCGAGGGCGGCCGTCGGTCCGGGTTCGTCGTTCTGTCTGTGGGTTTGGGTGACTTGAAATTTATCGGTGACCAACGGAAAACCCGCGCGAGGCGCGCGTCGGTCCAGAGGGCGCGCGTCGGTCCATCACTTACTTCCTTACTAACGTCTGGCCAACTCTACAAATTCTCCTAACTCCTGCTGATTCAAATCGGAAACCGCGCAATAAGACATTCCGTCCTGTGTCCAGTCGATCAGGTTGAACCCTTGCTGCACACTTGCTCGCGGAGACTGATCACCAGTCGTTGTCGGCCAGGTGAAGAGGTTGATCACGTGCTTCCGTCTTTGGTAAACGATCGCTGCAGCCGGATGACCATCGACATAATCGAGCCTTCCACCAACCAACTCAAAGCCATCACTCGTGAAATCGCGGACCCGGGGGGAGAAGTCGAGCTTGCCGGTGAACCAGGGCTTCACGGTGTGCTGGTCGGAAGTCTGCACGTCGGTGAGATGGCTTGCCATCAGCGACCGCACGTGATCGGCCACGAGTTCACGCGCCAGAGTCTGGTCACGGCGATTGCCCGAATAGAGGAGCAGACCTCCAATAGCGATTAGCAGGCACGCTGCTGCCGCGACCCAATTCCAGAATAGGATTGATCGCGTTTTACGCTCGAGAACAGGCGGGCGCTCGGCTGCCTGCAGTTCCCGGGTTAGCCGAGAACGAAACTCATCGGGAGCAGAGTAGCGCAACTCAGGAACGGCGACGGCAGATCGCAAAGCCCGGAAGCTCGCAACTTGCTGAGCACAGTCGGCGCACTCGGCGAGGTGATCTTCGAGCTCCATGCTACGCACGAGATCGAGTTCGTCGTCGATATACGCGTGCAGTAGATTGCGTTGCGCGTGACTGCTCATCGCTGTTTTACCTCCGTTCTGCGCTCGCTCGCGATCAGTTGGCGCAACATGCTTCGAGCGCGTGAGATACGCGACATCACCGTACCCAACGGGGATTCAGTTGCGGCTGCAATCTCCTTGTATGACATCTGCTCCAGTTCCCGCATGAGAAGTACCTCGCGATATTCCGGCGGGAGGCTCTCGATGGCGCGCCGCACCTGCTCGACGTTTGCCCGGCGGAGCACGTCAGACTCCGGCGTGACAGAGAGTTCCAAATCCGTGTGCAGATGCTCGTCGAACTCTGTCGAGTTCTGCTGTGGCGACTGCCGGCGAATCCATGTGAGATATGTGTTGCGAACGATGGCCAGCAGCCACACACGGCCATCCTCGCCGCGAAATCCGTCGAAGAAGCGAAACGCCCGCAGCAACGCTTCCTGGGCAACGTCTTCGGCGTCAGTGGGATTCCGTGTCATCCAGCGCGCGAGATTGTATGCGGAGTCGAGATGGGGCAGTATGACCTTTTCGAAGCGAACCATCTTCTCGCGCGAATTGGCGTCGGAGTCCATCTGTGATGATTAGACTTGCGGCGATCAAATTCTATTCCCCACACGTAGGAATCTTTTGGTTCGAATTGCTCAAGGTGCAAGTCGTTGGGGGCTAACCGGCAGAAAAATGCTGCGGGGGCGAGTCCACAAAGAAGACGCAACCCCACGGTCAGGGCCAGGATTCCCTCCCAATTTCTCTGCTCGGCTCGCAGGATTGCGCGAATTCAGGTGTAAGCCTCAGTCAGCGATGGGCTTAGGATGAAATTCCCTGCTAATTCCCTGCAGGTTCCCTGGTCGAACGCGAATCACCAGTGTTCATGCGGGTCCGGCGATCAAAAATTTTTTTGCGGGAATTTTTTCCCTGCAAATTTCCCTGCGCAGGGAATCTGCGTGCTTCGAGCATGCCGACAAAAATAGGGGTGAGATACCGGCGGGACGCATTGCTGTAATCCGGTGTCCTTATTGCCGTAAGAGTGCTCTAAACTAGAAAAACTCAGGATGGCTGCAACCAGTACAGTTGAGATGAGGATCGCACATCCGGTAATTCAGCGGTTCTTTGAGATCTCGCTGTATTTCATGTTGTTTACCGGCTTTGCCGCGCTGGCCGGAACGGGCAAGCTCGACGGCTCATCGGTTCTGATCGGGCTGTTTGCCCTGCTCGTCAGAGGATTTCTGCTGATTCGGCGGAGCAGCGTTCTGATCCCAGAGCGCTGGACGAATTACCTGACCATCGGCTACCTGTTCTTCTTCGCTCTCGACTACTTCCTGCTTTCGCGCAGCTTTCTCGGTGCCATCGTGCATATGGTGCTGTTTGCCGCGATCGTGAAGATCTTCTCTGTTCACCGCGACCGCGATTTTGTTTATCTGGCGATCCTGTCGTTCGGCATGGTGTTGACAGCTTCAGTTCTCACAGTGGACTCCCTGTTCTTCGGCATCTTTTGTGTTTTCGTGCTACTGGCCGTAATGACATTTGTCAGCATGGAAATGCGACGCACCTGGATTGCCGCTCAGCCGAATGTGCCAACGGAGCCGCGCAAATTGCGCGATTTGGGTCGTGTCCCCGGCGCTCTGGCAGGTGCTTGTGCGCTGCTGGTGATCACGATTGTGATTGGCACCGTCGCGCTGTTCTTCCTGGTGCCACGCAAGGCGACTGGCGGATACTTGAGCGCCTTCGCTGCACGTACCGGGATTTCGACCGGATTCAGCGAAGAGGTCCGTCTCGGCGAGATCGGTCAAATCCAGCAGTCGAATGAAGTTGCAATGCATGTGAAATTCGCCGCCGGCACGAGAGTACCCGCAGATCTGCGCTGGCGCGGCGTCGCTCTTACCAACTTCGACGGACGCCGTTGGAGCACGGATCGCGATCAGGAAGTAGTAGTTCCAACCAGCAATGGCGTGCTCCCGTCGCTCAGCCATCTGCCCGCAATCTCTGCGAATGCAGCCGACCGGGTCGCTTATGACGTTTCGTTGGAGCCGTTTGGAGCGCGTGTGTTTTTCGTTATCCCGCAGGCGCTTGTTATCAACGGCCGCTATCGCCTGATTGCCATTGATTTGAACAATGACACGATCTTCAACGCCGATACCGCTCGGGGAATCACGGAGTACAGCGTTGTCTCCCAACTTCCACCGCCGATGCCGGAAGGGATTGGCGATGAGCGTGGTCCATCTGTTGATGATCGTTATCTTCAACTGCCGCCTTATGTAGACGCCCGTGTCGCCGCGCTGGCAAAGCGGATTACCGAAAATAAGCCCACGAAGTTTCTGAAGGCGTCGGCGATTGAGAGATATCTTTCGAGTACCTACGAATACACTCTGCAGCTTCCACTTGTGCCGCCGAAGGATCCTGTTGCCAACTTTTTGTTCGAGCGAAAGGCTGGCCATTGCGAATACTTTGCATCGGCAATGGCAGTGATGCTTCGAACTCTCGGAATTCCCTCTCGCATTGTGAATGGGTTCCGTGGCGGCCTGTACAACGATCTCACCGGCAGCTACATCGTTCGTGCGCGCGACGCGCATTCCTGGGTGGAAGCATATTTTCCCGCGTACGGCTGGTACACCTTTGACCCAACTCCCAGCGCTGGGCAACCTGTTGTAGGGGGATTCAACCGAGCTTTTCTATATCTCGACGCCATGCGCGAATTCTGGCATGACTGGGTGGTGAATTATGACACCAGGCAGCAAACTTCATTGGCGATCTCCGCAGCCCGGCATGGACGTGCTGAGTTCGAACAATTGAGAGACTGGTGCCTTTCGATCTATCAGCGCAGCGTGCGCCGGGCGACTGCCGTCGGCGACAGCCTCCTGAGGCATGCCGAGGCCTGGATTTGGTGCGCCTTCGCTGGCCTGATGCTTCTCTTTACTTTTTTTGGCGGACCAAAGCTGGCGCGAACGATTCGCCGTTTGCAGATCGCTCGCAAGCCCACCCTCGAACCTCATTCGGCTGCAACAATCTGGTATGGCCGAGTGCTCAGGTTGCTGTGGAAGCGCGGAATCAAGAAATCCGGGACCCAAACTCCTCAGGAATTCCTGCGCGCAGTTCCAAATCCGGCTGTTCGCCTGCAGGTGGAGCGCTTTACGACTCATTACGAGCGTGCTCGCTTCGGCGACTCTGCTCCAGACGCTGAAAAATTGCCGGAGCTCTATCGAGAGCTAGAAGAAACTGTGAAGAAGTAGCTGCCGGTACAGCGGATTGAATCAGTCCGGCTGATAAAATAAAGAGATTGCATGCCCACAGAAGTTTCTCCTGAGATCGTTCCCGAAAAACCCATCAGCTCTTCCGGCCTTGAGAGCTCGCGTAAGAAGGTCGGTTTTGTAAGCCTTGGGTGTCCGAAGAACCTCGTCGACAGCGAGGTCATGATGGGGGTGTTGAATCAGGCTGGCGCGGAAATCACTCAGGATGCAAGTGACGCGGACATCATCGTAGTGAACACTTGCTCGTTTATCGACTCGGCGAAGCAGGAGTCGGTGAATGCCATTCTAGAAATGGCTCAGCACAAGACGACGGGCAAGGCGCAAAAGCTGATCGTTGCCGGATGCCTGGTTGAGCGGTATCGAAACGAAATTCAAAAGAATATTCCTGAAGTGGATGCCGTGGTCGGGACGGGAGAGTTGGACCGTATTCTTGAGGCGGCGGGCATTGACTCTGCGTATCCTCAAACTCGGCAACCGGAATCGCCTTTTAAAATCCTGGTAGATCGTGCACCCAGTGCCGTTCGGACGCACTCCCGTCCCGAGGGAGACGCGCGAGCTGCGAACGGACGATTCTCGCGTGCGGAGTGGGATGGCGCCATAGCGGATCTTCCGAATTATCTCTACGACGAGAGCACTCCGCGGCTGCTTGCAACCGGAAAAACGTCAGCATATTTGAAGATTGCTGAAGGTTGCGATCATCCGTGCAGCTTTTGCATCATTCCGCAGCTTCGCGGGAAGTTCCGCTCGCGCCATTTCGAGTCTGTCATCGCCGAAGCTCGTCGTCTCGCAGCAAAAGGAGTTCGCGAACTTACGCTCATCGGGCAGGACACCACCTGTTATGGCGAAGACCTTGGGCTGAAGGACGGACTCGCGCTCTTGCTGTCACGCCTCGCCGAAATCGATGAACTCCGCTGGATTCGCTTCCTATATGCGTATCCAAACAAAATCACTGGCCGTCTGCTGGACACGATTGCGACCCACGAAAAGATCTGCTCGTACATCGATGTGCCTTTGCAGCATGCTTCTGCACATGTGCTGAAGCGCATGAAGCGTGGTGGCAGCACTGACATTTTTGTGAGAAGCATCGAAAAGATGCGCGCCGCGATTCCCAATCTGACACTGCGTACTTCCTTTATTGCAGGTTTTCCAGGCGAAACAGAAGCGGAATTCAATGAGCTTTGCGACTTCGTTCGCACGGTCCAGTTCGACTGGATGGGAGTATTCGGCTATTCCGATGAAAACGGAGCTGCTGCGTTTAAGCTTGACGAGAAGGTGCCCGCGCGCGAAATCGAGCGTCGGCGCAAAAAGCTGATGCGCATTCAACAGGAGATCAGCCGCAAGGCGAAGAAGACGCTCGTGGGGAAGCAATTCGATTTACTGGTCGAGGGACCTTCGGAAGAGACTGACTTGCTCTGGGAAGGACGAACGGTCATGCATGCCCCCGAGATTGACGGCAAAGTCTTCATCAACGACTTCGGGAGTCGCGAACAGCTAAATCGCGGCGAGTTTTATCGGTGCGAAATTACTGAGGCGCACGATTACGATCTGGTTGCGCGCATCTGTTGAGTTATGGCCCGCAAAAAGGCTCTGAGTCTCCGCTGCCCGACTTGCCGCACCATTGTGCTGCGCTCAGATGAGCATTTCCCGTTCTGCAGCGATCGCTGCCGTCTGATCGATTTGGGAAAATGGGCAAGCGGAGGCTACAGGATCAGTTCTCCGCTGCTCGATCCTGAGCTGCTGGAGGAGATCGACCAACGACCTCAGCCTAAGCCCGATGGCGATGAGCACAAGCAGCGCTAGTCCGCTGAGCGTCAGCGTTCGTACTCGTTGGGCTTGGATTCTTGCTACCTTCTTCGGAATTGGTCGTCTGCACCCTGGCCCGGGCACGTGGGCTGCAGGAGCAACGGTATTGTTATGGTGGCTAGCTGCGCAACGCGCAACTCACACCGCGTCCATCGCTCTGGTTGTTGCAATTGCAGTCACTCTGATTGGAATTCCCGCTGGCACGCGAGTCGCGCGCGAGAGCGGCATCAAAGATCCAGGATTCGTGGTAATCGACGAAGTTGCGGGTCAGATGTTTTCGGTGATCATCGCTCCGGTGCGTTGGAAATATCTCTTGCTGAGTCTTATACTTTTCCGTTGCTTCGACATTTTCAAACCTCCGCCGTTACGCGCATTGGAGCGTCTGCCGGAGGGACTGGGCATCATGCTTGACGATGTCGGCGCAGGATTGTACTCGCTGCTGGCTCTCGCAATTGTGTTGAAATTCTGGCCGGTTTAGCCCGTGGCCGGCGATTGCGAACCGCGCGAGATGGAGTCTCTCATCGCTTGCTGGGAAAGCGCCATTTGAACGGGAAGCCACACATCTTATCCATTCATCCACCGTTCGCTCTCCCTGGAGGTGAGGTGCGCATTTCCGGCAGCGGATTTCGCGGCCACGAAATGCGGCGTCCGCGAGTAAGTTTCGGAGATGAACCAGGTGCGGTAGTTATTTCGACGGAGGATTTTGTCGTAGCGCGAGTTCCCGAAGCCGCGTTTTCCGGTCCAGTTGTTGTTGAACCGAACGGCACGAAGAGCAACGGCCTCGAACTTAAGATTGCAGTTCCAATTGCAGAAAACCTGCACCCCGTCACCAATCCTGCTCTCGATTCGGAAGGGAGTCTCTTCGTCACGTTCTCCGGATCCCGTGGCCAGAAAGTTCCGGTCTCGATCTACAAGATCGACACCAGCTATCACGCAAAACCGTTCCTCTCTGACCTGATGAATGCGCACGGCATTGCCTTTGATCGCGAAGGACAGTTGTACGTTTCTTCGCGGCAGAACGGGACCGTGTACCGTGTTGCTCCGAATGGCACGATGTCGGCGTATGCAGAAGGTATGGGCATCGCGACCGGCATCGCCTTTGACCGCGAGCAGAACCTCTATGTCGGCGATCGCAGCGGAAGCATTTTTAAGATAGCGCGGGACCGGCAAACATTCGTCTTTGCCACTCTGGAACCCAGTGTTTCTGCCTATCACCTGGCATTCGGTCCAGATCAGAATCTGTACGTCAGTGGACCAACAACATCGAGCTACGACGCAATTTACCGCGTGGATCCGCATGGAGACAGCTCGGTGTTCTTCCGCGGCCTGGGACGACCTCAAGGAATGGCCTTCGACATAGATGGAAATCTCTACGTCGCGGCGTCACTCGAAGGCAAACGCGGCATCGTTCGTATCACGCCGGACAAGAAAGCTTCACTTTGCGTCTCCGGTCAGAACCTGGTTGGACTCTGTTTCGGCCCAGGAAAGGCTGCAGTGCTCGCCACAACCTCTGCGGTCTTTCATCTCTCTTGGAATATTCAAGGCTTGCCTCTGCTGCAATAGGATTCAGCCCGCCAGCTATACTGCCAACCGTGAACGCCGAGATCATCGCCATTGGCTCGGAGCTGCTAACTCCGTATCGCCAGGACACCAACTCGCTATTCCTTACTGAGCGCCTGAATGAGCTCGGCGTCGAAGTTCACTTCAAGACAGTTGTTGGTGACTCGCGTTTCGATTTGGTCTCCGCAGCGCGAACGGCGATCGCGCGCACGGACATCGTGATTTTCATGGGAGGACTTGGCCCCACAGAAGATGACCTCACACGCGAGTGCGTTGCCGAAGCTCTTGGGATTGAAATTCATCGCGATCCTGAAGTAATCACGGCGTTGTACAAAAGATTTGCGGAACGACGGCTTCCTATGCCGGAGAACAACGCGCGGCAAGCCGATGTGCTCGATGGCGCAGTGCTGCTAAAAAATCCGAACGGCACCGCGCCTGCACAATGGCTCGTCACCAATCACAATGATGCAAGGCGGTACATCATGCTGCTTCCTGGACCGCCGCACGAACTGAAACCACTGTTCGATGCGCAATGTTTTCCTCGGTTGAAAGAAAAGCTTCCTCCGCAGTTCATCGCAAAACGTATGCTGCGCGTCGCCATGGGTGAGTCAGCATGCGACGCTCGCATCGCGCCGATTTACACGAATGTTCACGAGGTGCAGACCACAATCCTGGCGCATGGGGGGGAGACTCAGATTCATTTCCAGAGCCGTGCCGCTTCTCTCGACGAAGCAGAGCTCCGAATCGCCGACTTGAGTGATCGCATCGAGGACGAGCTGGGCGATGCTGTCTTCTCTACTGGCGGCGAAACCCTGGAGCAGATCGTTGGCTATTTTCTGCAGATGCGCGGAGCGACGCTCGCCGTGGCCGAGTCATGCACAGGAGGGATGCTGGCCGAGCGACTCACTTCCATTTCGGGAAGCTCACGCTATTTTCTCGGCGGAGCTGTCGTGTATTCGAACGAGCTGAAGACTGCGATGACGGATGTCCCAGAATCACTGATCACCGAATACGGCGCGGTCAGCAAACAAGTTGCCCTTGCGCTTGCACGAGGTATTCGTGAGAAGACCCAGGCAACTTTCGGAATCGGGATTACGGGAATCGCTGGCCCAACAGGCGGGACGCCGGAGAAGCCCGTCGGACTGGTTTACATCGGGATCGCAAGCGAAAATGAAGCGGAAACGACCGAGCGCAGGTTCCCTGGAGACCGCGAGCGGATTCGGCTTTGGGCAAGTTTCACGGCCATGGACCTGCTTCGTCGAAAGCTGATGTGAAGCTATGAGGCTGTTCGTCGCAATCGAGATTGAGCCGGCGATTCGGGAACGAATCGGCGAATTTGTTGACCGGTTGCGACCGAGAATTTCGGAAGCCCGTTGGGTAAGGCCAGAAGGCCTGCACGTCACACTCAAGTTCCTCGGCAATGTCGCAGACGAGCGCAGAGCCGCAATCGAGAAGGCCCTTCGAAGCGTTCGAGGAAAACCGTTTACCCTGTCGCTCAAGAGCCTCGGAATGTTTCCGAATCCGAGGTCTCCACGCGTGCTATGGGTCGGGATTGAAGCAGGTCCTGAATTGGAACGGATTGCCGCTGATATCGATCGTCAGATGGCTTCAGTGGGATTCGAACGGGAAAAGCGCGCTTTCTCCCCTCATGTGACGCTCGCAAGATTCAACGAGCGCCCGGAAGGCAATCTTGGTTCGCTAATCTCAGAGACACCGCTCAGCTTCGGTACAATGACGGCGAGCCGGTTCCACCTGTACGAGAGCAAGCTGTCGCCTAAAGGCTCTCGATATACGAAGATCACCAGTTTCGACTTGGAACGCTCGAATGCAGAATGACCACAGCAACTTACCTTCTCATCGCCGCCGTTGCCTACCTGCTTGGAGCGATCCCCTTCGGTCTCATTCTTGTGCGTCTGGTACGGGGCGAAGATGTACGCCTTAGCGGTAGTGGGAACATTGGCGCGACGAATGTTGCCCGGGCAGGCGGTGCAAAACTGGGCGTCGCAACCTTGATTCTCGACGCACTCAAAGGCTACGCAGGCGTGGCTTTTGCGATGGCTGTGAGCCAGCGCCAACCCGCGATGGATTCTGGGTTGGCGGCGGCGCTCGCCGCACTCTGTGCGATTCTGGGCCATGTATTTCCGATTTGGCTCAAGTTTCGTGGAGGGAAGGGTGTTGCGACCGCAGTCGGCGCATTCGTTGGGCTCGCGCCGCGAGCTGTGCTGGTGGTACTCGCAATCTTTCTAATCATTGTTGCCATCTCTCGTTATGTTTCGCTGGGATCGGTTATAGCCAGCGCGATATTCCCAGTGTTGGCCTACTTTCTTTATCGCAGCACATCGACGGTTGCCGACTTGTTAGTGATGTTTGGCGCTTCACTTCTGATTATCCTCAAGCACAAGGCAAACATCCGGCGCTTGATGAACGGCACTGAAAACCGCTTGCAATTCCACAAGAGTTGATGCGAGAGCGATTGAGGGTTCGCGCGTGAGTCGCATTGCCGTGATCGGCGCAGGGGCTTGGGGAACGGCGCTTTCAATTGTCCTTGCGCGCGGTAGACGACATCAGGTTCGCCTTTGGGCTTATGAGCGCGAAGTCTGCGACTCGATCCGCGCGCGGCGTACAAACGACGTTTTTCTTCCAGACATTAAAATCCCCGATGGAGTAGAGGCGACGAACTCGCTCGCTTCTGCGCTCCAGGACTCTAGTTTCGTTCTAGCCGTAATGCCCTCGCATCACGCTCGCCGCTTGTATTCCGCAATGCGACCCTTGCTTCCATCGGAAACAATAATTGTGAGCGCAACGAAAGGAATCGAGCAGAACAGTTACAAACGGATGACCGAAGTCGCCATGGAGGCAAGCGGAGCCTCTCGCATCGCCGCCTTGAGCGGGCCGTCATTCGCGAAGGAAGTGGCTCGCGGAGATCCGACGGCATTGACCGTTGCGTGCAGCGATTCAGAGATCGCTTCCTTCCTTCAGCGCGAGTTCAGCGATCCCAGATTCCGCGTCTACACGAACGACGATGTCGTCGGCGTCGAGCTTGGCGGCGCGCTCAAGAACGTGATCGCCATTGCTGCTGGAATCGCAGAGGGACTCGGTTTCGGCCATAACACCGCAGCCGCTCTCATCACGCGCGGACTGGCAGAAATCACGCGGCTTGCCGTCGCCTGTGGCGCACGGCGAGAAACCCTCGCTGGCTTATCCGGAATGGGGGATCTTGTCCTGACATGCACCGGCGGCCTGTCGCGCAACCGCACGGTCGGCGTGGAGCTAGGTCGGGGACGCAAGCTGCCGGAAATCATGGCGGGCATGCACGGAATGGTTGCGGAAGGAGTGCTTACCACCGATGCCGCGGTTGGCCTTGCGCGTAAACACAGCATAGAGATGCCCATTTCGGAACAGATGCACGAAATACTGCATGCACAAAAATCGCCTGAAGATGCCATTCGCGAACTGATGAGTCGTCCCGGAAAAGACGAATAGCGCCCGCGAGCCCCTCCCACACCGTCGTAATCAGGGAAATGCCTGAGAACGTAAGTAGCTATCCAGAGTTGCTGGATAATCGGGGTAGAATCCGTTCAATTTCCGGAACTCAATGCGCCTGCCCACTCGCATACCGCTGATGTATTTAATTTCCGCCGTGCTGCTCCTGGTCGGCGTGATTCCCCTTTATTTCTATGGATCACAAGTAGTTGCAATTAATCGCGATCGTCTGAAAGTAAATGAGCAGCTCCTGCAGAACACGGTCACGCGTTCGCTCGGTGATGATATCGAGCATCGGCAGGTCACGTTGCAAACCTCACTGGGAAATCTGTCCGCGGCCGTGCTCGTGGCCAGCGGCGGCGATCTCACAGGCGATCACATCAACGCACCGGAATTGCGCGCCTTGGTCGAGAGATTCACTTCGTCATCGGACATCATCGACTACGCCACGCTGCTCAACGACGAAGGAAAGGGAATCACCGCCGGACGCGTGATACCCGACGCCTTTGTGCAACGCGAACTTGAGCATGCTTTCGTTGCCGCACGCGAGGGCCGCAGCTACAACGGACAGGCGCTCACCGTCGGCTCGGGCAAAGATCAGCGCACTACCATGCTCGTAAGTACGCCGATCATGAGCAACGATCACTTCCTTGGCATGATCGGAGCGGTTGTCGACCTGCAATATCTCATCAACAGTCTTAGAAATGCGAGTCAGGCGGGACTCGAAACGTTTGTTGTGGATCGCCAAGGCCGGCTGGTCGCGGGCGCCGACATGCACTACGCTACCGGGCAGGAGATGACTGACAACGAACTCGTGAAGATGTTCGTCGATCAAACCAGGTTCGATCTAGTACCAACAACGTCGTTTACTACGCAGCGCGGCAAACAAACCGTGGACATGCTGGGCAGCTACAGCCCGGTTCCGTCGCTGCAGTGGGCGGTGATTGCGCAGAAGACGCAAGCGGATGCTTACCAGAGCGTCTTTGAAATGCAGTGGAACGCCTATAAATATCTTTTTTATGCGATTCTCCTGAGCGTTGCATTCGGTATGTTTGCTGCCCGACGCATCTCGACTCCACTGCAAACGTTGACTGAATCGAGCCGCGCCATCTCGCGAGGCGATTTCTCACAGCGCGTGCAGGTGAAGAGCCGCACGGAGATCGGCGAGCTCGCGAATACCTTCAATACCATGAGCTCTGAACTTGAGCGCTTCGTGCACGATCTCAAGCGCGCTGCCGAAGAGAACAAAACTCTCTTCCTGAGCTCAATCCAGATGCTCGCCGGCGCAGTCGACGAGAAGGATCCGTATACGCGAGGCCATTCCGATCGCGTAACACGCTATTCCATCCTGATTGCAAAAGAGATTGGTCTTCCAGAAGAAGAAGTCGAGAAGATTCGTATCGCCGCACAGCTACACGATGTAGGAAAGATCGGGATCGAAGACCGCATTCTGAAGAAGCCGGGCGCGCTTACTCCGGATGAGTACGAAATCATGAAAACTCACACCACCAAAGGTGCGGCGATCCTTCGTCCGGTTGAGATGCTGAAGGAGATGATTCCCGGAATCGAACTTCACCACGAATCGCTTGATGGACGTGGATATCCGCATGGCCTGAAGGGCGATCAGATTCCGCTCAGTCCCCGCATCATCATGGTGGCTGACTGCTTCGACGCGATGACCACCAACCGACCCTACCAGGCGGCGATGGATCCTGAGTACGTGATCCGCATCATCAACTCGCTGGTGAATACCAAATTCGATCCAAAAATTGTGACCGCCCTTACCACCGTATTCGAACGGGGAGATCTTCGCATTCGCCGTGCTGCCACCATTACTCCGGAAGAGCAGGCCGTGGGCGCGGGGCAGAGCGTCTAGATTTCCCGGCGGCTTATTGCATGATCTCGGCTTCGCGCAAAAAGTCATAGTTGCCCGCAGGCTCCGGATGGACATTCCTCACTCGGGCCGTATGCACGACCACGTTATCGAAATACCAGAGGTCCAAGGTGGGAAGATCCCGCAGAGTGATCTGCTGTAATTTCGCGTAGATCGCCTTACGTTTGTCCTGATCCAATTCTGAACGGCCTTCTTCGATAAGCTTGTCCACGTCCGGATTGCTGTAGTAGCTTCGGTTGGCCCGTCGCGGAGCAAAGCTCTTACTGTCGTAGATGTACTCGAAGATCTCTGGGTCTTGATTTGATCCGCCGACCCATCGCAGCGTGTAAATCTGAAATGCGCCCTTCACCACGTCGGAGTAGAAGGTCGCGAACTCGAATGTCCGCAGTTCCAGATCAATGCCGACGTCATGGAGTTGTTGTTGAAGAATGACGGCAAGCAATCGGCTCGTCTCCTGGTCAGACGTTTTCATAATCAGATGGAGTCTCTTGCCTGGTTCCGAGGAGTACCCTGCGGCCGTCAGCAGGGCACGGGCCTTGTCCGGATCGTGGGGATATGGCTGCAGGTTTCTGTCAAAAGCCCAATGCTGCGGAGGCAGCACGCTGGTTGCCTGCCGTACGGTGTCGCGCCACAGATAGTCGATGATGGGCCGGGTGTCGATTGCGTAAGCAATCGCTTGCCGCACGCGAACATCGTTGAGCACCGGATCGCGTAGATTGAAGCCAAGGTACTGAACTGGAGTCCCGGACTCCTGTTCGATTCTCAGCGCAGGGTCGCGGCGCAGTGAACCGACCATATCTGCCGTGAGCGAGTTAATGTCAATATCGGCGCTGCCTTTGCGCAGCTCGAGCGCGCGCGTCGTCGCGTCGGGAACAACGGCAAAGCGGACGCGTTCCACTTTGGGTTTTTCCGCCCAATAATCATCGTTGCGCACTACTACCACCTCATTGTCTTGCAAATTGCGGACGAACTTGAACGGCCCGCTGCCAACCGGATGCAGATTGAACCGGCTATCACTCTCATACGGAACGATACCCATCGCTCCGTCTGACAAGTTCCAAAGCAGCCCGGAGTCAGGTTCTTTCATGTGGAAGACGGCCGTGTAATCGTCCGGAGCATCAATGCTGGCAACGTGCTGGTACGTTGCCGATTTGGAACTGATGACCGTGCCATTCATCATCGAATCGATGCTCCACTTTACGTCCTTCGCTGTGACCGGACGGCCATCGTGGAAGCGAACTCCATGGCGCAGATGAAAGACATATGTGAGTGGATCGGGAATGTCCCAACTCTGAGCGACCCACGGATGCAGGACGAAGTGTTCATCTTTGCGCACAAGCGAATCGAACAGAAGCTCATCGATCCGCTCGGAAAAAGCATCAGTTCCGATACGGGGATCGAGATTTGCTGGACTGCTCTCGATCAGCATGACGATAGTGTTCGGATCCGGGCGCGATCTAGTGCACCCAATCGAAATCAATGCGGAGAGCACAAGCAAGCAGGTCAGGCTGAGGACCGGCTTGGAACGCCGCATTATTTCGAATCGCCCTCGATCAGGCATAACTAATTTTGCCGAGGACGGCGGCATATTTTGCTCCGGTCGCCGAAGGAATGTTCCCGGATCTGCGGTGCCAGGTCTGATATGCGAGCAACGCGAAAGCGGCAGCTTCCTTAGCTTGGCTTGGCATGCCAAGATCATCCAATGTGAGTACGCGGAAGCCCAGCGGCTCAACTTTGTCGGAGATCATGCGCATTAAAGTCTTGTTCCCTGCTCCACCTCCACTGATCACGTATTCAGCTTTGCGGCGAGTCGGTCCTACTGGGATCTTTGAATCTAAAAGTACCTGCCTTAGAGCGTGGCCAATCGAAGCTGCGGTCAAAGCCGTTGCAGTCGCAAGTATGTCCTGCTTGCTGCGATCACGGCACCAGGAAAGGAATTGGGCGACAAACTCGCGGCCGAACTCCTCCCTGCCGGCGGTCTTCGGAGGCTTACGACGAAAGAACGGATGACGAAGAGCCTTCGCCAGTGCTGTCTCAATCACGCGACCTTTGGCAGCAGCAGCGCCATCACGATCGTAGCGCGTGCCAAGGAGCTGTTCAGCGCACGCGTCGATGACCATGTTTCCTGGTCCGGTGTCGAGAGCAATGATCCTATCCGCATTCCCGAGATGTTGACCGGGAGGAATAATCGTCAGGTTTGCGATGCCGCCGATATTCTGCAGCACACGCAGCTTGGTACGATGAGCGTAGAAGGCGACATCCAGAAGCGGAACGAGTGGCGCTCCTTTCCCACCTGCAGCCATATCGGCAGGTCGGAAGTCCGAGACTACGGGAACCTTTAGCCGTCGAGCGATGATTGCGCTCTCTCCCGTCTGCCATGTCGTTGCAATCTTTCGTCCTAAAAAGGGAAGAGCTTTACCCTGATGATAGAGCGTCTGCCCGTGAACGCCGACGAGGTCGGCTTGTGTGCGGTGCCGGCGCTGCGCCGCAGCGACTGCATCTGCATAAAGCTCTCCCAGCAAGAAATTAAGTTTTGCAAGATCTGCGACGCGAGCGGAGGTCGCATTCATCGCCGCGAGCACTGCTTCTCGCACGCGCGAAGGATAAGGAAAGTGCTCATGCGCGACCAAGCGGATGTGCAGGTATTGTCCTTGTCCTGAAATTTGGACCAGCGCCACATCAATGCCATCGGCAGAGGTGCCGCTCATCACTCCGGCGACGATCATGCCCGTGCTGCCGATTCCTGCTGCACTTCTTCGGTAAACCCATGCATCGCTGCCTTTAGCTTCTCCACCTCTGCCGGTTCGGGTTCCTTCACCGTGATCTGCTTCAGCGCCTTGTTCGATGACTTCAGTTTCAGGACTCGATCGGCTGCGCGCGCGACCATGGCGGCGAACTTGCGATCGCGCTCCGCTTGTTGAAGCACAGCTTCATAGCAACGCCAGACAAATTCTTCCTTTTGACAGACAAGAAAAATATCCGAGCCCGCACGAATGGTTTCGAGAGCCGCGTCTTCCATGGACGCTGCTGCGAGTACGCCGCCCATCTCGAGATCGTCAGATATCACCAGGCCCTGGTAGCCAATCTTTTTTCTGAGAATCTCTCCAATCCATCGCTTCGACAGAGATGCCGGAATGCCGTTCTCTTTTACTGCTTTGGGATACACGGCATGCGCGACCATCACAAAAGGGACCTGTTTGCGCAATTCGCGATAAGGGAGAAGATCCTCTGCCCATAACTGGTTCCAATCTCGCTGGATGGCCGGGAGCTCTTTATGTGTGTCGAGATTCGCCCCTCCCAATCCGGGAAAGTGCTTGCCGCACCCGACGACGTTGGCCGCCGCGAGTCCCTTCAGGAACTTCTTGGCATAGCGAGTCACCTCGCGTGGGTCGGGAGAAACAGTTCGTGACGTAAGAACGTTCCGTGCTTCGGGCAGATTGAGATCGAAAACGGGCGCAAAGTCCACATTAAAGCCAAGTGTTCGCACTTCTTCGCCGATCACGCGACCATGCTTTTCGAAGAGCTTTTCCGAGCCGGTTGCGACTACATCCGCCACTGATGGAGCGGGTGCGATGATGTTGCGCAGGCGATCGACAGTTCCTCCTTCCAAATCGATACAGCGAAAAAGGGCGGTCTTTACCGCGGTCTGGCAGAGTCTCAGAAGCTGCGCGCACTGGTGCGGTGACTGGATGTTGCGCGCGAACAGAATGATTCCACCGGGATGCATGCTGGTGAGCAGACGCCCGGTTGCAGGAGAGATTTCGGGCCCTTCCAGGCCCATGATGATCAGCTGTCCAACTTGATGACGCAGCGGAAGCGACGAGGCTTTCATGGATTAGTTGAGTGTAAAGCATCGGCGATAAATGAATCGCTGAAGGATTTCTTCGAGCTCAGTTCAGTCGCAAAGATACTCAGAGCAATCTCTTCCCGAAGTGGTGCTTGCGTTCGAGATCTAAGTTTCGCAGTTGTTTGCGTCAAGTCCAGTACTCGCCGAAAACATATGATCGGCCCGGAGGAGGATACGACCTCAACGCTCATGGCCTAATGCCAAGCTTGCTCGCTTGAGCGAGCAGTGTGTCGAGCTGCTTGAGCGTACTTTGGGCGGCGTCAGTCGCCTGCTTCGTCGGAGCAGCGTCGGCACTCTCCACGACTCCCAGCAGGTGCGAAAGCGACATGCTGACTTGTCGCAGCGTGACTCCGCCCGGCGCTGGAGCACCTTCCTCTTCCTCTCCACGTCCTGCGCCCGCAAGCTCAACGAGCTTGCGATCGAGATCGGGATTCGGTTGCTGCTTGAGCTCGGCGCGGCGTTGCTCGATCTGGCGCAGAGCGGAGCCGGCACGCTCCGTGGCGTCGTAGATGCGCTTTGCCAAATTGAATTGCTGAATGAAAACCTGCTGCGTGGTTTTTACCCTCGGATCAGGCGCGACCTGCAGTGGCTGCTCGAGGCTCTGACCTGCGACGGTAAACCGCACACGATACCCGCCCGGAAAGACTAACGGTCCTTGCGGCAGCGATTCTGTCTTTAGGTTTGCGACTGCCATCGCATATCCGCCGCCTCCGCGAGGCGGCGCATAGCGCAAGTCCCAAACGAAACGATGCATGCCGGGCTCTGCCGAAAGTATTTCCGATTTTGGGAGCCAGTAATTTGGAAATGGTGGCGGCACACGCGGCTCAGAAGGCCGATCGTTGCTGGAGTAGTGCCGAACTATGCGCCCAGAAGAATCGAGAACGTCGAGCGCAACTTCTCCCGCGGTTTGTTCGAGCATGTAGTAAATCACGGCTCCCGCAGGAGGATTCTGACCTTGCGGTTCTTCAGGAGGAAGCGGGGTGTCCGCGTTGACGCTTCGACGCACGCGAAATGTATTTGCTGGTTTGAACAGGTGCGCGGGCTCATTGGCGAATTGAGCGCTAATTTGCCGAAGTGGAGACACATCGTCAAGCACCCAAAACGATCGGCCGTGAGTCGCGACCACGAGGTCATTGTTCTTGACCACTAAATCATGAATCGGAGCAACGGGCAGATTGAGCTGGAGAGCATTCCAGTTCGCTCCGTCGTCGATTGAGAAGTACACGCCGAATTCCGTTCCGGCAAACAAAAGCCCTTTTCTGATCGGATCTTCGCGAACTGCACGTGCAAAGGAAGTCGAGGCGACGCCGTTCACGATCTTCGTCCACGTTTTCCCGTAATCGTGCGTGCGATAGATCCACGGCGACATATCGTCGAGCCGATGACGATCGACTGCAACGTATGCTGTTCCGGCTTCGAAGTGACCAGCATCGATCATGCTGATCTTGCTCCAGTCGCTCAGCCCCGGAGGCGTAACGTTGTTCCATGTCTTACCGCCATCGCGCGTGAGCGAGACCACACCCGTATCGCTGCCTGTCCAGATTACGTTCTCGTCGAGCGGAGATGGAGCAACGGTGTAGATCACGCCGTAGCCGCGAGCCTTGGCATTGCTGATCGTCACAGGTCCCGATTGCGGATTCTTTGGCTCGAAGCCGGTGAGATCAGGACTGATTGGCTGCCAGCTCAGGCCGCGATCAGTAGAGCGCAGCAGATATTGCGCGCCAAAGTAAAGAGTGTGTGATCGCGGCGAGATCACGATGGGAGAGGTCCAGGTTGCGCGCAGTTTGCGCTGGAAGATTTCGGTGCCAAACGCCT
Source organism: uncultured Terriglobales bacterium (assembly GCA_964399125.1). Lineage (GTDB taxonomy): Bacteria > Acidobacteriota > Terriglobia > Terriglobales > Acidobacteriaceae > Gp1-AA112. The sequence continues at coordinate 18,521 of CAYNPS010000005.1, forward strand.
GCACGGGCATTGGCGAGACATCCTGTGTCTGGCCAGTGACGCGATCAAAGCGCAGCACCGGACCATAGGGATCGCCACCATAGACGGTGTTCGCGTCGCTTGGATCAGGGGCAATGTATCCGCTCTCGCCAGAACCGACCGAGTACCAATTCCGGAATGTGATCGAACCGTAGTCACTGCGGTTCTGAATCGCCGCGGTACCGCTGTCCTGTTGCGAACCGTAGATGCGGTAGGGAAACTCGTTGTCGGTGATTACGTGATAGAACTGCGCCGTCGGCTGGTTGTACCATGAGCTCCAGCTCTTGCCCCCATCAACGCTGATGGTCGCGCCCTGATCGCTTCCGGTGATCATGCGCTCGGGATTGGTAGGATCGATCCAGAGCGCGTGATAGTCATCGCCACCTGGCGCACCTTTGATTGCTTCCCAATCTTTGCCTCCGTCTTCGGTGCGATAGATAGAGACATTGGGCAGGTAAACGGCATCCGGATTCTTTGGATCGATCGCGATCTCGCCGAAATACCAGAGGCGTCCGAGAATGCGAGCGTCAGTCCCGATTCGGGACCAGCTTGCGCCGCCATCGTCGGAGCGGTAGAAGCCGGCCTGCTTTGCATCTTTGTTGTCGATCAGTGCGTACAGGCGCTTGCCGCCGGTCCCCGCAGCAACGCGAATCCCGACGCGTCCCCAATCGCCTTGCGGCAAACCGGTGTCGGTGAGCCTTGCCCACGTTCCGCCCTCGTCGGTCGAGCGATAGATCGCGCCGCTACCACTGTCCGGCGGATACTGACTCCACGGCGGCCGCTGCACGTGCCACATGGACGCATAAAGAACACGCGGATTATCGGGATCTTCAGTCAGGTCGATCGCTCCCGTCTTGTCATCGACAAACAGAGACTTCGTCCATGTGCGTCCACCATCAGTTGACTTAAAAACGCCGCGTTCCGGATTGGGACCGTAAGCATGCCCGACAGCCGCCACCAGCACCACACTCGGATCATGCGGATCCACGACGATACGCGCAATCTGCCGCGAGTTCTCCAAGCCGATGTGCTCCCAAGTGCCGCCGCCATCGGTGCTCTTGTACATTCCGTTGCCGGTCGAGAGATCTGAGCGGAGGTCAGGCTCGCCGGTGCCAACGTAGATGACGTTCGGATCAGAAGGCGCGAGCGTGACCGCTCCGATGGAGGCGACATTCTGGGAATCGAAGATCGGATTCCAGGTGATGCCGCCGTTCGTGGTCTTCCAAACACCGCCGCCGACAGCGCCGAAGTAGTACACATTCGGATTGCCAGGAATACCGGCGACAGAAACCGTCCGACCGCCGCGAAATGGACCGACCATTCGCCAACGCAAGCCTTGATACAGCTTCGGATCCAGTTGTTGACCAGTAGCGGCCGAAATCAAAAATGATGAAACAAGGAGAGCAGAAAGAAACCGTGCTGGAATGGACACGCGCGAAATTGTACAAGATGAGCGCTCGATGTCTTCCTCTCGCGGTTTCCGCTAAACCCTCTTATGCCGCAGCAAATGAGCCGTGGCGAATCTCTCCCGGCGCCATCTCATCGACGTAGCACCACACCCATGCTTCGCCGGGTTCAATCGAGCGAATCAGAGGATGCTTGGTGTGATGGAAGTGCTTGGTGGCGTGCTTATTCTTTGACGAGTCGCAGCAGCCTACGTGGCCGCATTCGAGACACAGCCGCAGATGAACCCATGTATCGCCCGTCTTAACGCAATCCTCACAAACGTGCTTGTCGGTTTGCGTCATGCGGATTTCATTCGTATGTTTGCACTGCATAATTGGCCTTTCTGAAGTCTTTCGTGCGTTGATTAGAGTTCTGCCAAGATAGACTAAATGGACTGAGATGGCTCCTTCGCCAACCGCCGAGGCGACGCGCTTCACATTTCCCGAGCGAACGTCTCCCACTGCACCGACTTCATCGTCGAGCTATTGATGACTAGGGTAGCGCAACGATTCAGCTCTTACGAACTGCGCGCAACGTATTCTTTTCCCGCGCTCCGCAGAACGCTAAGTCGCGCAGCACAGTCCCTCAGGATCTCCGCTTCCCAACTCGGACGCCGCAGATTTCGTGGATGAGGCAGATCGCTTGGGACTCGCCCGGTTAAATGCAGAAAAACCGCTGCCGAATGTTTATACGCCGGTATTGGAGTACGAAAGGCAATATTGCCGAGATATTGCAATGCGTCCGATAGCTCGTAATATGCCGGATCTCCGGACTGCCACAGCCGATCGCGCTCGGCAAATTTCTCTGGGACGAACGTGGCGAGGCCCAGCAGATAGTCGGATCCGTACTCGATCATGTCGATGCCAAGATCGTTGCCGGTATAGATGGCAAAATCAGGGCGGCGTTCATCCCGTAGAGCAAGGCGCCTGAGTTCCATCAGGCGATCCAGCGAAGAGTGCTTCATGCCTTTCATTTCGGGAATATCGAACAAGCCTTTGATCACTTCGTCATCGTAAATCTCGCCGTTGGGAGCGAAGACGGGGCCGAGCTCGAAGCCGAGTACATGGTCGTATCCCTCGCAGATATCGCGATACGCCGAAATCTTTTCACTTGCCGATTTCCCATGCAGGCGAGCGGTCTGAAACAAAATGGGAATTCCGCCGAAGCTGACAATTTGATCCATTGCGCGCCGATAAAGGCCGACTAGATCGCCTGATCGCCCCTCGATGTAAGCTCCAGCAACAAATGGCACATCTTTGCCGAGAGCCTCGCGCGTCGAGCCGAGCACCTGTTCCATTTCGGATTCGGAGAGGTAATTCACATATCCCGTGTCCATGTTCACTGCATTCATCAATCCGACACCATGAGTGGCGATCAAGTGTCTCTGGAACGCTTCAATCGCAATCTTGCCGCTCTCTGCGTACGGTAGAAGGGCGGCGGCGATGCCTCGCACTTTGCGTCCAGGCTTTTTCTTCGCGAGAAGCTCTTTAATCTCCATTTGCGGTTTCCTTCACGGCCGCTGCATTCGTCAGTGCAGGCTGTCTGGATTCGACCTGCGCTTTAATCGCTCTGAGCCGCACTCCGTCTTCCGAATCCTTGTAGTAAGCATCGAGTGGATAGCAGCCGGACGGCAATCCATTGCGGGGAGCTGTCGTGCAATCGCTGAAGGTTCGGCAGACGCGCTTGCGTTGCGTGGCGGCGCCGTTCATCGCATCCCAGAGAATCTCCGGATAGCTGAGCACCATACGCCCTAGTCCGACGGCATCGACCCAACCCTCACGAATAGCAGCCTGCGCCACGTGTGGAAGAAAGTCCTGTAGATAGCTGTAAGCTGACCCAACGAATATCATTTCGGGGAACCTGCGTTTCAACTCCCGGGTGACGCTCATCTGCCGCGCAACTCCCACCAGAGGATCTTCCGGCGGGAGATATCCATCTGACGGCGGATACAACGCGGGCCGCTGAACGTGCGGGTTGTAGTAAGGACTGCCTCCGGTGATGTTCACTAGCCGAATTCCGAGGTCCTGCAGAAGAGCAATGAACCGTTCCGGCTCGCTGAGGTCCGGCTCAGTAGGTCTGTTCTCGCTCACTCCGAAACCGGACCGATAAGGAAGAGCAATATCTTCAGGAATTCCAGGCCCAGGCTTCCCATTGATCGACTGCTTGGGATCAGGCCGAAATGGAACCAAGTCGAAGGCCGAGAGCCGCACACCGATTCCCAATCCGGGAGCATCGGAGCGAATTCCTTCCACAATCTGCTTGAGGAAGCGCGTGCGATTCTCGAAACTGCCTCCGTATCGCCCTTGGCGCTCGCGTGCGCTGAGAAACTCGTGTCCGAGATATCCGTGGCAGTGCTTGATATCGACGAAATCAAAGCCAAGCTCGCCGACCATCTTTGCTGCCCACACAAAGTCTTCGATGATCGATTGAATCTCAGAATCGGTCAGCAAAGGATAGTCTGCAGCCAATCCCATGCGCCGATCCAAAATGGGATGACGATAAAGAATGCGAGGCTCGGCGCGATCTTTTCTGTTCGGACGGCAGAAGCGGCCTGAGTGCGTGAGCTGGAGGCCAATCAGCAGTCCATCAGCGGATCCGGTGGTCTGCCGATGTTCTTCTATCAGCGCCGTACGGAGCTCCGCTATTCCTTTCTGGGTATGCGGCGCAATTACGAGCTGATTCGGATTCGCGCGTCCCGCATGGCAAACAGCAACCGCTTCGCCGCCCCAGATCAGCTTCGCGCCACTCTGTCCAAAGCGTCGCCAGCGTCGAAGCGTGCTCTCACTCGGATTGCCGTCGGCTGTGCCGTCCCACCCCTCCATCGGCTGAACGGCAATGCGGTTACTAATCTTTATGTCCCCGAGCATGAGTTCACGGCTGATTGGAGACTCGGTACCAGTGGTCACCCGATCGTCGCAAGGAATGGTGACGCCGAGCGAACGCAAGTGAGCGCGAAATTGTTCTGCATCTTTCATCGCGGCGACGCGCGCAATTGTGCTCATGCCGGCTGCCTCCCCGGAAGCAGCGTCGCAACAAAAGCTCCCAGCAACGCGATTGCGATGAGAACTACAAATCCGGCGGAGTAAGTTCCTCTCACATCGCGGAGGTGCCCGACGATCCACGGCGACACGGCCTCCGCGATTCCGTCGGCGGTGAGGATCACGCCCAGCAACCGTCCGAGAATCTGCACGCCAAAGATCTCGGCCGTCATGAGAGGAATAATCATGTAGTCTCCGCCGAGTCCCACGCCAAAAATCATGGCGAACAGATACACGGGAGCTGTCGCCGGCGCGAGAAGCAGAAAGGGAATTGCTGCGGCAACGAGCAGGTAAATCGTCAGCATTACATGCTTTACGGGAAATCGATCCGCCAGCCACCCCATCAGCAGTCTTCCGCCCATGCTAAAGGTTAGGACCAGAGAAAGAATTCGCGTGGACTGCGTCTGGGAGTAATGCTGGTCGAGACTCAAGAACAGCTTCAGATTTTGCTGCGTTCCACTCACCGCGGCGATCGAGCACATGCTGGCAATCAGCAGCAAATAAAGGGGCAGCGATTTGAACGCGTCCCCAATCGGTGGCGATACAGGGCGCGGAGAATCCAGTTCGGCAGCCGGGGTGTCGCGCACAAAATAGGCAAAGGGCAGCGCAATCACTATCACGAGTAAACCGACAGCCTTTAGCGCATTGTGCCAGCCAAAATGTTGCTCCAGCGAATGCGAGATCCAGGGCGAGACAGCTCCTCCCAATCCGATCCCGAAATAAGCCAAGCCCATGGCCTTGCCGCGATTTTTGTCGAACCATCGCGTCAGCAGTACTTGATTCGGAAGCGGGCCACCGCAAACGTAGCCAAGTGCATTAAAGAGATAAAACAGGTAGAACATTCCCAGAGTGGAAATGCTGCCGAGCCCAATCAGTGCCGCTCCCGCCATCAGAATGCCGGAGATCATCAGCACTCGCGGTCCAAAGCGATCGACCAACCAGCCGGCAAAGAATCCGAATGCCGGTCCAATCACCAGCTTGCTGATTGCGTTTCCCGAAGTGACCTGCGCCCGTGTCCATCCAAACTGCCGGACCATGAAATCGTAAAAGAACGGCAGTCCCCATAGCGAGAGTCCAACGATACAAAACAGCGCCAGAAAGGCCGTAGCCAGGGCGTGGATCGCTCCGCGGCTTGCGAAGAGTTGACGGTCGATCGCTAGGCTTGGAGTGGTCATGCGTAGTGAATCGGGCTGTTCGGCCCGAATCCCGTCAAGTATGCAGTGATTCCATCGAATGGAGAGATGTTTTGCGGCCATCGAAACGGCTCATCGAGTACAGATGCAGTATGCCGCTCTACTCTTCGACCGTGTTCTCTCGCCGTTCTGAAATCTTCCTCAGCATAAAGTTGACTGCCTCATGGGCATTCAGCAATCTGCTTTCGAGAGGCACCACGATCGCCTTGAGATCCGTTGTATGGGGCCCCAGATTCACAGCATCCTTCTCGGTCGTGATGAGCTGTGAACCGGTATGACGTGCCTGTGCAGCGGCCAAGCGTGCGACGTCGTCTGAGGTATAGCGGTGGTGATCGCGGAAGACGATCTCCTCGCGAACATCCATTCCATGCTTCCGCAGAGCAGAGAAGAATCTCTGTGGACGCGCGATCCCGCAGAACGCGATTACCGGACGATTCAATTCGGGAGCGATGAGATTACGCTCGCTTCGCCAGACTTGGAAGTCGCCTTGGGGCAGTCGTTCTTCAGGAAAGTCCCGATCCACGACAACGACATCTGCACGCCGCAGTGCAGAGAGCGGCTCGCGAAGGCGTCCTGCAGGCAGGAGCTTATCCGAGAGATCTTCCTGATTCAGCAGCACGATATCGAGGTCGCGATGGAGCTGGCGGTGTTGGAAGCCATCATCAAGCAGATGGACTCGATTCCCTTGCGCGCCCCCGACGGTCTCTTCCGCTTCCACTCCGGCATCGAAACGCTCCTCTCCGACGAAAACGGGACAGCCGAGCTTACGCGTTATAAGCAGAGGCTCGTCCCCAAATTGCTCGGGAGTGCCGTCCGGGTTCACGCGCAGCACACCCGTGGTAGTGCGGCGATAGCCTCGCGAGAGCACATCGGCTTCAATTCCGCGCTGTTTCAGCAGCTCGCCGAGCATGATGACAAACGGAGTTTTGCCCGAGCCGCCAACCGAGATGTTTCCCACGCTGATCACCGGCCATGCAAGGCGGCGCGCGCGCAGGATCTCATGATCGAACCAGTAGTTTCGCAATGCGACGACGCAGCGATAGAAGGAAGCGCCGATCATTGCTGCGATGCGCTCAGGTCCGTGACTGGGGTGCTTTGCCGATCCAACAACTCGACGATCGCGGCCAGAGTGCGCTGTGTGCTCCCGCGTCCACCTTCCACCACGTGAAAAGCTCGCGACCCAAGCTGGGTAGCTTCATGGGGTTGGTGCAGCAGACGCAGAACGGTCGCAGTGAGCTGTTCAATGTTCACTACGAGCACGGCATTGCTAGCGAGAAAGCTCCGCACGATCTCGCGAAAGTTCTCATAGTGAGGGCCGACGAGAATCGGCTTGGCGAACTGTGCCGGTTCGAGGATGTTGTGCCCGCCGCGAGCAACGAGCGATCCGCCGACAAAAGTAATCTCGGCCACCGAGTACACCGACGCCAGCTCGCCGATTGTGTCGAGCAGCAGGACGCCACCAGCAAGCGCACTCCCGCCCCATG
>CAYNPS010000005.1:25799-49753 GCA_964399125.1 uncultured Terriglobales bacterium
GGAGCCTTCACATCAAACTTCAAATTTCCCGCCACTCGCACGCGCTCGGCATCTGCTCCAATCGCGATAAGGCGCTCATGATCGACTTCCGTCTGCGCGAGGAAGAGATCGATGTCATTGAGTGCCCTTTTCAGCAGAAAGCGAAACCGCTTGTATCCGGGAAGGGAGCGGTCGGAGATGCGCGCGTTGACGACCGCAATCTGGCACCCGCTCCCTTTCGCGATGTGGAGCAGATTCGGCCAGAACTCCGTTTCTGCGAGCGCCAGCATTGCCGGTTGAATGGCAGCTAAGAAGGGGTTAATCGCGAAGGGAAGGTCGAGCGGGAGGTAAAAGACTCGTTCAAAACCGAACTTTCCTCGGGCGAGGGTCTGGCCCGTCAGCGTCGTCGTGGAAACGTAAATCTCGCGTTCTGGAAATTGCTTTCGCAGAGCATTCACCAGCCCGCTGATCGCCAGTACTTCGCCGACGGAAACAGCATGGATCCAGATTGATCGATGAGGCGTAGCCGCAGGTTTCAGCCGGGCAGGAACGGAACCGAGTCGCTCCTTCAACCCTGCTCGATATTTCCCTTCCTGCAGCATTCGCACCAGCCAGTACGGTGAGCTAAGCAGTAATGCGATCGCGTAAAGAATGGAATAGAGCAGGTACATTGAGCGTTCGCTTCGATTCTAAGGGCTGGGCGTCTTCGGGACAGCGCGAAACGAGAAGTGGGCAGAGAAGCACGTTGCTCAGCGTTTGCGAAAGACATCCGTCTTGACGATGCCCTCTCCTTCTTTCACGTAGATCACACGATCTACTTCAAGGTCCTTCAACTGATCAACGTGCCCGCTAGGCCATCGTATTTCGACGAGATCAACATGGGTCGCCTTATTCAGCCCGAAATGAACGCGCAAATCGTTCTGGGAGAAATAACTGCCGCCGCTGCGTACTTCATCTACCTGCTCGAGAGGCTTCTCGATTCCGGGTACGCGGGCGACGCACTTGATACGCGCGCCAATGCCGCTGCGGTTTGATTTGGTTCCAATCGTCCGCACTTTGATCCAGTGGTTGGCGGTCGTCGAGTCACAGCGAAGGAGCTGGGGAAAATCGTTCACGCAATTGACGACTACATCGACATCGCCGTCGTTATCGAAATCGCCAAATGCGCAGCCGCGTCCAGGAGCCGGCGTGTTGATACCTGGGCCGCCGTCGGCTGAAACATCTTCGAAGCGGCCATTGTGCAGGTTGCGATAAAGAAACTTCTTTTGTGCGTAAGCAGCTTCGGTGCGCAGTTGTTCCACTTCGGGATAGACGTGGCCGTTGCAGATAAGAATGTCGAGCCAACCGTCGTTGTCCATGTCGAAGAAGCCGCAGCCCCAGCCGAGGTAGCGAGTGTTCAGGCCGAGTCCCGACTGGAAGGTCATGTCATCGAAGTTATCGTTGCCGAGATTGCGGTAGAGCGAGTGCGTGTCGCCGGCGAAATTCGTTTTTACGATATCTAGATGTCCATCATGGTCGTAATCGCCTGCAGCAACGCCCATGCCTGCCTGCGGCTTGCCGTCTGGACTTAGCGCCGCGCCTGCGGCGATGGCGATATCTTCGAAGCGGCCGTTCTTCAAATTGTGAAACAGCGCGCTGGCTGTAGAATCATCGGCAACGTAGATATCAGGCCAGCCATCTTCGTCGAAGTCCGCAGTGAGCACTCCGAGGCCGTAGGTGCTCGCGGTTTTCGTGACCCCCGACTGGTCGGAGACATCGGTGAACGTGCCGTCGCCATTGTTGTGATACAGGATGTCCTTCCCGCCATTCAGACCGGGAGGACCGCAGGCAACCATGATGCCCTTATATAGACACGGACCCGATTCGGGAACCGGAGCCGTCTTCAAATCAAGGTCGATGTAGTTGGCGACAAAGAGATCGAGATGGCCGTCGCGATCGTAGTCAACAAACGCGCAGCCGGTATTCCAGCGGGTCATCTTCTGGGTCAGTCCCGCCTTGGCGGTCACATCGGAGAACGTGCCGTTTCCGTTGTTGTGATACAGCGCATTCTGGCCGTAGTAGCTGATGAAGAGATCTTCGTAGCCGTCGTTGTCGTAATCCCCAATGCAGACGCCCTGTCCCCAGCCAGATCGAGCCAAACCAGCTTTGGCTGTAACATCGGTAAAAGTGCCGTCTCGGTTGTTCCTGAACAAATGGCAGGTCGGCTCCTCCCCTTTTGGGAATCCCTCCAGACGCCAGCCATTCACGAGAAAGATGTCAAGCCAGCCATCGTTGTCGTAGTCGTAGAAGGCAACGCCGCATCCCGTAGTCTCGAGCAGGTACTTGTTCTTCTTCAGTCCGCCATAGATGGTCTTTGCGTTCAGTCCGGCTGAGCGCGCGACGTCGACGAAACTGACGCCGAGCGGAGCGGACGTCGTCTCCTTCGAAGCGGAGTTTGTCGTCTGGGTTTCAGAGGCCCAGCTTCTTGATCTGAGGCCTGCGAATCCGAAGATCTGGTCGATGCCCAAGACCAGCGCAGTGCGGCTGAGGGACTTCAGAAAGTTACGACGGTCAAACTGCAAGGTAAGCCTTTGGACGTGTTAGGATTTCTGCCGCTTTTCAAAACATTTAAGCACACGGCGCGGCCGAAGAAGAACCGCACAGAGAAAACACGACACGGATTGCACGGATTTTACGGATATCACGGATAAAGCAATAAATGTTCAAAATGTTCCTGCCAAGCACCTGCTGTATCCGTGTGATCCGTAAGATCCTTGCAATCCGTGTCGTGTTTTGCTGTTGTATCTTCGCTGGGGCGGCGTGTGCAGCGACTTCCGACATTCTCATCGGCTCTCATGAACTTTCTCGCCCGGCCCGGCCTTGGGAATTTCTCGATGCGGTCGGAAAACACTCAGGCCTGCTAGGAAATGAAGGCGGGCGGTTCGAAGCCTGGGTATATCCGATCAAGATCTTTCGCGATTTCGACGTGACATTTGTCCTCGGTGATCGTCGTATTCCCGCGTCGTCTTTAGTGCGAAGACTCGTAATGCGTCCAGAAGGCCCGACGCTCACATTCGCCTCCGATTCATTCAGCGTAAACGAAAGCTGGCTGGCGCCGCCGGATGTAAACGGCGCAATAGTGCGCTTCGAGATCGATAGCTGGGAGCCGCTGCAGATTGAAGCGGCGTTCACACGCGATTTTCAGCTTATGTGGCCTGCCGGGCTGGGCGGCACCTACATGAGTTGGAACACTTCGATGCATGCATTCGAACTCGGCGAGGAGAGCCGCAAGTTTGCTGCTGTGGTTGGTTCCCCGAGCGCGGTTTCTGCCGATCCTGAGTTCTTCATGAACAGCTATGCGACGACGCGCAGCACGTTCCGGCTCGCTCCCGCCCAGAAAGGCCATTCTGTCGCTTACATCTTTATCGCGGGATCAATCAGCGGGCCGGATGACGCGCGCAAGGAATATCAGAGGCTCGGAGTAAGTCCCGACCAGCTCTTTGTCTCCACTCGCAAGTACTACGAAGACTATCTCTCTCGAACACTATCGGTCGAACTCCCGGACCGTCAGCTTCAGGCTGCTTACGATTGGGCGCGCATCAGCACAATTCAGGGACTCGTCGCCAATCCCTTTTTGGGAACCGGGCTCGTTGCGGGATATCGGTCCTCGGGCGAAACCGCGCGTCCCGGCTTTGCCTGGTTCTTCGGGCGGGATTCTCTCTGGACCGATCTTGCGCTCGATTCGATCGGCGATTTCGAGACTACGCGGACCGCGCTCGATTTTATTGCCAAATACCAGCGCCAGGACGGAAAGATCGAGCACGAGATCTCGCAAACGGCGAGTCTCGTCAACTGGTGGACAGGATTTCCGTATGCCTACGCCTCCGCCGACGCAACTCCACTCTTCTTGATCTCGATGAACGACTACGTTCGCGCATCCGGCGATACCTCGTTCGCTGCCTCGCATTGGGACAACGCTTGGCGCGCTTACCAGTTCCTGAAGTCCACCTATGATGCAAATGGCTTGCCCCGCAACTTCGGCGTTGGACACGGTTGGGTGGAAGGCGGCCCGCTGCTGCCGGTCGAGACTGAGTCGTATCAGAGCGGCCTAGCGACCGCGGCCCTCGAAGCGATTGCCTCTCTCACGCGTGTGACTGGCAAAGGCAACGAGGCCGCAACATTGCAACAGGAATACGAAGTGCAGAGAAAGAAGATCAATGATTCATTCTGGGACTCTTCCGATCACACGCTGGTCTTTGCCCTCGATCGAGAGAATAAACAAGTCCGCACGCCGACGGTCCTGAGCACGGCTCCCATGTGGTTCGACGTTTTCGATGCGGAAAAAGCAAACGCCACCATCGACCATCTTGCGAATTGGGATCAAGCCGCGGATTGGGGCATGCGCATTATCTCCGAGCAGAATCCCTTGTATGGACCCACCGGATATCACTACGGCTCGGTCTGGCCGCTCTTCACTGGTTGGGCGTCAGTGGCGGAGTACCGCAACCATCGACCACTCGAGGCATATGCGAATCTGCGCGCGAATTCTTTGCTCGCGCTCGATGGCTCGCTGGGGCATGTGACCGAAGTTCTCTCTGGTGCTCACTACGAAGGGCTTGGAACGGCATCGCCGCACCAGATATGGTCGTCGGCGATGGTGCTCAGCCCTATGGTTCGCGGGCTTCTCGGAATCTCGGTGGACGAACCTAAGAAGACCATCCACATCGCTCCGCACATCCCGCCAGAGTGGAACTCTTTCCAAGTCGATAATCTCGCTGCATGTGGAAGCAAATACGCGATCGCCTTTCGACGTATCGACGCATCACTTTGGTTCAGAGTTACTGGAGGTCAGAGTGAGTGCACGGTTGACTTCTCCATCGCGCTCAGCAAGCACGCAACGGTATCGAACGCAATTCTCAAGGGCAGGAAGTTGGTGTACCACGTTGAACAGACTTCACAAGATCAACATGTGAACATCCGATTGCAGGCTCCGAGAGACATCTCACGCGCAATCGACCAGGTCTGGCAGACGTTGCAAATTAATGTCATCGGCGATTTCGGATTGGTGGCCGAAGCTGATCTTCCGCCGCTTGGATCAGCAAGCAGCAACGTCAAAATTTTCAACCAGGAGTGGAGTGAAGATCGCCGCCAACTGAAGGTGAAGTTATCAGGCATGAGCGGACGAACCTACGAGCTGCGCGCGTACGGCGCGAAAATACAATCGGTCAGCGGTGGAGATCTCCGGCAGGCGGCAAATGACGGCCAGATAATCGGCATTGCCATACCAGCCTCGACGAGCGGGGCCGAAAACTACGTTGAACGAGAGCTATCGATTCGCTTTTGAACTCTAATTCTTTTTTTGCGAGCGTGAATCTTTGATGATGTCCCAAAACGGTAATGTCTCTGTTCTGAACTTAAATCCTGGGGAGGCTACTCGTTGTTCGGATTTGAGTAGGGCCGCCAGGTTTCGTTTCTGGACATCGGCCGCATTTCTGGTTCTTTTTATCGGGTCGACACTGTGTCAGCAGGCTCCCGAGTCAACAGGCAAATCTCATCCGCTGACAACCGCGCAAGCAACAGAGCTTAAGCAGTACATCCACTCAGCCTGGCAGACTCTTACACGATCGCAAAATGATTGCGCTTCTCTGATCGACACGAAGCTCACGACGAAACCCGTGCTGTATGTTCCCGCGGACATTCAACTTCCTGCTGCCGTACAGCAGGTCGAATCGAAGTGCGGAACGCGGGTCGCGAAACTGCCCCGCGTCATCCACAGTTTGGGCGATGTAAAGGCTTCAGAAGTTGAGGCCGGTCTGCTTTACCTGCCCAACCCGTACGTCGTGCCCGGCGGACGCTTCAACGAGATGTACGGCTGGGACAGCTACTTCATTCTTCGTGGACTCGTGCGCGATGGCGAACTCGCCATGGCACGCAACATGATCGAGAATTTCTTCTTCGAGATTGAGCACTACGGCGCTGTGCTGAACGCCAATCGCACATATTACTTCACGCGCTCGCAGCCGCCGTTTCTCACCTCGATGATCATGGCCTACTACGACGCGCAGAAGGCGGCAGGCAAGCAAGACCGTGAATGGCTGGCGCGCGCTTACGACTACGCGCAGCGCGACTATGAGCTTTGGACACATGAGCCCAAGCTGGCGGGCAATACGGGGCTGTCGCGGTATTTCGATCTGGGCGAAGGTCCAGTTCCCGAAATGGGAGACGATCCAACGTACTACTCCGATGTGACCAGCAATCTGCTCACGATGGGCAGCATTGCGGACGCTTACTTGGGAACTTCACCCGCGATGTCGACCGCACAGGTAGGTCCGCTGTTTCAGTTGCAGGTCTGTGCAGTGCAGCCAAAAGGAACGGGAACTGCACATTGCGCCGAGGCTCAGCATGTGAGCCTCTCGCAGGATTACTACAAAGGCGATCGCGCCATGCGCGAGTCGGGATTCGACCCTTCGTTCCGATTTGGTCCGTACAGCGGATCGACGCATCACTTCGCGCCGGTCTGCCTCAATAGCCTTCTGTACAAAGAAGAGCAGGACTTGGCGGAAATGGCGAATCTGCTGGGACGTCCTGACGAATCTGCAACTTGGAGGCAACGCGCAGAAACGCGCAAAGCAGCTATCAATAAGTACTTCTGGAACGCGCAGGCCGGCATGTTCTTCGATTACGACTTTCTCCATGATCGCCAATCGAGTTACTACTACGCGACGGCGTTCTATCCGCTTTGGGCCGGCTTGGCAACTCAAGAACAGGCGCAAGCCGTGGAGCACAACTTGAGCTTGTTTGAGCACGAGGGCGGCATCGCGATGAGCGACCGCATGACCGGGCTGCAGTGGGATTTGCCATATGGCTGGGCGCCTCTTCAGCTTCTCCCTGTTGAAGGTTTGCGCCGGTATGGATTCAATGCGGATGCAGATCGCGTGTCTCAGGAGTTTGTCTCCGATGTTTACGACAACTTCAAGCGCGATCAGACGATTCGCGAGAAGTACAACGTGATCACTCGCTCAACGCAAGCTGCTGTCTCGGCTGGATACAAGACGAATGTCGTCGGATTTGGCTGGACGAACGGCGTCACGCTGGTTCTGCTGGATTCCAAAGGTACGGTGCAGGGGCAATAGTTCCTTCGATTGCTGTGCCAGCTTGTGAATAGATAACCTTCTTCGCTTCGCGCAACTCTTACCTAAGTTCTTCGGAGAAGGTTCGTGTCTCTAGTCGCCAGCAGCATGGATTGGATCGACATTTCCGCCGACGTCTGTCCTGACACTGCGCCGATTTTCGCCGACGATCCTCCCGTCCACTTCCGCTGGGCGAAGCAGATCGCGAAAGGAGACAAGGCCAATCTTTCTGCCGTCGATATGGGTTTGCACACGCTCACGCACGTGGATGCCCCGCTGCACTTCATTGAGAATGGCACGAGCATCGACGAAGTTCCCATTTCGAAACTGATCGGGCCTGCACGCGTGATCTCGATTGACCCTTCCGTTGATGTGATCGATGCCGCCGAACTGCGCAAGCATGACTTCGCCGGCGTGAAGCGCGTCTTGTTTCGGACGCGCGCATCCGCAAAGAACTGGCTCTACGATCGCGAGTTTCACAAGGACTACACCGGCATTGCTCCCGACGCAGCCCGCAAGTTCGTTGAAGCGGGAATGGATGTCATAGGAGTGGATTATCTTTCCGCCGAGCAGTTTCAGGCGAAAGAAGCGCCGACGCACAAGACGCTGCTCGGAAACAACGTGCTGATCGTCGAAGGCTTAGATCTTCGCAATGTGGCAGAAGGCGATTACACGCTGATTGTCTTGCCCATCAAGCCGGACGCGAGGCGGCGCCTGCGCGGGCTTTGCTGCAACGCAGGTAGCAGATCGAGGATCATCGAACCGAAATTCGTTATCGGTTGACTAGCTCGAGGGCAGCACCAACGAGATACACAGACCCAGTGATCACGACGACTCTGCCGCGCTCACGCGCAATGCGAAGAGCATCCTGCAGGCCTTCGTTGCTAACGATCCGCACTCCGACATGAGAAGTGAGCTCGCGAATCTCTTCTGGCGAAGCTGCGCGTGGGCTGCTGACGCGAGTCGCAATCACTTCCTCAGCCAGCGGGAAAAGTATTTCGCCGATCTCGGCTATGTCTTTGTCGCGCATCGCGCCAAAAATGATGGTCAGCGGAGCGCCTTCATAACGCCTCGAGAGTGCAGATCGCAATGCCCACGCACCGGCAGGATTATGGGCAACATCGAGCACGATTTCGGGGGAGCCGGGGATTACCTGAAAGCGTCCCGGCCACTCCGTCCTCGCGACTCCAGCCGCGATCGCCTCAGGAGTAATTCGGTATCCGAAGCTCTGCCTCAGCTCCACGGCGGCTGCAATCGCAAGCCCTACGTTGCGGGTCTGGTGGCGGCCAGCAAGAGGCGAATCGATGGTGATCTTCTCGCCGATCAATTCGAGTGAGTAACGGTTGTGTGGCAGACCGTTCTCGGTAGTTTCGAACGAATCCGCAGCGGGTGTGACCGGAGGCAGGTACTGACTGGCATTCACGACGCGCGCACCCAGCTCTCTGACCTGCTCGCCAAGTACATCGTTGACCTCAGGATGCTGCGGCAAGGTGACGATAATGCTATTTCGTCGCACAATTCCGGCTTTCTCGCGTGCGATCTCGGCGAGGGTATTTCCCAGCCATTCTGTGTGGTCGAGCGAAATGTCGGTGATCACCGAGAGCAGAGGATCGGCGATATTGGTCGCGTCCAGTCGCCCGCCGATTCCAACTTCCAGAACTGCGATCTCGACTCCGGCGCTTGCGAAGTATTCGAATGCCATCGCGGTGAGGGTCTCGAAAAAGCTGGGATGCTGATCGAGCTTGCCCGCACTTATCATCGATTCGGAGATATTGTCGATTCGCGAATGTACCTCGGCAAACTCGGCATCGCTGATGGCTTCTCCGTTAATCGCGATGCGTTCGTTCACGCGGACCAAATGCGGCGAGGTATAGAGGCCGGTTTTATACCCCGCCTCGCCCAGAATGCTGGCCAGCGTTGCCGATGTAGATCCCTTTCCGTTCGTTCCCGCCACAATTACGCTGGGAAACCGCCGCTCCGGATGCCCAAGCGCCTCGGTAAGCACGCGCATGTGCTCAAGGTCGAATTTGCGCCGCGGCTTTCGGCCTTTATGCGTCCAAAGCTCAGGCGCGAGAGACAGCAGTCTCTCGACTGCGGATTCATAGCTTACGGGCATTCGTGACGATTCTAAATGGCGGGATGAGAGCGCGAATCACGGGCCTGCGCGGAAAACAGCGAACAGTACAGCGATCTCAAACAAAAATGGGCCAGGACCTTCAAATTCTGCCCAATTTTTGCGAATTTGCCAGCGAGGCAGGGAACTTTTCAGGGAAAGTAGGGAAAAGGCCGGCCAAGCTATTTTGCTATAACGTCTTAGCGTCCATACTCGAGAGCGCTCCCAGTAGGGATCAGGGAACCCTCAGGGAATTTTTGTCCCAAATTGGAACTGCCGGCTGCGCGCAGCCCGCAAGCGGCTTAAATCATCTGCCGGCGATGCAAGGCTCCGAGAGCCCAAGCTGCATTCTCTCTCGCATGCGGCTCAGGCGAGGTGATGAGGATTTTTATGAGCGCGTCGGTCGAGGACTTCCCGATATTCACGAGCGCGGCGGCAGCCTCTTCGCCGAGCGTAGCCACCGTGTTCTCCGGCGAGTCAGGCTTGCGGTACTTCGATACCTCCACCTGAGTCGCGTCCCCCAGCAGATCGATCAGAGCGGGGATGGCTCGCTCGGCGGCCGTTCCACGGCTCCCGAGCCAATAAGCGGCTTCTGCCCTGCGCTGCGCCTCTTTCGCGCGGAGCTGCGCGATATGGCGGCTGATGCTGTCCTCGGTCTTCCGTGAGGAGTTGGCGGGATCTCTGCCGATGAAGCCGCAGAACAGAACTAAGCAGCTCAGCAGAGTTGAAAATATGATCGCTTCCCGGTGTTGCCTCATGAGGTGCCCTCAACTCCTCTGAAGAAACGTCTGCGGAGATATACGCAACTAAGCTGCCGACCGGTTCCTTCCAGCTAAGTCCAACAAAACACTGCTCAGGACCAAGATGCCGAAGGCAATGTCAGGTCAGAAAATCTGCTCGTCGATGGGACAGTCTGTTCAAAAGCGAACGCCGAACTTGGGATGAATCGTTCTTCGTTTCTCTCAATCTTTCTCGGAAACGACACCCATATGTATCTGAAAAATAAGGAAAAATATTCTACTTGTAGTACTTGACAACAATACGCTCACATTTTATGCTTCCATCTAGCTTAGGTCGGCATCTAAGTCTGTAGCTGGCTGGATGCCAAGCAAAGTTTTGATAAAGCCTTTTGGAGGAAAAAATCATGGTGGTTACACGTTGGGACCCGTTTCGTGAGCTTGCCTCACTGCAGAATCGCGTGAACAGCCTCTTTCAGGACTATGGCCGGAGTGGCCAGGACGAGCTGACCGCAACTGGTAGCTTCGTTCCTCCGGTTGACGTTTATGAAGACGAGCACAAGGTCACGCTGAAGCTCGAAGTTCCGGGAATTAATCAGGACGATGTCGATGTTCGTTTAGAGAACAACACGCTGACCGTAAGTGGCGAGCGTAAGTTCGAAAAAGAGGAGAAGGAAGAGAACTTCCATCGCATCGAGCGCCGTTATGGCAGCTTCGCCCGTTCATTCACCCTGCCGAACACGCTCGATCCGGAGAGCGTCACCGCGAACTATGAGAATGGCGTGCTGAAGATCGAACTGGCAAAACGCGCCGAGGCCAAACCGAAACAGATCAAAGTAAACATCGGTTCCGGCAAGACTCTGGGCAAGACCGTCGAGGGAACCAAAGCGGAAAGCAAAAGCCAGGCAGCGTAATTCGAGAAGGAGTAGATTCTGAATTGAAAGCGGGAGACGGCCCCAAGGTTCGTCTCCCTTTTTGTTTGGGCTGTCGGCACTCGGCCATCGGCTTTCGGCCGGCATCCGTTGTCGTGAAAATTGACTGGAGGAACGCCGAGAGCCGAAAGCCGATAGCCTCGTTAAAGAACAAGGCATCAAGATAAGTAAGGAAACACGCATGGCAATACGCTGGGAAAAATTAACTGTTAAGTCGCAGGAAGCGGTGCAGAAGGCGAGCGAGCTGGCTGCCGAGAATGGCAATCCGGAGCTTCTGCCGATCCATCTCCTCGCGGCGCTGCTTGAGGACAACGAGGGCATTGTTATGCCCGTGCTGCGTCGCATCGGCGTTGGTCCGGAGAAGCTGCTGAACGACGCGAGCTCGGAGATCGCCAAGCTGCCGAAGGTCTCGGGCGAGTCTGCGCAGCCGCACATGTCCGCTGCATTTCAGAAGGTGATGGACTCGGCTTTCAAGCAGGCCGATACGTTCAAGGACGAGTACATCTCGGTTGAGCACCTGCTGCTTGCTCTATCCCAAGTCGGGAATGATGCGGCGCAGCGTCTGCTGAACGCTGCAGGCGCGACGCACGATGCGATTCTGCAGGCGCTTACGCAAGTGCGCGGCTCGCAGAAGGTGACCGATCAGAATCCTGAGGCCAAGTACCAGGCGCTGGAGCGCTACGCTCGCGACCTGACCGACTTGGCGCGCAAGGGCAAGCTCGATCCGGTAATCGGGCGCGATGAGGAGATTCGCCGAGTGATCCAGGTTCTGTCGCGCCGAACGAAGAACAATCCAGTGCTCATCGGCGAGCCCGGGGTTGGCAAAACTGCCATCGTCGAAGGACTCGCTCGCCGTATTGTGTCTGGCGATGTTCCTGAGATTCTGAAGAATAAACGCGTGGTCTCGCTCGATCTCGGATCGATGCTCGCCGGCGCGAAGTACCGCGGCGAATTTGAAGACCGGCTCAAGGCTGTGCTGAAAGAGATCGAAGACTCCGCCGGGCAAATCATTCTCTTCATCGACGAGCTGCACACGCTCGTCGGGGCCGGCGCAGCTGAAGGCGCAATCGACGCCTCGAACATGCTCAAGCCGCCGCTCGCGCGCGGCGAGCTGCGTGCCATCGGCGCGACCACGCTGAACGAATATCGCAAGTACATTGAGAAGGATGCCGCGCTGGAGCGCCGTTTCCAGATCGTCTTCGTCGGCGAACCGAACGTCGAAGACACGATTTCGATCTTGCGCGGGCTGAAAGAGCGCTACGAAGTTCACCACGGCGTGCGCATCAAGGATTCGGCGATCGTTGCGGCGGCAACGCTGTCGCACCGCTACATCTCGGATCGTTTTCTACCCGACAAGGCCATCGACCTGATCGACGAAGCAGCAGCATCGCTGCGCATCCAGATTGACTCGATGCCGACCGAAATCGATCAACTGGAACGTCGCGCAACTTCGCTTGAAATCGAGCGTCAGGCATTGAAACGTGAAAGCGATCCCAACTCGAAGGAGCGCCTCGCGACGGTCGAAAAAGAGCTGGCAGAGATTCGCGAGCAGGCAAACGCGCTGAAGGCGCGCTGGAAGGAAGAGAAGCAGTCCATCGGCCGAATTCAGGAACTGAAGGAACGCATTGAGAAGCTCAAGATCGAAGAGCAGCAGGAAGAACGCCGCGGCAATCTGCAGCGTGTCGCCGAAATTCGCTATGGCTTGTTGCGCCAGGCAGAAGATGAACTGAAGAAGCTCAGCGCGCAAAGCGACGGCAAAGGTCCGGCGACTCGCATGCTCAAAGAAGAAGTCGATGAAGAGGACGTAGCGCGGATCGTCTCGAAGTGGACCGGCATTCCCGTTTCGAAAATGCTCGAAGGCGAGGTCAAAAAGCTGGTCAACATGGAAGCTCGCCTGCGCGAGCGCGTCATCGGACAGGACGCCGCTCTGGAGCGCGTCTCAAACGCCATTCGCCGTTCGCGTGCTGGCCTGAGCGATCCGCGCCGTCCGATTGGCTCGTTCATCTTTCTTGGTCCGACCGGCGTGGGAAAGACCGAGCTGGCGCGCGCTCTCGCCGAATTTCTGTTCGACGACGAGCACAACATGATTCGTATCGACATGTCCGAGTACATGGAGAAGCACGCGGTCGCGCGTCTGATCGGCGCGCCTCCAGGCTACGTCGGCTACGACGAAGGCGGACAACTCACCGAAGCTGTACGCCGCCGACCGTACTCGGTGATCCTGTTCGACGAAATCGAGAAGGCGCATAACGACGTCTTCAACGTCCTGCTGCAGATTCTCGACGATGGACGCCTGACCGACAGCAAAGGCCGCACCGTCGATTTCAAGAACACTGTCATCATCATGACGTCGAACTTAGGCGCCACGTACCTGAACACGGAAGCTCTTGCGACGCGCGAGGCCTTCGACCGCGCCAGCAAGCAGGTGATGGAAGTGGTGCAGTCGCACTTCAGGCCTGAGTTCCTGAATCGTGTGGACGACATCATCATCTTCCGTCCGCTCGAAGAGGCGCAGCTGATTCGCATCGTCGATCTGCAACTGGCGAATGTGCGCAAGCTGCTCGCCGACCGCAGAATCTCGATCGAGGTAACTGCAACCGCCAAGGAGCTGATCTTCAGAGAAGGCTACGACCGCGTGTATGGCGCGCGTCCGCTGAAGCGCGCGATCCAGCGCTTAGTGCAGGATCCACTGGCAATGAAGATCCTCGATGGCGAGGTGCTGCACGGCGATCATGTTGTAATCGACGTCGACAGAAAGAAAGACCGTCTAACCTTCGAAGTGGAGCGCTCCGGCAAACGCGAGCGCTCTGCGCATTTAGAGACGGTGGAAAGCCCATCGTGAAAACACAGCGATAGGCAATAGGCAGTAGGCAATAAGCCAAAGGCAGGGGACTAGCAAGGCGGGCCAATGCCTTCCGCCTATTGCTTATTGCCTATCGCCTACCGCTTATTGCCTGGATCCTTTCCTCCTTGACCTCCGCGACAACTTCCTTTGAAATCGTGGGTTCCCGTATTCACACCTGTGTCCGGAGCCTGCTCTGTCCAGCCAACTCTTTGCTAAGAAGTCCATCGACAAGCTCATCGCTAACTCCGAAGAGCCGGAGCATCGATTAAAGAAAACTCTGGGGCCATGGTCGCTCACTGCGCTTGGCATCGGCGCGATCATCGGCTCAGGCATTTTCGTGCTGACGGGCACGGCGGCAGCGGGCGAGCACTTCGAGGTGCCGTCGATTTTCAAAGCGCAGGTTCTCGATCTCTTCCTCAATCTCGTTCAGCACGGGACAACGTCCGGTGCCATCATGCACGGACGTCCGCCTGCTGGCCCGGCGATTGCGATTTCGTTCATCCTCGTCGCTATTGCCTGTAGCTTTGCCGGGCTGTGCTATGCCGAGCTGGCATCGATGATTCCCATTGCGGGAAGCGCGTACACATACTCCTACGCGACGCTGGGGGAGATCTTCGCTTGGGTGATTGGCTGGGATCTGATTCTTGAATACGCAGTGAGCAACGTCGCGGTGGCGATCGGATTCGGCGGGTACTTTAAATCGCAGCTCGCGCAGTTTCATGTGTTGATTCCAGACAAGTGGTCCAATCCGGTGTGGCAGGGCGGCCAATGGACCGGCGCTTATTTCAATCTTCCGGCGTTCCTGATCGTTTTTGTATTGACAGTGTTGCTGGTGCGCGGCGTACGTGAATCTGCCGAAGCCAACAACGTGATGGTCATCATCAAAATAGGAGCGATCCTCACGTTTCTTGTAGTGGGCGGAATGCTCGCCAGTCCGGCCAATTTGCATCCATTTGCGCCTGCCGGATTCAGCGGCATTCTGGCGGGCGGCGCGATTATTTTCTTTACGTACATCGGTTTTGACTCGGTTTCCACTGCCGCGGAAGAAGCCAAGACCCCGCAGCGAGATATTCCTTTTGGCATCATCGCCTCGCTGATCGTTTGCACCGTTCTCTACGTCGGAGTCGCGCTGGTCTTGCTGGCGATGATGAAGTACACGACGTTCCTTTCCGGAGATGCTGCGATGGCGCCGGTGGCGTATGCCCTCCAGCACCTCGGAGCCAAGCCGGTTTTTCAGGCGGTGATCATCATCGGCGCGCTGATGGGAATGATTTCCTCGCTGCTCGTGTTCCAATATGGGCAGACGCGAATCTGGTTTGCGATGTCGCGCGATGGGCTGCTGCCGCGCATCTTCTCGGCGGTTCATCCGAAGTTCAAGACGCCGCACTGGTCGAGCTGGATCGCGGGGGCTGCGGTTGGTATCCCCGCAGGATTGGTGGATATCGGCGACGCGGCGGATCTTTCCAATATCGGAACGCTGTTTGCGTTCGTGCTCGTATCTCTCGGGGTGATCATCCTTCGACGCACCCAACCGGAGCGGCCCCGTGGATTCCGCGTGCCGTTCGTGCCGCTGTTCCCGCTTATCTCGGTTGTGCTGTGCGTATCCCTGATGAGCGGACTTCTGCTCATTACCTGGGTGCGATTCTTCGTGTGGCTGTTTATTGGATTGGCGATTTACTTCTTCTACAGCCGCAATCACAGCGAGTTCGCGCAGGTGCGCTAGCTAACAGAACCGTCTGCGGTAGCCGATGGGCCGGAGCGGGCCGGAAGGCCAGCTCCGGGCACAACGATGCAGCTAGTAATCTCAATCTGCGCAGCCGCAAAACATGCGGCTGCCCCATCGGCTGCCGCCGACGGTTCTGTCATGCATTGGCAACCCTCAGTGTTGTACCAGCAGGCTCACGATCGATGCCGACATGAGGTTTGCCATCGTGCCTGCGAGCATGGCGCGAAAGCCTAGCTTTGCCAATTCGGAGCGTTTATTCGGAGCCAGCGCGCCGATGCCGCCGATCTGGATGCCGATCGATGAAAAGTTTGCGAAGCCGCAAAGCGCGAATGTTGCAATGGTCACAGAACGTGGATCGAGCGCCGCTTTCGCCGCGCCTAACGCCTGGTACGCCACCAACTCGTTGATCACCATGCGCGTGCCCAACAGATTTCCCACCGAAATCGCATCGTGCCAGGGAATGCCGATCGCGTAAGCCACCGGCGCAAAGATGTGGCCGAGCAGGCTTTCAAGGCTGCTGGGAAAAAACGCAGCATGCTGATGGATGCCGCCGAAGATGCCGTTGATTAATGCAATCAACGCAAGAAACGAAATCAGCATGATGGCCACGTTGAATGCCAGTTGACCGCCGTCGATGGTGCCGCGCGCGATAGCGCCGAGGACGTTGTCGTCCTTGTGCATGTCTTCTTCCGACATTTCGACTTTGCCCTGCGTCTTAGGCTTTTCCGTTTCGGGAACGAGAAGTTTGGCCATCAGAATCGTTCCCGGAGCTGTCATGATGACAGCCGCGAGCAAATGCTTGGCTTCAACGCCGAAGGCAATGTACGCCGCCATGATTCCGCCGGAGACGTGCGCCATGCCGGCGGTCATGATGGTCATCAATTCCGAGCGCGTACACTCCGGTAGAAAAGGACGAATGGTAAGCGGAGCTT
Source organism: uncultured Terriglobales bacterium (assembly GCA_964399125.1). Classification (GTDB taxonomy): domain Bacteria; phylum Acidobacteriota; class Terriglobia; order Terriglobales; family Acidobacteriaceae; genus Gp1-AA112. The sequence continues at coordinate 42,173 of CAYNPS010000005.1, forward strand.
CCGTCTGCCCCATGAAGATTGAGGCGGCGACGTTCAGCGATTCCACGCCGCTCACGCCCATCGTCAGCTTCATGAGCCAGGCAAAGAAGCGGATGATGAGCTGCATGATGCCGAGGTAATACAGCAGCGCGAAGAATGCCGAGATGAAGATGATGGTCGGCAAGACCTGAAAGGCAAAGACGAATCCGACCGGCGGAGCCGGCTTGCCCAACGCTCCAAAGACGAATTCAGCTCCAGCGGCGGAGTATCCGAGCAATTTGGTGACGCCATCTCCGGCGGCGCTCATGATGCGCTGGCCGAATGTCCAGCGCAGGACAATCACGGCGAAAAGAAGCTGGAGTCCGAGTCCCCAGGCGATCGTGCGCAAGCGGACAGCTTTGCGATTGGTGGAAAACAGATACGCCAGTCCAACGATGCCGACGATTCCAATCAGGCCGGTGAGTCTAATCATTTCCTACCTTCCAAAAGAATTGAACACGGGGGGCACGAAGGCCGCGAAGGAAACAAATAAAGGCGGGCCTTGCGGTCACGCTCGCTTGGGTTGAGGATCATTGGGCTGTTGAATGAACGTTTCGTAAGGGAGCCGTAGGACCCCGCGCGCCGGTCCAAATTTTTCTTCCGGCTTTTCCTTTGTGGCCTCCGTGACCTTCGTGTTCGCTCTTGGTTCTATGTTCGTTTTCCTTCGATCACACGCCGAATCAACTTAGCAGCCGCCGCAGTCTTCTCAGTTCCAATCCGGTACGCCGAATGAATCAACGATTCAGCCTCGGCGAGTCGTGCGTCGGAGTTGTAATGCAGGGAGCAGATCGGCTCATCCGTTTCGATCGCGTCACCGACTTTTTTGTGCAGCACGATTCCGACAGCGGGATCGACGGAGTCTTCCTTCTTCTCCCGTCCGCCCCCGAGAACGAGACTGGCGATGCCAACTTGCTCGCAGTTAATCGACTGCACGTAACCGGCGCCGCGACTGCGAACCTCGCGACGATGCCGCGCCTGCGGAAGCTTGCTGATATCGCGCAGCGCGTCTGCATTGCCGCCCTGCAGAGCCGTCAATTCGCAAAACTTCTCAAATGCTGCGCCATTGGCAATCATCTGTTGCGCAAGATTGCAGCCGTCTTCGACTGATCGAGTTTTGTCTCCCAGGTAGAACATCCAAGCTGAGAGTTCGAGGCTGAGATCGCGCAGATCGGCGGGGCCCCCGCCGCGCAGCACTTCGACGCATTCGATTACTTCGAGAGCGTTGCCGACATATCGCCCGAGCGGCTGGTCCATATCAGTAATCAGCGCGACCATGTGCTTGCCCATGCGTACGCCGGTCTCGACCATCAGCTCGGCCAGGTGAACGGCGTCGGCCTCTTTCTTCATGAAGGCGCCGGAGCCGGTCTTCACATCAAGCACGAGCGCGTCGATACCTTCTGCTATCTTCTTGCTCATGATCGAAGCGCAGATCAGCGCCGGACTTTCGACGGTGCCAGTCACGTCGCGAAGGGCGTACATCTTCTTGTCTGCGGGGACGATCTGTTCGGTCTGCCCGACGAGCACCATGCCACATTTGCACAGAACTTCGCGCATCTTGTCGGGGGCGAGGTTCACGTTGAAGCCAGGAATCGATTCGAGCTTGTCGAGCGTGCCACCGGTGTGGCCGAGGCCGCGTCCGCTGATCATCGGCACGAGCAGCCCACCGGCAGCGACGATGGGTGCGAGGATCAGCGAAGTCTTGTCGCCGACGCCTCCGGTCGAATGTTTATCGACTTTCTTGCCGGGCAGATCGGACCAGTCCAGCGTTACCCCGGAATGCAGCATCGCTTCTGTGAGCGTTGCGATCTCCGCGCCGGACATGCCTTTGAGTAGCAGAGCCATCAGCCATGCGGACATTTGATAGTCAGGAAAATCGCCGCGCGTATAGCCGCGTACGATGAATTGGATCTGGTCGCGCGTGAGCTCGTGCCCATCGCGTTTGCGGCGAATCAGATCGACGATGCGCATCGGCTCTCGGCAGCGCTCCTGGATGTCATAGAGGGAAGTGCAAGATTACAGGAGTTGAAAGGAACTGAATAGAGTGAAGTAGATCCGAAGCCAATTCGGACCGACGCGCGCCCTCGCGCGGGTTTTGGGTTTTCGAGCTTCTCGACTCTTTGTTGGGATTGGTAATCCCAACTAAAACCCGGCCGAGGGCGGCCGCAGGTCCTTGCTTGTTGCTTTCTAGGTGAGTGAGTCTGATCCAAAACAATTTGGCAGCAATTCCCGCATCGAGCTCTGCTGCATGCCATTCGGACCGAGGTAGAAGATTTCGGCGTCTGGTCCGAACTCGGCGATGACCTGGCGGCACGCTCCGCAGGGGGAGCACGCCACGTTGCGGTCATTCACTACCGCCACGGCACGAATGCGCACTTGCTTGGCTCCCAGCGCGGCCACGGCAGAGAAGATCGCCGTGCGCTCGGCGCAGTTGGTCAGTCCATACGAGGCGTTCTCGACGTTGCATCCATAGAAAATCTCTCCGCTCGCGAGCAGGATTGCGGCTCCGACGCGGAAGTTGGAATACGGAGCATAGGCGTTTTCATACGCGTGCTTAGCCATCGCAAGCAGGTCGTTCTGCTCGGCTTCAGAGAGCGAACTAGGCGCGTTCATTGCAGTTGGAGAGAGATGATACGGATTCGAGATTGTAAGCGCAAAAATGTCGGCAGGATTGTCTCTGCGTAACTTGGCAAATCCGCACCCGGCATTTGAGAATGGAGAAAATGCCTGATTATTTGTCTTTCTAGCTGCCTGAGATGAGGAGAACCGATATCCCTCTGAAAGAAATCATTCGTTTTCTTGGTAGAGCTGTTGCTGTCTTGATCGTTTCGATTCTGCTGCTGACGCAATTGCTATCGCAGCGAAGCTCGACGTCCAGCGCGCGACCGCGCCATCCATCGATCCCGGGCGGATTGCGCTCAATGAAGGGCTGTGTCGTGAACGACGGCGAAAAAGGTATTGCGCTTATTTCTCAGCGTGGCACCAAAATCCCGCTTAGCGGTGCAGAAGACCTTTCCAGCCACATCGGACAACAGGTGAGGGCCAGCGGAGCTTTCGTCGATAAAGACGACTCGGATCCGAATTCAGCAAGCAAGCCTGAAAACAAGCTTCATCCGGAGCACGAATTTCGGGTGATGAAGATCGATGTGCTCTCGCAGACGTGTCCTTCGGGAAAGAAAAAATAGTAAGCGGCTGGGTGAAAGGATCTACAGCATCGACCAGATGCGCACGATGGAAAAGAGCGAGATAAACAGCCCAAGGCCGAAGTAAATGTTGTGCAGCGTCGCCTCGCTTGGCGGGTCGGGAAAATGGACTCCGTGGCGATGGAAGAAGCTGAGCAAGGCATGCTCGCGATCCATAATGAAATTCGCGATTGGACGGTGAAAAGCAGCCACAATCAGGCCTAGCACCAATCGAGCGAAATCGCCCACCATTCCCATACGTCGAGTGTAGCCATCGGGGCGAATGTCTCAATCGGGCGAAGGGCTTAGTCCTCCTAGCGGTTCTACGGCTTAACCGCAGAGAGGCGAACACGAAGGTCGCCAAGGCAACACAGAGAGGTCAAAAAAAATTCTTAGTGACCTCCTCCGTTTACCTTCGTTACCTTCGTGTTCGCTCTTTTGGGGTTTTGATAAAAGAAAAGAATGGTAGGCACGAGGAGACTCGAACTCCTGACCTTCCCGGCGTGCCGGGATGCTCTAACCAACTTCGCGGCCAGCAATCAACTCTTGGATCGAGCGACGTGATTTCCAGCTCTTGATTTGTCGTTCGCGGCGTCGTGCCTCAAGAAGACTGTCGAATTGTTCACGGTAAACCAGTGCCCATGGACCCCGTGACCGGGTGTAGGGGCTGTGCCTTCGATTATGTTCGGCAATCCGTCTCTCTAGATCCAATGCTGATCCTACGTAGAACTTTCGTGTCGTGTCGCTCTGGAGGATGTACATGGCCGGCATTAGGCAGAAATGGTAGGCACGAGGAGACTCGAACTCCTGACCTCTACCGTGTCAAGGTAGCGCTCTAACCAACTGAGCTACGCGCCTACATGCGGTGGGCTTTCTTATTCTAGAACGCTCCCTGCCGGAGTAGCAATGTCACATGTAGCCGATTGGCCTAGGCTTTTCGCCTGCCGGCTTGAAACTCAAGAGGTTCACAGATGTGTTCGGACTTCTCACCTTCTCCTGATTGCAACCGCTCGAGTTCTGCATACAGCCCGCCACTTTCAACGAGCTGATCATGCGTGCCCTCTTCGACGATGCGCCCGTCCTTAATGACAAAGATCACGTCGGCTGCGCGGATTGTAGAGAGTCGGTGCGCGACGGTGATTACCGTTTTGCCTTGCATCAGCCGCTCGAGAGCTTCGACCACCAGCTTTTCTGAGCTCGCATCGAGTCCGGAGGTTGGTTCGTCGAGCAGGAGAATAGGGCTGTTGCGAATCAGAGCGCGGGCGATGGCGATGCGCTGGCGCTGTCCTCCGGAGAGCGTCATGCCACGCTCCCCGACGATTGTGTTGTACCCTTCGGGCATGCGCTCGATGAACTCCGTTGCATTGGCGAGCTTCGCTGCGCGAAAAATCTCATCCCGGCGAGCTTCAGGTTTGCCATACGCAATGTTTTGCCAGATTGGACCGTGGAAGAGCACGGTCTCTTGCAGCACGAAGCTGATCTGTTGCCGGAGAGAGTGCTGGCGGAATTTGCGTACATCCACGCCATCGATCTTTACGCTTCCCGAAATAGGATCGTAGAAGCGCGGAATCAAGCTGATGATCGTAGTCTTGCCTGCGCCGGTCGGACCAACGAAGGCAGCCACATGCCCTGGTTCGATGGTGAAAGAGACATCCTTCAGAATGGGAGATTCCGGCGAATATCCAAAGCTCACGCGGTCGAATTCGATCTTGCCTTTCAGACGTGGAGCTAGCCTTGATTTGGGGAGATCCTTGACTTCTTTGTCGGTCTCGAGAACTTCCTGGATGCGCTCGTAGCCGACCACGGCCTTCGAATAAGAGTCGGTCATCTTCGAAAGCTCCTGCATCGGCTTGTACATCTTGCCCAAATACAGAATGAAGACCACCAGCGTTCCCGAAGTGACCTCGAGGCGTCCACCGAACCACAGCACCAGGCAGGTGCCGATGGCGACGATGATCTGCACGATCGGCGCCAGCTTGGCTTTCAGGCTGCGCGCGCGCAGCGCGATCTCGACACCTTCGAGACTCTCTTCATCGAGTCGTCTGACTTCGTAATCTTCGCGCGAGAAAGCCTTTACTACTCGAATGGAGCCGAGCACCTCTTCGATAATCGAAACGATCTCGCTTTCTTTTTTCCGCACCTCACGCGCGGCTTTCTTGATGCGGCGCGTGTACGTGTACACGATGGCGAACAAGAAGGGCGCAACAGAAAGCGCAATTAGCGTGAAGCGCCAGTTCATATAGAACATCACTCCGACCATGCCGAAGAGAGTGATCAGGTTGATGAGTACGCCAAGCAATCCGGAAGTGATGAAGCTCTGAATGGAATCGATATCGCTGGTGACCGTGCTGATCAAATCGCCAGTGCGCTTTTGGTCGTGATAGGCGAGCGAGAGCCGCTGCAGGTGCGAGTACAGTGCGCGTCGGAGATCGTGCGTGACCCATTGGCCGACGCTGGTGGTAAGGTACTTCTCGGCGTAAGAACACACGGCGTCGAGTGCGGCGATGCAGAGCACTGCGAGACAAGCGAATTTCAGGATCACCAGCTTGTCATCACCAGCGACGGAATGAACAAAGTGCTCCAGCCACCCCGAAGCCTTCTTGCTGTGAAAGACGTTATCGAGAACGATCTTTAGCGGCCAAGGTTCGAGCAGGTTGGCAGCACTCTCGCCGATCACTGCCAGGAGTCCAAGCGTGAGCGCTCCCAAGTGCGGGCGGAGCAGGGTGCGAATCGTCAGCCGTCGAGGCGAGATTGGCCTCGGCTGAGCTGATCTATTTTGCACCTGCGCAGGATTGATGGTTGCAGACAAACAGTAGCTCTCTATACGCGGTAGACCGCTGCTCTGGTTAGATGCCAATCGCAGAGTAGCTCCAAAGGAAAGTACCCTGAACTCGCGGCAGGCGGCGCTGCGCTACTTACGAAAAGTTGTCCGCGCCGATGTTCTCGGGCGAGTGGCTACAGGTTTGGCAGCTCCAGTATTCTTTGCCACTGCCGTGCCGCTGCCTTCCTTAAACGTATTGATCATGTCTGCCTTCGCGTCGAAGGTTTCAGTGAGGCCGCTAGGCCAGCGGATTTCGAGAGAGTCGATCTTCGTGGCCGAGCCTAGCCCGAAATGCACGCGCATGTCATTCGAAGAGCTGTAGCTGGAACCACTTCGAACCTCATCAACGAACGTTCGTCCGCTAGCTTTCACAGTGATGCGCGCGCCAATGCCATCTCGGTTCGATTTTGTGCCCACGCTTTTGATTGCAATCCAGTGATTGGGATAGCTCATCTGGTTGACGAGCAGGCTAGGCGCATCTCCCATATTGGTAATCACAGCAGAGATCTTGCCGTTATTCCAGAGATCGCCGATGGCAAGTCCGCGGCCTGAGGCGCGTCGCGTGATCGCCGGTCCGCCACGGTCGGAGACATCGTCGAATGTACCCTTTCCACTGTTGCGATAGAGGATGCGCGGCTCCTGATACTCCGAGCCGAGCTTGAACTTGTCGACTTCGGGATAGACGTGGCCGTTCACCAGAAGCAAGTCGGGCCAGCCATCGTTGTCGAAGTCGAGGAACATCGTTCCCCACCCGAGATACTGCGTATGCAATCCGAGACCTGATGCATACGTCGCATCGGTGAACGTTCCATCGCCGTTGTTGTGATACAGCGTGGAGCTATCGTCGGAAAAGTTGGTCTTAAATATGTCGAGGCGGCCATCGCCATCGTAGTCGGCGACCGTGGAACCCATCCCCGCCTGCTCGCGTCCGTCTTCGTTGAAGGCCGCGCCGGCGACGACCGCGACGTCGGTAAAGGTTCCGTCGTGGTTGTTGCGGTAAAGAATACTGGGCGTGCTGTCGCAAGCGACGTAAATATCAGGCCAGCCGTCGTTATCGAAATCGAGAGTGGAAACGCTGAAGGAATAATGTCCGGTTGTCTTTTCGATTCCCGCCTTCTTGCTGACATCTTCAAACTTGCCGTGGCCCAGGTTGCGATAGAGCACGTTTGGAGTGCTTTTCAGTCCGCGCGGTCCGCACATCACCGGCACACCCTTCCACATGCACGACGTCCCCTGGCCGGGAGCGGGAGTGGTGGCAAGATCTAAATCTACATAGTTTGAAACCATCAGATCGAGGAGCCCATCGCGATCGTAATCGACGAAGGCACAACCGGTGCCCCACTGTTTCCCATTTCCGGAAACGCCGGCGGTCTCAGCTACTTCCTTGAACGTGCCGTTGCCCTCGTTGTGATACAGCCGATTTTTCCCATAGTAGGTGACGTACAGATCGTCGAAGCCGTCGTTGTCGTAGTCGCCTGCGCAGACACCCTGTCCCCAGCCGCTGGCGCGGAGGCCGGCTTTGTCGGTCACGTCCGTGAATGTGCCGTCGTGATTGTTGTGAAA
>CAYNPS010000005.1:49853-74551 GCA_964399125.1 uncultured Terriglobales bacterium
GGAGGCCGGCTTTGTCGGTCACGTCCGTGAATGTGCCGTCGTGATTGTTGTGAAACAGATGATTCGTCGGAGCCGGCGTGCCGGGCTGAGCGTCGAGCGTGGTGCCGTTGACGATGAAGATGTCCGGCCAGCCGTCGTTGTCGTAGTCGAAGATTGCGACGCCCGTGCCGGTGGTCTCGATAATGTATTTCTTTGTCTCCTTGTCGCCGGAGACGATCTCGAATCGAAGGCCGGCTTTCTCCGCGATGTCCTGAAAGTCCGCAACCGGCGGCTGGGCAGAGGGTGATTGCGTAAACGCGGTCAAGAGGCCGACGGCACACATTGCAACCAGAAAAGCCACGACTCGACTGCTGGAGGGCATCTGTGGGCATTTTATCTGCGAATTTCGCTGCAAAGGCGCTGTAGCCACCCCCTCCCCCTCTCCCTCTTACTCAAAATCCTGATAACAAAGTAGTTGATCCAGGAAATACGCCCAGTTTTGAAAAACTAAATACAACATCTTGGGATTTCAGCATTGGTAATCCAAACATCTTGGGTTTACCTCTACGGATTGCATGGCAACTTCGATCGTTCACGTTGTGCTCGCCCCGGCTCGCAATCGGCTCGCCGCAGGTTGGAGCGAGTGAACAGTCGGGAACCTGAAAGAGCGGGGCGGAATGTGGGTTACGGCATGCAAATTCACAGCCGTTTATTATAGGAGAATAAAAGGCAAATATCAAGAACTTTGTCGCGCTTTTTATACATCGCCGAAATTGCAACGTCCGCGCGCTGCGGATAAAGTTATGGGCACACCTCATTATCTCGGCAGGTTTTCCGATCCGCGCCTCCTGTTTAACATTCCTCGTCTGTTTCATTTTGAGTTCTCTGGCGACTCTGAGCTTCGCTCAAACAGGTTCGACCAAATATGCCAATGCTTATGAACGGGGTATGCAAGCGTGGCAGTCTGGGGACCTAAAAACGGCGCGAGATTCCTTCGATGCAGCAGTAAAAGCCTCTCCGTCCAACGCAGATGCGCAGAATGCCCTCGGTCAAGTACTGCTGCAGACGGGACAGATCGACGAAGCGATCCAGCACTTTCGTGTCGTTAGCCGTCTCAAGCCGAATCTCGCTGTTGCGCACGTCTATCTTGGGAGTGCTTTGGCAGAGAAAGGCTCGTGGGATGCGGCGATCGCGGAACTGCGAATCGCAGTAAAGCTCTCGCCGCAGCAATCGCAGACTCACGAGGCGCTGGCGCGCGCGCTCAGCGGAGATCAGAAGCTCGACGAGGCCGCCGCGGAAATGCGCAAGGCGGTCGAGCTGGCGCCCAACCAGCCTGAATTGCACGACGAACTAGGTTCCATTCTGGCTCAGCAGAAAGACTTCGCTGGCGCCGAGGCGGAATTCCGCTCTGCCCTCACGCTGTCTTCGCAATATGAACCGTCGTTGCTTCATTTAGGTGTCATATTGCTCAATGAAAGCAAGACCGCAGAAGCGGCCCAGGCTCTGAGCAACGCTGTCCAGCAAAATCCAAGCGATGGACTCGCTCATTTCTATTTTGGGAATGTTCTCGAATCCGAGCAGAAGGCCGGCGAGGCGCGCGAGGAGTACGAGCGTGCGTCGAAGCTGATTCCGACGTATGCTCCGCTCGAAACCAAACTGGGAATCCTGGCACAACGCGCCGGTGATGTTCAGAGCGCCGTCACAGCGTTCCGTGCGGTCGTCGCTGCGCAGCCAAACGATCCTGAAGCGCACAACAATCTTGGCCTAGCCCTTCTGCAAGCCGTTCAGGTCAACGAAGCCATCGACCAATTCAATCAGGCAATCAAGCTTGCTCCGCAGGACGCCAGTTTCCGCAACAATCTCGGCGCGGCATATCTGCAGAAAGCGGACTTCGATTCCGCGATTCAGGAATATGAGCAAGGGCTCAAGCTTTTTCCGAGCAACGCGGAACTTCACTACAACCTCGGCCTCGCCTACAAGCTCAAGGATGACATGCCGGCTGCCGAGGCCGAACTTCGTAAAACCATTGAACTCAATCCCACGATGCCCGATCCGCATTACACCTTGGGAGTCACGCTCTGGCAGACCGGCAAGTTTGACGACGCAGCCAGGGAACTGAACGAGGTGGTCCGCCTCAAGCCAGACTATGCCGAGGCTTACTACACGCTCGGGACGGTCTATAAGCAGGCAGGCGATCTTCCCAAAGCAGCACAATCCTTACGCAAGGCCATTCAACTCCAGCCGGATTTCGCTGGCGCACATACGACGCTCGCGGCGGTTCTACGTCAACAGGGTGACTTGGAAGGAGCTGCGGCAGAGAGCAAGCTAGGCGCCGAAATCACGCAGCGTACGATGACGCTTCAGGCTGCGACCTTCGCTACCAATTCGGGAAACAAGCTTCTAAATGCGGGCGATCTCGACGGCGCCATCGCGCAATTCGAATCGGCCGTCAAAGCCAATTCAACGTATGCTCCGGCACATCAGCAGTTGGCCGTGGCCCTTGGGCGCAAGGGAGACAAGGCAGGCTCGGAAAAGGAATTGGAGATCGCGAGGAAGTTGGTGGAGGGCAATAAGCGGTAGAGGGGACGGGGAACAGGTTACAGCGGACGGGAAAAAAGCTAAGCGTCTCCCGGCCGCGAAAGCCCCCTGTTCCCTGTGCCCTGTAACCTATCCCCTGTTCTTCTTACTGCTGCTTCCGCAAAGCTACCAGCTCACTCTCAATGGGAACGCCGCGTGTGACTTTAACGTGGAGAACAGCCTCGAAAGGCTCGGGCTCTCCGGTGGGCGAAACTGCAAGTCGTAGTAGTAGCTGCTCGACTGAACTTTCACGGCATACGTACTCGACTGCAGCCTGGGTACCCATCGTGGTTGTCCCCGCCAGGATCAGCACGGAGCGAGCTGGATTGAGGCCGCGCTCGAGCGCAATCACGGCGTAGTCGTCCGTCAACTCCAGAGTATTCGGTGTTCCAAAGAAAACGCGCTGCTCATCGGCTCCCGGGTGAACATTCACAATTCCAAGATCACCTTTGCGCGGTCCTGAGGTCATGCGCTGAAACACGAACTCCTGCGTGCTTGGAATATCGAGCAGGGTTAGGTTCTCCGCCGGCGATCCCACAAAGATCAGATTGTTGTTCTTAACGTCGTCGAGAGAGAGCAGGCTGCCGCGCTTCACCAGAATCTGGCGATGCAGCTGGGCAAAGACGCCGTCAAGCTGATGAATCGCCAATACCTCGCCGACGCCGGTGTAATGGTCGAGTACTTTGGCATTCACATCGCGTGCCGGGTCGCGGTAGCGCATGCCGGTTTCGGGTCGTCCGACGAACGCCGCGTTGCTAAAAATTACCCATGGCTCGTCGGAGCTGGACGCGAATGCCTTCCAGAAGACACGAAAGGCCGGAGGGGAATCATTCTCCGCCGCTTGCGCCGCAGCGCCGCGGCTGACAGAGGCTCTTTGCACGAGCAGCAACACGATTGCAGCTGCAAGGAGCAGAGAGAGCACCAGCACCGCAGCCGCCCACTTATTCTTTTCCCTATCCGACGGCTGAACAACAGGTGACGGTACCGCCGCAGCGGTCGGGCGCTTTTCCACGTTCGCTGGAGCGCGCTGGATTTCTAGAGCATAGGAACCTCTGGGCAGCTCAACCTGCAGCGCGTCACGTGCGCCTTCGGTGTGGTAGTACTCCTGCAGTTTCTGGCGGAGTCTGCCGACCTGCACTCGCACGGTCGAGTCAGCTTGCGGATCGAAGCCCGCTGGCCGCCCGAAGACTTCGGTGGCGATCTGATATTCCTTCAGGTGGATTCCAGGGTGCTGCACGGTGTGCCGACCCAGATAACGGAGCAGGCGGCATAGCGATTCCGAATTTTGTAGGACGCTGCTCGTGGCAATCTTCTCGACTTCGGCGAGAAGCTGCTCTTTATCCGTGACCGATACCGTGTTACTGGACATTGAAAAATGTAAGTAACAAAGCGTAACAGCATGAAAAATCGCCTGCAAGCAGAAGAAACACTGAGACGTAACCGTTTCATCATGCTTGGAAACCTCCTAAGTCTTGACTTCGTCGATTGACCTCTACTAACTTCCCGCGCCAAAGCAGAACTCTGCTCCAAACTTGCGCCTTGATGCGCGACGCCTTCGTTTTCGATAGGGACGAACGGAGGTGAAATTTATCCGAGCTTCAGACGTGAGGCTCAATTCAGCGGCTGGCGAAGCCAGCGGCCTTCTTCAGGCAAGCGAGGTCAAAACCAAAATGAAGCGTGCGAGATTTGCCTCCTTATCTCTTCTCTTACTCGGTCTTTTGCTTCTGCTTCCATTGCAGAGCTTCGGTCAGGCCGTGTACGGGTCAATCTTCGGAACGGTCACAGATCCAACGGGTGCGGTAATTCCCAATGCCAAAGTCACGGTCACAGACGTGCGCAAGGGAACATCGGACGTTTACACAACCAATGAGTCGGGGAACTACAGCGCGACCCACTTGATCCCTGATATTTACAAGATCAAGATAGAGGCACAGGGCTTCACAACAGCTGAGTCGGACAATATTCAGGTTTCGGCTGATACGGGCGCAAAGTTTGACGCTACGCTCAAAGCCGGCTCACAGGCTGAGACTGTGCAGGTAACGGCTGAAGCGCCTCAGCTCAAAACTGATCGCTCTGACATCGCGGTTGAGTTCAATGAGCGATACGTGGAAGATCTCCCGCTTTTCAATCGCAACTTTACGCAACTCGAATTGCTGTCACCGGGTACACAAAAGCTGGTGGGGTGGAGTCACGCGGCAACAGAGAATCCGCAGGGCAGTCAGCAAATCTTCGTCAATGGGCAGCATTTCAGCGGAACCGCATACGAGTTGGATGGGACTGACAACCAAGATCCCATTTTGGGAATCATCGTCGTGAATCCCAATCTTGACGCAATCACCGAAAGTAAGGTCGCACTGCAGAACTACGATGCCGAGTTCGGGAAAGCTGTCGCCGGTGTAGTTACCGCGCAGACGAAGTCCGGAAGTAACGACCTTCATGGCAGCGCGTTTTGGGATCGCCGCACAGATGCGACGCAGGCTCGTAATCCGTTTACTCAGTTTAAGCCCGACCCGGTTACAGGCCGCATGCTTCCATCAGCACGGTGGAACCAGTTCGGTGGAACTGTGGGCGGCCGCATCATCAAAGATAAGCTCTTCTTCTTTGGGGATTACCAAGGCACGCGGCAGACGGTTGGACAAAGCAATCAGTTAACGATTCCTACATCACAGGTGCTCAGTACCTGCCTCGCTGGCACTGGCTTCTGCGACCTCTCTCAGTACGGCGGTGCGTCGGGCATCATTAAAGGAAGCGGTTTTATCTTTGATCCTGCTACTGGTGACCAAACTACAGGAGCAGGGCGGCTAGTATTTTGCGGCTCTCAGGGCAGCGTTGCCGCCGCAAGTTGCCTGGCAGCAAATGCCAACAAGATTCCTGTTGGCCGGCTCTCTCAGCAGGCTCTCAATATTCTGAAACTCTTTCCGCAGCCCAGCAATACTGGATTGCGTAACAACTTCATCGGAGCGGGTTCCGGACCATTTAACCAGAACAGTTTTGACACGCGCATCGACTACAATCCGACGCAGAGTCTCCAGGTATTTGGCCGATTCAGCTTGGATTACTTCAATCTATCCGGCAAAGGCTCTCTGGGAACGCTGGGCGGAGTAGGCTTTGGATTGGGCGGACTGGCAGGCAGCTCCATCACCCATAACTACAGTCTCGCTTCCGGCTTTACGAAAACTCTCAGCAACACGCTGCTGACCGATTTCCGTTTTGGCTACTTCAAATACAACCCTCAAACTCACAAGATCGATGAGGGCAGCAATCCGGCAACACAATTCGGTATCCCGAATGCGAACTTGGGAGACAAAACGACCTCTGGTCTGCCCGGTTTCCACGGCGATGGTTTGCTCTCAGACTTCGGCGACGGCCTTGGCGTAGGACGCTGCAACTGCCCGCTGACTGAAAGCGAACAACAGTTCCAGTTCGTCAACAACTGGACAAAGATCGTCGAAAATCACCAGTTCAAATTTGGAGCTGACATTCGCTACGCAGAGAATCTCCGACTCCCAAGCGACGCAAACCGTACAGGCGAATTCAATTTCAAGGCCGCGGGTACGTCGAACGCAGGTGACGGCGGTCTCGATCTGGCTACATTTCTGCTGGGCAACGTGAGCAACATGACGCGGTATGTCAACTCACCCGGAACTCTCGATGCTGCCGAGCGGCAGAAGCGATGGTTCTTCTACGGACAGGACACTTGGCGTGCTACGCAAAAGTTGACCATCAACTATGGCCTGCGATGGGAGGATTATTTCCCTGAGTCGGTAAACGGTAAGCTAAAGGGCGGCTTTGCCAATCTTGAAGAGGGCATAATTCGCGTTGCTGGCGTCGGTCCATACGGACTGAGTGGCAACATCGGAAACGCCACTGGTGCATTCGCGCCACGGCTCGGGATTGCCTATCAGTGGAACCAGAAGACCGTAATTCGCATGGGCTATGGCCGTAGCTACGATATGGGAGTGTTTGGCTCGAATTTCGGACACACCGTAACTCAGAATCTGCCGGTACTGGTGAATCAGAACGTCACCGCCAGCAACAGCACTTTCGTGAACAATCCGAATGCGACAAACGACAGGATTGCCGCCTTCACGTTGGCGCAAGGGCCGCCGGTATTCGCCTTCCCAGCGGTTCCGGCGAACGGCCAGTTGCCGCTCCAGGGGCCAAAGGGAGACGTGAATCCCAAGATTCGCCCGACGACACAACGCTTGCCAACCCTCGATGCTTGGAATGCAACTGTTCAGCGTCAGGTGACCAACAACACGAGCTTCGAGCTGTCCTATGTCGGCAATAAAGGCACCCACGTGTTTGCCGGCAACGGACCGAGCTACAACGTTAATCAACCCTCGATCGTTGGATTCGGCACGGTCCCGCAAGCGCAGCGACGGCCGTTCTTCAATCGTTTCATCTACAACGGCTACACGCAGCCGGGCTCGAATCCTCCTACGCCTTTGGTGTGCTGCTCAAACGATCTGAGCTATCTCGCCAACGACGCCAGCAGCAATTACAACGCTTTGCAGGTGAAGGTGGACCGCAGGTTTGCGAATGGGTTGCAATTCCTCACTCACTACACCTGGTCGCACGCGAACAATTACAACGACAACTATTACGCTGACGATCCTCGCATTGCCTATGGCCCAGACGATTTCAACAGGAACCATGTCTGGGTTACCAACGTTGTTTATGAACTGCCCGTTGGTCGCGGCAAGACCTTCGGCGGAAGTATGAGCAGAGTTGCAGATTACGTGATTGGTGGTTGGGAGATCACGAACACCAGCAATTGGAGCAGCGGTCTCCCATTCACTCCGAGAACCAACGAGTGCGGACCCGAACAGGACGTTGGCGTATGCGTTCCCAATAAGGGATCGGGCTCATTCAATCTCGGAGCTGGCTCGTTCGATCCGGTCAATCACTCAGTGACGTTCTTCACTCCATTGACCTCCCTGACTGGCCCATTCACCGATCCGGGTGTCGGGAAGCTAGGGAATGCCGGTCGAAACAGCCTGACTGGCCCGCGGTCATTCACCGATGACATGGCGCTCTTCAAGAACTTCAGCATTACAGAGCGCGTCAAAGGCCAATTCCGCATGGATGCATACAACGTCTTCAACCATCCTGTGCTCGGATTCAGCCAGAACGAGACCAACGACGAGCAGAAATGCATCGACTGCAAAGGCAATGCTGGCAAGATCACGAACATCGAGCAGGACACGCAGATGCGTCAACTGCAGTTTGGTCTAAAGTTCACCTTCTAAGAACGAAATTGAAGTGCTCGGGGAGCGGTTCCGCTCCCCGTTTTCTTTTTTGTGGGGCTCATCTAGTCTCGGTCTATGAAGTTGCTTTCTTTTAGCGTAGGGGTTTGTCTCCTGGCCACTCTCTTCTCTGCGGCGCAAAGCTCGTCTTCTCCGGTACCGCCGACGAGCCAGCCGCAAAACGCACAGGTGCAGGCCGCTACTCAATTGATCGATGAAGGAAAGCTTGACGAAGCAATCTCGAAATTGTCACAGCTACAGAAGCAGACGCCTGAGCCGGAGGGAGTCGAACATCAATTAGGAACTGCGTATTACCGCAAAGGAGATTTTGCCCTGGCTGAAGCTGCGTTTGGCCGAGCAATGCAGCAGGATCCGCAAGACCGAGAAGCTGTACAACTGCGCGGATTAAGTCTTTTTCAGATGGGACGTCCAGCCGAGGCCATTCCCTATTTGAAACGGGTGCAGTCCTGGATTGGCTCTGCGAACGTGGATGCTAACTACGTCCTGGGACTTTGCTACATGCACACGCAGAATTACGACGAAGCGCGGAAGTCGTTTGCACAGATGTATGGCGTGCCTGCGGATTCTGCTGCCGCGCATCTGTTTCTTGCGCGGATGTTGCTGCGTCAGGGCTATGATCCGATTGCGGAACAGAACGCGCAGCAGGCCGCTGCAATGGATCCCAAACTGCCTCTGGTCCACTATCTGCTTGGAGAATTTTATTTGTACAAATCGAACGTGCAGAAAGCTATCGACGAGTTCGAGATGGAGCAGAAGCTGAATCCAGGGTATGCAGGAACTTACGATCGGCTCGGAGATTCTTACAGTCGGGTGGGCAGATACGACGATGCAGAGCGAGCGCTGCAACGATCGATCCTGCTCGATGCTACGGCCACTGGCTCTTACATCTTGATGGGCAAAGTGCTGGTAAAGAAAAAGGACTACGCATCGGCTCTGAACTACCTGGAAAAATCGCTGCGCATGGATCCGACAAATTACATTGCGCATCATTTGATGGGCGAAGCTTATCGAGGTCTGGGTCGCGAGGCCGATGCCGAGCGCGAGTTGAAGAGATCGGAAGAGCTGCAGTCATCTCAGGAAAACAAGCCGCAAGGCTGACGAGGGAGAGGCAACGGAACCGTCGCGGGTAGGCGATGGGGCAGTCGCGTGTTTTGCGACTGCGCTCTGCGAGAATATAGGCTGCATTGCATACCCGGAGCTGGCCATCGGGCCATCTCCGGCCCACCGCCTACCGGCGGCGGTTCTGTCCTTGTTCGCTCTTCCGTCGTAGGGAATCAATGCTGAAGGCAATCATCATCGCAGGAACGCTGCTACTGAGCCACACCATCGCTGCGCAAACCGTTACCGACCCACCGGTCACCATCACCGTTGAGTGGAGCAGTCCCACGCCGTTGATTTCTTCTTCGGGTACAGGCGCTGCATCCGCGGGCACGTTCAATCCGGCTGCTGTGCGCATTGGGAATAAGACCGTGCTCCTCTATCGCGAGCAGGACAAAGCCGGCACCTCTCGGATCGGGTACGCGTCCAGCACCGACGGTATGCACTTTACGGTTCGGAATGAGCCGGTCCTCCAACCGGAAACCGATTACGAGAAAGATGGTGGCGTGGAAGACCCGCGTGTGCTCAAGATCGGCGATGTCTATTACATGACCTACACCGGCTACAACAAGCGCGATGCTCAGCTCTGCATGGCGACTTCTAAAGACCTGATCCATTGGGAGCGCAAGGGCATTCTGCTGCCTGCGTACAAGGGCACTTGGAACACGAAGTGGACCAAATCGGGAGCGATCGTTCCGCAGAAGATCAATGGCAAATGGTGGATGTATTATCTCGGCACGAAGTCGGATAACCGCGATTACATGGGACTCGCGTCGTCTGACGATCTCTTGCACTGGACCGATGCCACCAAGGAGCCTGTTCTTCCGCAAAAGTCCGGAGCGTTCGATTCGCGCGTAATGGAACCAGGTCCTCCGCCTCTCCTCACGTCAAAGGGAATTCTTCTCATCTACAACGGGGCGGACGACCATCTGGTGTACACAACCGCATGGGCGCTCTTCGACAAGAACAATCCGGCCAGGCTGTTGGCGAGAGCCGAGCAGCCATTCTTGCGCCCTGAAAAGGACTGGCAGCACGTTGGCCAAGTTCCCAATGTGGTATTTACCGAAGGTATGATCCAGAAGGGCAATGAGTCGTGGATTTACTACGGCGGGGCTGACAAATATGTTGGCGCGTCACGAATAAAGATCTCGCTGCGGTAGAAAACTTCCTTAAAAATAGTGATCGGTCAACAGTTTGCTGCGCTGAAGGTTCAAGCGCCTTCAGGCTTCACCTAGACATCCTCTTTATCGACACTGTCATTCCTCGCGCCGCCGCGACAAAGTACCGTTTGCCAGCACGCGGGTTTGCGGCGTGGGGAACCTGCTGTTGTTCCGAAGGTAAAAAGAAACAGCAGGTCCCCCGGAGCGCAACCCAAACTCGTGCAAATTCGAGACGACTTAGCGGCGCTCCGATGGATGACAGTGCTAGGGCGGTCAGGTGATTTCGCACTGGGCAAACGCGTTAGAAAAATTAAGAACGGCTAGATGCGAATCTATGCGTGATCTGATTTTGCCGATCGTATGCTTCGCAAGCAGTCCGCGACCACCGCGTGGACCGAGTGCTTGCTGGTATTCACCGCCAGATCGGCTTGGCTATAGAGCGATTTTCGCTCCTCGAGGATGCGTCGTAGATCAGACATAGCTTGTGGATTATGCGCCATCGGCCGCATATCACCTTGCGCGATCACGCGCGACATATGTTCTTCTGGAGAGGCTTGGAGCCAAACCGTATAGCAGGAAGTCAGAAGGATCCTGTAGGTCAGAGGTTCCAAAACGAGACTGCCTCCGGTGGCGACCACGAATCGTGGTTCGCTCCGCAATAGATCGTCGAGGCACTGACGCTCGAAGCGGCGAAATCCCGCCTGACCATATAAGTCAAAGATCATCGACAACGACAGGCCGCTTGCCTGCTCGACGAGGCGATCAAGTTCAAAAAATGGGATGTTCAGTTTCTCGGCGAGCAGTTTGCCAATCGTAGATTTGCCGGCACCGCGCAGTCCAACCAAAGCCACGCGTTCCGTTCTTGAATGATGGTTCTGATTACCGAAATGTTCGGCAAGGAGTTGACGAGCTCGGCTGATGTTTTCTGAGTCGAGGGTGCGGAGAAAGTTGAGCGCGTGCTCCAGTTCCGATGACGGCTCCGATCCGTTCGTCAAAATCGAGGGCAGCGGTACGTCCAGCGCTCTCGCAATCTGTCGCAATACCAGCACCGAAGCGTTGCCGGAACCGCTTTCGAGTTGAGCTAGAAAACGCTCCGATACCCCAGACTTTGAAGCCAGAGCCTTGCGCGTAAGCCGGCGTCTGGTCCGCGCCGCTCGCACATTCTTTCCGAGCAGCTCCAGATACGCGGAATCGCTGCGCGCTTCTGCAGTCCTGCCTGTCGCTGAAGATGGAGCGATTCCATTTTGGGAAGTAGTCGCCATGTCAGGAGGCTGCCCGAAAGCCGACAAGTATCTCGCGCAGAGGGATCTTTCGCTTTTCAGAAAAGTTTGCGATCGCCTTGAGCGCGTTCCACCCGGAAACTGATCGAACGATCTTCACGTCTTCGAACGGGTATTGATCTTCTACCTGGATTAGCTTTGCCCGTTGAAGTTCACTTAACAGCGAGTACATGCCTTCTACGTCGAGACCGCAGGATTCATGCAGCTCGGGGAGATAGGCGACATCCGGCTTACGTTGCTCTCCACGACCGTGATAAGCGAGCTCGGCGATGTGTGCCAGCAGTTTGCGCGCCTGTTCTGAAACGGAACTCAGCCTGTCTGAGAATTCGCGAATCTCCGCAGCGTGCTCTGAGACTTCTGGTCCGTCGAATCGAAAACTGGGCAATGGTTGCGCGCTCAATTGAACCTCACGTACTCGAAGTCGATCGGTTTGTTGTTGATTCCGCGCGCGGGTGGCGCAATCCAGTTGGCGAACTTACCCGGCTCGATCACCTGTCCCATAAGCGACTCGATGTATTGATGGTCACTCTCGGAGGGCATCCATTCGTCCCGGTGGCTGTTCCACTCCGATTCGTTGACGACTTGCCCCTCGGGAGTAATGAACTGCCCAGCGAAGTTGCCGATCTTGCGATGGAAGCCGACGTGAGGCAGCTTGAACCGAAATGGGATTCCGAGCTGCTCAGGTATGCGATTCCAGCGGTTGATTCCACCCTGAATTTCCTCGATATAGTCGTCGCGGAGCCGTGCATTGAGCGCCGTGAGTGCGGGAACACGTTTTTCGACGATACGTCCGTTGTCCATGTCGAGGACGGGGTACTCGTCCGCCGTGAGCTTATGGTCATCGGGCTTCTTTCCTTCTTCGTAGCGGCCTTTCAGTCCCGTCGTGTAATAGGTAGCGGCGTTCGATGAGATTTCGGACCCGAACAGGTCGAGGGTCACGCTGAAATGGAAATTCACGAATTTCTGCAAAGTCTGCAGATCAACGACGCCGAACTGTCGTCCTTCTCCTGGATCGGTGAGTCCATGCTCCTTCATGACCTCGCACGTGCGTTGAATCGTGCGCGCCACGCCAGACTCGCCGACGAACATGTGATGCGCTTCTTCGGTGAGCATGAACCGGCAAGTACGCGAGAGTGGATCAAAGGCCGACTCGGCGAGAGATGAAAGCTGGAACTTGCCGTCGCGATCGGTGAAGAAGGCAAACATGAAGAATGCGATCCAGTGCCGCGTCTGTTCGTTGAATGCAGTCAGGATGCGGGGATTGTTGGCGTCGCCCGAGCGGCGTTCCAACAAGTACTCGGCTTCTTCGCGGCCGTCCTTTCCAAAATAGCGATGCAGCAGGTACACCATCGCCCACAAATGGCGGCCTTCCTCGACGTTCACCTGGAACAAGTTGCGCATGTCGTACAACGACGGCGCGGTCTTACCGAGCAGGCGTTGTTGTTCGACCGAAGCTGGCTCTGTGTCGCCTTGCGTGACGATGATGCGCCGGAGCGTCGAGCGATACTCTCCGGGAACCTCCTGCCATGCCGGTTCGCCCTGATGATCACCAAAGTGCACTTTGCGGCCCTCATCGCGCGGCACGAGAAATATTCCCCAGCGATAGTCAGGCATACGCACGTATCCGAAATTCGCCCAGCCATCGCGGTCAACGCTGATGGCCGTGCGCAGATACACCTGGAGATCCGTGCTGTCCACCGGACCTGTATCGTTCCACCAGCCGAGGAAAGCAGGCTGCCATTTCTCGAGCGCGCGCTGCAGCGTGCGGTCGCCGGCGAGATCAACGTTGTTAGGAATGCGTTGTGAATAGTCGATGTTCATAATTTCGTGATTTCCCGATTTCGTGATTTCAAAACACGCACGCCCAGAAACGATTGCTTACACTCGTTCCCAGTTAAATTTCGCTTTGCTGCCCGTACCGTAGACTTTCAACGCGCCAGTCTGTCCAACGGCATTGGGTCGGATGAAGATCCAGTTCTGCCATGCAGACAAACGTCCGAAGATGCGCGTCAGCATGGTTTCCCGCTCCGGGAAGCGCAGATTCGCTTCTAGTCCAGTGAGAGCATCGGGAGAAAGAGCTACTCGCGATTCGATCGCGAGCCTCAATTCGTCTGCCCAATCCAAGTCATCGGGCGCTGTGGTTACGAGTCCGAGTTCGGCTGCGTGCTCCGGCGATATCCTCTTTCCAATATGGGAGCGGAGTTCTGAAAGCTTGCCTTCATCTCCGTAGAACCTGGCGGAAAGCCGTGATGTTCCGGTTGCCGAAGCTAGGAGATGGGTGGCTGCAGCTCCTGCGCTTTGACGTGGATGATCGAAATTCATCTCGGAAAGCGCGATGAAGACAGAATCTCGATTATCCGGCAGATTTAGCATGTAGCTCCGATCCGCGGCGAGAGCGAGTTCGAACAGAGTGCCGACGAAGCACGAGTTTTCTTCGACGATGGCATAGATCGAGCGTGAAGAGACATCCAGGCGCGCAAAGGTCCGGCGCACCATGCCGATCACTTCGCGAACGAACCAATCCGAACGATGCTCGAAGAGTTGCCGGTCGATTTCCAGGACCGCCTCCGCATTTCCAACGGTCTTGAACAGCCACAGGCCGAGCTCGAGCTCGTTCGTACGCAGCATGAGGATGGCATCATCCAGCTCACGCGCCATCTGCAGCGGCCACCAACTTGCGCCTGCAGACTTGATCTCGGCAAGAGTCTTTGCGCTCACCGACTTGGGAGCACGAACCGTGATGGAAGCTGTGCGAGCCTCACGATCAAACGCCACATCCACGTACTCGCAGTGGTATCCGCGCTCGTCGATTTCACGCTTCAGCGGAGTGAGTTCAATTCCGGTTTCGTTCTGCGGGCGGTCACTGTGTCTTGCGAGTTCGTGTGCACGCTTCTGGATGTGATCGTTCCATTGCGCCGGCTTCACAACATCGTCCACAAGGCGCCACTCTTTCGCGCGCTGTCCCTGAATGCCTTCCGGCGTGGTGCAGAAGATATCTGCAAGGTCGCGACGAACTTTGCGTTTGTCGGTCACGCGCGTAAGGCCGCCGGTTCCGGGCAGCACTCCCAAAAGGGGAACTTCCGGCAGGCTGACTGCCGAGGAGCGATCGTCAATCAGCAGAATTTCGTCGCAGGCAAGCGCAAGCTCGTATCCGCCGCCTGCGGTCGTTCCGCTGCAGGCGGCAATGAATTTGATCCCGGAGTTGCGGCTGGCATCCTCAATCCCATTTCGGGTTTCATTGGTGAACTTGCAGAAGTTCACCTTCCAGGCATGAGACGAGCTGCCCAGCATATAGATATTTGCACCGGAACAAAACACGCGCGGTTTGGTGCTGGTGATCACTACCGTGCGCACTTCGGGATGCTCAAAGCGAATGCGCTGCAGTGCGTCGTGCAGTTCAATATCTACGCCCAAGTCGTAGGAATTCAGCTTGAGCTTGTAGCCGGGCCGGATTCCGCCATCCTCTTTCGTGTCCATCAGAAGGGTGGCAACTGGACCGTCGAATTTGAGCTGCCAATGTTGGTAGCGCGAAGGATGAGTTTGGAAATCAACTAGCTGTTTCTCGACGTCGGCGGCAAGGGCGGTTTCCATGGAAACTCCAAATGACAAGCGTAAAGATGCAGTTTATGTCATGTCAAGTTGTTAAAGATGCAGTATCCTGCAGCACCCGAGATTTTGGATTGCGCGCTGAGTATTCGCGCCGTGTAGGTATACTCAGTGATTTCTCCCGGGTTGCGAGACAAAATCTATGCCAGAGGACAACCGAGAGTGCCAACGTTGATTTCTCAACCCACACGCATCCAAGCGGCTGGGACGAAGCCGAAATTAATCGACGAATACATCGGTCGCATGAACAGCAACACGAAGAGCGCCAGCGTGGCGCATATGCGCAGTCCTGCGGGCTGGGAGGAACCCGGTCAGCGTCCTGAGTTCGATGAGTTCACTTTGGTTCTAAAGGGCATGGTACGCGTCACGCACTCTTCGGGCTCGCTTGACGTCCGTGCAGGCCAGGCCGTGATTGCTCACAAGGGCGAGTGGGTACAATATTCGACTCCGGAGGGAGCCGAATATGTCGCTGTGTGCGTGCCCGCATTTTCTCCAGAGACCGTCCACCGCGACCTGTGAGCTTTCGATCTGAGGAGCAAGAGTGCCGATCAACGACGAAACGGAGGTAAGTAAAAGTATGGCAGGGCGCAATCTCGATATCGAAGAGGTTCGCTTAGTAAGCGATCTGCGCATCATGCACGCCAAGGTGGATGAGCTGTACCAGATTGTGAAAAATCTGAAGCGGCGCCACAGCGAAGAAGCTATTTGCAACTACGCCGACTATCCTGTTCTTCAGGAAGATATCGAGCACGTCGATCAGATCTACCTCTGGTTCGTTTCCCTTAAAGAAGAAGCAACAAAAAAGCGAGCTTGAGCCAAGGCTTAAGGTCGCACTGGCGTACTCACCCGTAGCGTAAGGTGCGTCCTTCCAGCTCTCGCTTGTAGCGTTTTTACCACATCCGCTTTTTGCCAAACCGAGGTATTCTGATTTTTTCCAACACTTTAGACGCTGCCACTTGGTTCAAGAGCAAACAATTCGGCAGGCAATCAGCTTCAGCGGAGTCGGACTTCACAGCGGCGCCGCAGTGAAGATGCGAATTCTTCCTGCACCCGCTGGCAGCGGAATTAATTTCCGTCGCGTTGATCTCGACAACTTCGACATCGAAGCAGTGGGACGAAATGTCGCCAAAGTTAGCTACGCCACCAGCCTGATGCGACGCGGTGTGCTGATTTCGACGACCGAGCATGTTCTATCCGCACTGATGGGAGCAGGCATCGATAACGCTGGCATTGAACTGGATCAGCTCGAAGTTCCCATTTTGGACGGAAGCGCTCGGCCATTCCTTGAAGCAATTCACCGTGTGGGCATCAAACGACAGCGGAGGCCCCGCACCTACTGGCGCGTGCTGAAGCCGGTGGAGGTTCGCGATGGCGCAAAATTCCTGGGCGTGTATCCCGCGGAGCGCTATTCGGTTTCTTACACTATCGATTTTCCCCAGCCAATTGGGATTCAGAGCTTCGACATCGATCTCGCCGGCGACAGCTACGCGCGCGAAATTGCACCCGCACGGACTTTCGGTTTCCTTCGTGATGAACGCGCGCTGCGCAATATGGGACTCATTCGCGGTGCGTCGGAAGAAAACGCGATTGTTTTAACCGATACTGGCGTGAAGAACGGCCCGCTGCGCTTTGACGATGAATTCGTCCGTCACAAGATTCTCGATCTCATCGGCGATCTCGCCCTGCTGGGTCATCGCATTCTGGGAAAGGTGATCGCCAACCGCGCCGGCCACGCCATGCACACGGCGCTTGTTTCGCGGCTGCTCAGGGACAGGTCTCTGTGGCAGGAGGCGCAGATCCCACGAGAAGAAGATGATCTGACCGATGCGGCCACGGCCGAGCCGAGCCCGGCCGTGCTTCATCACTAATTCGCCGGAACCAATCGCGCAGGACGATTGATCTTCTTGAGCATCCGCCCGCGTCCCGGATCGCACGTGGTCATGCCCACAAACTCCGGGGCCAATCCGTCGCGCTGTTCAAAATAGTAGCTGCGGATCGTAAGACACGCAGTGGGATGGGAGTCGGGATCAGGCGTCACCTGGATTCGATCCACGCGCTGTAGTTGCCGGAATCTCGAATCACCCAGCGTAAACTGATGCGGCGGGATCGAGGACGACCCTGAGTTTGCATCCGTTTGTGAGACGATCTGAGGTTGGCTCACGGCAAGCGCCAAATTTGCAGGCTGGGCGAACCCCAGCAGCAGAACGGGAAGAAAGAGGCCCATGGCGAACTCCTTTCTTGGCTGAAAGTATAGCTCCAGACGGGAAGGCTCGAGATTCAAACCCCTCACTGAGAACGACGCAACCCGAAAATCTTGCAACAACGGAAATTCCCTGCCCAGGGAATGTTGCAGGGAAAAAATTCCCGCAAAAAAAATTTCATCGCGAGACCCGCATGAATACAGGGGATCCGCAATCAGCCAGGGAACCTGCAGGGAATTAGCAGGGAACTCCGCAATAATCGCCGGTGCCACTACGACTTAGGACGGCTTCGCATCCCACCACTCTGAAGCTGGCAGGTAAAAGCAGCGACTTTCGATCTTCACTGTGGAGTGCCACTCTCGGTAGGCTTGGAACACCTCGCGCGTGCGATTACAGGCTGCGGAAAAATGCTGTGTATGGCCTTCCCTGGAAGCCCGGCATTTTTCCGCAGCCTCTGAACCTTGGAGGCTTCCACCAGAACCAACTACACCAATAGAACTGCGTTATAGAGAAGGTTCCTGGCAGTAGTACCGACATGGCGACTACCACGGTTAATGACGCTTGTATTCGTCCCATCGACTGATGTACAAACCTTCCGGCACCTCCGGTAAAAAGCGGCAACGACCAATAGACAGTAGGCGATAGGCCTGGCTCTCAATTCCCTTTGGATGTTCGCCTGTTGCGTACCGCCTTATTGGTTACCGGTACTTGTCCATCCAGGAGACGTTCATGACTCGCATTTGCAAAGCGCTGTTCCTAGCTCTGTCGACTCTCAGCTCAACCATTCTGCTGGCGCAGAACATCGCCACCGCGAACCTGCGCGGCGTCGTACACGACCAGAATGGCGCGGTCATACAGAACGCGAAGGTCACGGCGCGGATGGCAGCGCAGAATCTTGAGCGCGTTACTCAGTCCAATAGCGATGGTGAATACGTGTTCCTAAACCTTCCTCCTGGCACTTACTCCATCGAGGCTCAGGCGCCTGGGTTCGCGAAGCTGGTGCAGAACCCGGTTGTCCTCACCATCGGTCAAGACGCCGATCTGCCGTTGAACATGCGGGTAGCGGCTGCGACGGAAGAGGTAACCGTAGAGTCAGGAGCGGAAATCGTTGAGACGCAGCGCAGCTCCGAAGCGACGACCATCGATACCCAGCGAATTGAGAACCTTCCAATCAACGGCCGCAACTACATCAACTTTGCGCTCACGAACTCGCAGCTCACGCGCGACGACGCGCCCAGCATCGGCGCAGCTCCAACCTCTGGCCTGAACTTCGGCGGACAACGCGCCCGCGCCAACCTGGTCAATCTCGACGGAATGAACAACGTCGATAACGGGGTAAACGGAATTCGATCAACCGTCTCGCAGGAAGCTGTTCAGGAATTCCAGATCATCACCAACGGCTTTAACGCCGAATACGGACAGGCTTCAGGCGGCATCGTCAACATCATCACCAAGAGCGGAACGAACGACTGGCACGGATCGGCTTATGCCTATCTGCGCAATCGCAATATTCAGGCGACGAATCCGTTTTCGACCGTCAAGAATCCGGCATATACGCGCGTCCAGCCAGGCGCAACCATTGGCGGTCCGATCGCCAAAGATAAGACGTTCTTCTTTCTCTCGTTCGAGACCACGCGCCGGCACGAAACTGGCTTTTCCAGCATTGGACAGAACAACTTTGGACTGCTTCCCATCGACGTCTCGCGATTTTTCGGCGCGCCGCAGGGGGCGGTCATCTTCCAAGGAACCTCAGCCCAGCAGTCTTTCCTGAATGGGATTCCGAACGCGGCGCTGGCGAATCCGCTGGTGCAGCAGTTCCTGCAAAAATACGTTCCCGTGGTCGGTGGCGGATCGGCGGTGGCTGTGAATGGCAAGCTGCCGGCAGCTTTGGGTGGCGGCCCAGCGTTTATCACGTCTGGAGCGCCGCTGCCCGCTTCATTTCATACCCTCGCTTCTCAAATCGGGAACTTCCCGGTTTTTGAGGGCACTACGCTGTACAGCCTCCGGCTCGATCACAAGCTCACGAACAATCAACAGCTCATGTTGCGCGGAAATGTGAGCCCAAGCACCGTGACGGGAATTGAAGTCAACGGCCAGAACCAGACCTTCGGGCAGAACTCGTATTCACGGACGTCGCAGCAGACCTATCGTGATATGGCCGTCACTGCTCAACACGCGTGGGTGATCGGGAACAACAAGGTCAACGAACTGCGGTATGAATTTTCGCGTCGCGGGCTGCTTTACAACTTCTCTTCCGGACCGGGCGGAGGCGACGTCGCCATCAACATTCCCGGATTTGCCTTCTTTGGACGCGAGCCCTTCTCATTCGTAAACCGCACGGAGCTGCGTCATGAGGTCTCGGATAACTTCACGTGGAGCATGGGAAACCACAGTGTAAAGTTTGGCGGCGATGTGAATCACCTGCCTCTCACCGCGGATTTCACCGTGAACTTCGGCGGGCTCTACAACTTCGGCGCGCTGTCGGCAACGCAACTGGGTTTCCCCGGCAGCATTCCTGGGTTGGGCAATGTGCCCGGCTTCTCCCCTGTGCAGGCCTACGGGCTGGGGATTCCTCAGAGCTTTGTTCAAGGTGTAGGCAATCCGCACGACAGCTTCACAAACAACATGCTTGGTGTGTTCCTGCAGGATTCCTGGCGCGTGAAGCCGAATCTTACTTTGAATTACGGCGCTCGCTATGATGTCGAGTTCACGCCAACGTTTCCTGCAACCAATGCCATTTCTGCAGCGGCGCAGAACGCGCTTGGAATCACTCAAGGCATTCCCCGCGATACCAACAACGTAGCTCCTCGTATTGGTCTCGCATGGGATCCCTTCAAGGACGGCAAGACCGCTGTTCGCGCGTCTTATGGAATCTTCTACGACCATCCACTGCTCGCGCTTGCCTTCGACTCTGACGTAGCCGACGGATCGCAAGCTCCGCAAATCATCCTGGGCGGCGGAGCTTTCTGCAATCCCTCCGCCCCGGCGACGCAAGGCATCGGCAGCCTGAATGCGACCAACGGATTTATGGGCATTCAGACCAGCGCGGCCTGCGCTCTGCCTCCGGCTTTAGTGCAGGGCATTCAATACTTACCGAATGAGCAGCGATACAACGCCCTCAATGCCAACTCGCTCTGGGTCAATCAGAACTTCCTCAGCGCGGGCGTTCCACTTTCGATTCTCCCGTTCGGATTCCCGACTTCGAGCAAGTTCCAGTACGCGTACTCGGAGCAGATGAACCTAGGAGTGGAGCGCGATCTAGGCCACAACTTCTCCGGCTCGATCACGTACAACTACAACGGCGGCCATCACATTAATCGGCCGATCAATGCGAATCCCGTTCGCTCGGATCTCCTGCTGAAGAACTGGCAAGCTGCCGTTGCTGCCGGAGCGGTGACGCCGGCTACGCTTCCCATTTCGGTCGCAGCTTGCGGCGTCGGCCCGGCTGGACCGTATGTGCCGGCGGCGGTCACGAACTTCTTCCGTCCTTCCGGAATCAATCCATCGCTCGCGCCCGTAGTCCCAGCGCAGTGTCTGGCGTTGGTAAATGCAGTCGAACAAGCTGATGGACTCGGCGTCGGCGTGCCCGTGCCCTTCAGCGACATGGTTGCGAATTACGCCAACGGCAGCTCGGTCTATCACGGCATGACCATGAACCTGCGCAAGCGCTTCAGCAGTCACTACGAGTTCCTCGCCTCGTACACCTGGTCACATACGATTGACGATTCGACGGACCTGCAATCGCTGCTCGCTCCGCAGGACAGCTTCAATCCCAATGCGGAACGCTCGGAATCCACCTTCGACCAGCGCCACCGCTTTGTACTCAGCGGCGTGTACCAAAGCGGGAAAATTGGCGGGAACGGCTTGTTGGGAAAGGCCCTGAGTGGATTTACCATCGCTCCGATCATCGAAGCCAGTTCCGGACGCCCATTCAACATTCTGGTCGGCGACGACCGCAACTTCGACTTCGGCCCGAACACAGATCGCCCATTGGCTGTGCCAGCCAATACGCCAGTAAATCTGTGCGGCGACGTTCCGGTAGCATCCCCGTACTCGCCAACCGGATTCCTGCAGCCTGCCTGCTATCTCAATGGCACTCTCGTAGGCAATCTAAAGCGCAACGCGGGAATCAAGCCGACCACTGTCTTCACCGATCTGCGCATCGGCCGCACCTTCAGCCTCACCGAGAAGTTCAAGCTCGACGGCACGGTGGACATGTTCAACCTGATCAACAAATTCAACGTCGCCGACGTAAACGTGCTCTGGACCAACGCCGGCCAGCCTACCGCAGCATTTGATCCAAGGCAGTTCCAATTTGGGTTGAAGCTGTGGTTCTAGATGCGAAGCAACGTGGAGCCGGCCGCCCCCGGCCGGGTGTTTGGTTGGAACCTGATTTGCTGCATAGGAAAACCTAGGGGAGCAAGAGCTTAGAATCCTGAAAACAGAAAGGCAAAACCCGGGCGAGGGCGCCCGGCTCCACGTTGCTTTGTTTTTATGAATACCGATGGGAGATGAAGGAAACAAATCGGAGAGACCGACCATCCTCCACACTCCGCAGAGGACGGTCATAAAGCTCCGACGTAATCTCTATCGATACCGCTGAACGCTACCGCACATTCAGGACAACGTCCCCATCTTCGTCACCTTCAACTCTGATGGTCGATGGGAGCTACCGCCAGCCGCCAGAACGCTAGCCATGCAGTCGTGCATGTACGAGGACGGTCGTCGCGTTCGAATGCATGCCTTCGTGATAATGCCCGAACACGCTCATCTCTTTTTCACGATCATTCATAGGACCGAAGAGGAGGCAGAGCCGATGTATCGCATCATTGGTGACATCAAAGGAGCATCTTCACACAACATCAACCGCCTGCTTAAGCGAAAGGGTCGCGTGTGGCAGGAGGAATCTTTCGATAGAGCAACTCGCGAAAACGAATTCGACTACTACATGGACTACATCATCACGAATCCGGTGAGACGAGGCTTGGTCAGTTCCCCAGAAGAGTACGAGTGGCTCTGGCACGAAAATATGAAGAAATAAAACGAGCGAACGTGGAGCCGGCCGCCCTCGGCCGGGTTTTGCCTTTGATTTTGCTTTGATTCTCAGTAGCTCGTAGAAGTTTTGCTACTTGTCTTGGCAGATGGTTCATCGAAGTCCTCACCAAAAACCCGGGCGAGGGCGCCCGACTCCACGTTCCCTTCAGGCTGTATACGGCTGCAATTCTTTCTCAATCTCTATGGCTGGCAGATTCTCGCCATTGTTCAGCCGTTCCAGAATGGAACCGAGCACGAGCTTGGCCTGATCCTTTCCTTTGTTCCGGATGAAGCCGTCATACACGTGCTCGCCGTTCGAGGCACGATTGATTTCTGCCTCCCGATTGTGATCGTCGAGTTCCGTGAAGTAGATCACTTCGTAAGCGCCGTTCCGGGAGACGTCCCGGTAAATCTCAAACATGATCTTATCCGGCGGCGGGGTGAATGCCATAGAGGGAAACCTCGAAAGCAGAATTATAACGACACCAACATGGAGCCGGGTGCCCGGGCATTCATCGTGACTGTTTGATTGGGTGATTCCGCGATGTCGCCCTGAGCTGAGGAAGAAAATCGCGAAATCGCGAAATCAGGAAATCACGAAATTCTTAACACCCGGGCGAGGGCGCCCGGCACGAAAGCAAAGAGAGTAGATGGCGCTCCTCGACACCCCTTCACTTGCCAAAGCTTTTTTCAATCTGTATCTTTAAACCCACTACGAGCATCTGAAGTAAGACCTGGATGCGGTGCCATGCATGAATTTCGCTCGCTGAGCATGGACAGAAGTCGTTCTGTTGTTCGTCGTGGCAGTAGCGTTCTGCGTACGTCTTCGGCGAAGCTTGCCTGCGCAACCAGCCCTCATTCCCCAAAGAAAACAAGCCTCTTAGAAACTCAGCAACACTCGCTTTACTTCGTACACGTTCCCCGGCCCACAAGGTTCATTGTTCGCTCCCCTAGTCAACAACGATCAACCTTACCGCCCGCGTTCTGCGATCCCCACGGAGAACTCTATGTCCGTTACGAAAATCGATGTACCGCTCGAGGGTTTAACCAGCCGTCCGCCAGTTTCTGTTGAAGAAGAGATCCGCCGCCGTCTGACAGCCGAACGCGAGCGCCTGGCCCGCCAGGCCGGGCTCGACAGCACCCACGCCAAGCACTTTCACCGCCCGATTGAGCGCGCCTTCACTGCCGCCGAACGCGACAAAGTCACCATTCTGATCGGCGGACTTACCTGGAAGCACGAAAAAGTCATGAAAGCTGTATTCGAAGCCTGCGGCTACAAGTGCGACGTGCTACCGACCCCCAACGTAGCGGCGTTCCAGCTGGGGAAGGAATACGGCAATAACGGACAGTGCAATCCGACATACTTCACCGTCGGCAATCTGGTGCAGTACCTGCAGATTCTCGAAGCGGCGGGCATTCCGAAACGGGAGATCATCGACAACTATGTCTTCTTCACTGCGGGATCCTGTGGTCCCTGCCGTTTTGGCATGTATGAGTCCGAATATCGGCTGGCGCTGCAGAATGCCGGATACGACGGATTCCGCGTGCTGCTCTTTCAGCAGAACGATGGCGTGAAGGCCGCTTCCGGTGAGCCCGGCCTCAAGTTCACTGTCGATTTCGGCATGGGCATGCTCAACGCCATGAATATGGGCGACATCATGAACGAGATGATCTTCCGCATCCGCCCATTCGAAGTGAACAAAGGGCAGACCGATCGCGTCTTTCAGGAATCGGTGGACATGATGTGCACCATGCTCAAAGAGCGCAAGCCGTTCGAGGATCTCGAAGATCTGCCGAAATGGGCCTCGAGTTATCTGGCCAAGCACAAAAATAGCGGCTGGGAGAAGTGGGTGAACTCGCTGGGCAAAGTTTGGGAGCACCTCTATGGCCGCGCGTACAAGGAGTGCCTGCAGGCTGTTCACGACCATCTCGCCACCATCGAGGTGGATCGCCTCCGCGTGAAGCCGGTCGTCAAAATTATCGGAGAATTCTGGGCACAGACCACCGAAGGCGACGGCAACTTCAACATGTTCGCATTCCTGGAACGGGAAGGCGCGCAGGTGCTGGTCGAACCGATCGCTACTTGGATCATGTACATGATGTACCAGGTCAAGGAGCGGTGGCGCGAGAAGAAGCCGCTCGCAGACAAATACAAGAAACCCGCCTGGTGGGAGCTGCACAAGCATGCCGTCAACGAGCTGAACTTCCGCAAGAAAATCGCCGGGCTGAGCGTCGGCGAAATGATCTACTCACGCCAGTATCACCGCGTGGTTGAAGCGCTGGGAAACATCGCGCACCATCTCGTGGACCAGAAAGAGATGGCCGACCTGGCCATGCCGTTCTACAACCAGTTCGCTCGCGGCGGCGAGGGACACCTCGAAGTCGGCAAGAACATCTACTACACGAAACACAAGCTCTGCCACATGGTGCTGGCGCTGAAGCCGTTCGGATGCATGCCATCCACGCAGTCGGATGGCGCGCAGTCTGCAGTAG
>CAYNPS010000006.1:0-46691 GCA_964399125.1 uncultured Terriglobales bacterium
GCGCTCGCCTTCGCGCTCGAATTCGTGGCAAAGAACGCACCGTTGTTGACTGGATTGGTCTGGTCGGCACCGCTCACCGTGATCACGCCTACGTCGGCATTCATGCTGCCCGTCCAGGAGACAGTCGCAGTTTGCGATCCGGATGGGGGGTTGATGACTTGGAAGATCATCGTGCGACCGGAGGCGGTTGTGCCTGAGTCCGAACCGGGCACAAGGGTGCCACTCACGCCACCGAGGCTCGCAGTGATGTTGCTCGCAGTGTTAGCGCTCATCGCCACCATGATCATCGCCGCCCGATTGGCATTGCTGCCAATGGTGAAGGCTGGTGTCGTGATCTTGGTCACCCCAAATTGAAAATTCGAACTGACTTTGTTATCAAAGGCTACTCCCGACGGATTCACTTTGAACGAAACCGTCGTGGTGTGCGTCAATGATCCACTTGTGCCCGTCACCGTCAGCGTTGAAGTACCTACCGGAGTGCTCGCTCCGGCGGTTACGGTCAGGGTTGCCGAAGTTGCTGTGGGATTCGGGCTGAAGCTGCCCGAGGCTCCAGTTGGAAGTCCGGAAACCGCCAGAGTCACCTGGCCGCCGAAGCCCAAGATCGGATTCACCGTAACCGTATAAGTCGTCGAGTGCCCCTGCGTGACGGTCTGACTCGACGGTGATGCGCTCAGCGAGAAGTCTGGAGTGCTCACGACCAAATTGACGGTCGTGGTGTGAGTCAATGAGCCAGAGGTCCCGGTGATCGTTAAAGTATAGCTGCCAAGCGGAGTCGTTGAACTTGTTGAAATCGATAAGGTCGAAGACGATGTAGTCGGATTAGGCGTGAACGAAGGGGTGGCTCCGGAAGGCACTCCCGTGATACTGAAGGTGACTTGACCTGAAAACCCCGCGATTGGATTCACATTTACTGTGTAACTAGCCGCGGCACCCTGCAATATTGTCATGCTCGTCGGGGTAGCGCTGAGCGAGAAATCAGGATTTGTTACGGTCAATGTAACCGTATTGGTGTGAGTCAAAGAACCGCTAACGCCACTAATAGTAAGCGTATAAGTGCCAGTTGGTGTTGTGCTGCTGGTCGTTACTGACAGTGTGGAAGAGGAGGTCGCCGGGTTGGGATTAAAGGTAAAGGTTGCGCCACTGGGAAGACCGGTGACGCTGAGGTTCACATTTCCCGAAAAGGTCCCTTTGGGACTGATCGTTACGTTGTAAGTAGTGCTTCCACCTGGAGCAACTGTCTGGGTCGCTGGAGAAGTGGCAAGCGTGAAATCGGGCGGAGGATTTCCGATGAACTGTCCCAGAATATTGGCGGTCGTTTGCTGTATGCGACTGTCAACTAAGCTGGTTGCGCTACCCAAATTGAAGCTGTCAAGCGCCAAGGCCCAGTTGATGGTTCCGGCACCGAAAACCCACGCTCCGCTCGGGGCCTGGTAAACGGAGCTGTTTTGGTAGTCGGATGTGCCACTGGCCTGAAATGGCGAGTGAGAGAGGAGTGTATAAGTGCCGCTTACAGCAGTCGGCCCGGGATAAGTGCTGAAAAGACGATCGGCTTCATAGCCGGTAAGTCCTGTGACCGTGTCGCCGTCCTTGAAGCCTGTACCGGAATAGACCCAGTTGCTGCTGTTATTCACCACGAAATTAGGATATTGGCCCTGACTATTCGCCGAGACCTGATTGGTATACATCACTCCGATCAGTGTCTGCTCCGGACGGTTCAGCGGAGGATCTCGCCAATTGACGGTCGTGGTCGTGGGATCTGTCGTGGGATCGATAGTAGCATCGCGGTAGCACACGATGACCCGATTCGGCACACCACTACTTGACGACTCGTAGCGTATCTGCCAGTAGATTGAGTTCGCGCTGAAAAAGCCAAGATTCACGCCCGCGTTCAGGGCGGAGATAAAATTGTCATACATCGCCTTCGACCAATATTCATCGTGGCCGCCGATGATCATGCCGTGATAATTGGGCAGAATGTTTCCGTTCGTGTGTATATCGAGATCGGTCGTATAAGCGACGTCGTACCCAGACTTTTCGAGCCAATGAATCCAGTCCGTGTCCAACGCGAGCACGCAGTGCCCCCACACAGCGCAATCGCCATCGGTGTTATATGGCCGGTCGAAGGATACCTTTACTGCGGCCGGACTTCCGCCAACGGTGTTGGCTCCGTAGCTATTGAAGCCATAAAGGCTTTTGCCGGTCTTCTGGTCGTAGGGATAGTCATTGTAGGCCTGATACGTGTTGACGCCAACCTGATAAAGTAACGGGGCGACGCGGCTGTCATCACGCAATATGAAATTGGCGTAGGACTGGTAACCCTGTGCGTTGGTAAGCACCGCCAAATACACACCGCTGGTCCAGGAGGTTTGTGTGGTTAGGGTATACCCGACTGCCCAGTGGCACTCGATTAACCCGGTGGTGCTGTCGACTGGGCAGGTGGGCTGCTGCGTTCCGTTGAGCGGTCCGATGTGCTGCATGAGACGACCGCCCGATCCCTGGTACCAGCCAAGGCGATAAAGGTCGATTGTATATGTCTGTGCTGGATTGACGCTTACGTGAAAATCGATGTTTTGACCCTTGTTCACGCTCACGGCCCCCATGTATGCACGAATCTGCCCCACAGAATCCGAACCCGTATTGCCCTGGATCAGCCAGCCACCGCTGCCGGGTTGCTGATTTTCCAGCACGACCGGATTTTGCGCGGCCGAGCTCACCGCAAGAAGCCCCAGAAGAACAACGCGAAGGCTGATCGCGAGAAAAAGCGACCAGTTTTCACGCAACGTGCGCACATCGCCGCTGCGCTTCGGCAATGCCGAAGTCGACCGGGTCAATTCGTTTTTCATTGGAGCTTTCCAGAAACCTAACATTAGTGGAGTTTTGGAGACACCCAAGATTCGTCGGGGAATGCAGCGGTTGAAACTGTGCAAATGGAGTTCCAAAATTGGATCTGCATTTACAGGCCACTGGGCGGTTTCTCACGCGCTACTAGGCAATCCCTTGCACACTAAGGGACTCCTTTTCACATTGGTTAACGAAACCAGACGGAAACGAGCCGAACGAAAGAAGGAAATCTTTTAGGGATTAAAAAAGAGGCAATGGAACGTCACGCGATGGGTCGTGTGTGCATGCGCGGGAATGCATCATCGTTCCGCCTGATATGTGGATGGTAATCTTCGGCCTGCCACATTGTTCCGCCCGTGAGGCCTGCTCCGGTATCGGTCCATGCACCCGAACTTGCGGCGCGACATAAGACTTGTTGTACTTGCAAACTCTGAAGAAGGAATTTCCGGACGCTCGCACTACCACCGTTCAGTCGCTCCAGTGCGTCAGATAGGACTCGAACGCCGCATGCACGGAGGTCTGAAAGTTCCGTAGCAGCTCGTGAGCTCACGCTGTGGATGGTGCCTGGATTCCAGTACGCCAGAGGCTCTGCGATGAATGCCCACGGACCGAGCATAGAAAGTTTGAGAGCCAGGTCCCATTCCTCAAGATACCTAAGGTCAGCGTTGAACCCGCCTACTCGCAGGAGCGCCTCCTTGCGAGCAACAATCACTTGATTGAACAATAGACATCGAGTTGCGACGATTTCCTCCGGATTTGACCAAAGTCCCTGCGGATGACTGGGATCCAAGGCACTTAGGTGAAAGCTCGTGGTCTCCTTGCCTTCTGGATGACGAAGCACGGCATTACAGAAACAGCAAGGCACTGAAGGATCCAACTTAGCGAGCAAGTCCACCTGTCGGCGAAGCTTACTTGGGTGCCAGTGGTCGTCAGAATCCTGAAACGCAATTAACTGCCCCCTCGCTTCGCCGATACCGCGATTCCGCGCA
The DNA here is from genome assembly GCA_964399125.1 of uncultured Terriglobales bacterium. Lineage (GTDB taxonomy): Bacteria > Acidobacteriota > Terriglobia > Terriglobales > Acidobacteriaceae > Gp1-AA112. The sequence goes on from CAYNPS010000006.1 coordinate 3,831, forward strand.
GCCGCTGGTCCTTGGTTCTCCTGTCTTACCGTGCGGATCATCTTACCCAACTCTGCTAGACGACGCGGCGTGTCATCGGTGGAGCCATCATCGACAACGATGATCTCTATGTTCCGGTATGTCTGTCTGAGGACATCTTGAACTGTTCGGATGATAATTCCGGCTCTGTTGAAGACAGGGATAATAACGCTAACCAGAGGGTCAGCAGTTCCAGTCAGGCTCGATGGATTACAGTCGCTGTGTACCATAATGGCGCGTTAAGTTAGGCAAATTGGAAATGCATTAAACGATCGAACTCTCTGTCTAGCGGTAGGACCGCGCTAGAATGGGTGCCGCGCCACGTCCAGTAACAGCTTCTCCAATTCTGTTATCTCAATTCGAGTGCCGTCACGCGTTCGCCACCAGAGATCAGGATTAAAGGTTGAATAACGGGACGCGTGCACGAGAACCTTGGCTTCGTGGCCCTTCATAGCGCGGTCCAGAATGCGCTTCAATCGTCGAGAGTGATCGAATGTAGTGACGAGTACCAGAGTCCGAATGTGATTCCGATCACACCAGTCCGGCAGCACGACGCCGTCGTTTTCGCTGCCCGCCTCGGTCCGGGGGATAATTTCCACATTTTCGACGCCTAATTCCTTGAGCTGTCTTGTGGATACAGCCGCGCGATCCTCATAGGGCAACCCTCTGCGCAAGAACTCTCGGTCAACGCGACTGGGAGGATCGGCGAATACGGCGACGCGCTTCGCAATTCCGCTATGTACAAGATCCGCGGCCTCAAGAGTTCCGGCGCCGCTGGCCTCCGTGGCTACGACAATCACGTCCGCCGCCCGATTCGACGACTGACTAACCAGCGCCCGCCCGGCCGAACGGAGCAGCGCCGTCCGAATTGCGGATACTCCGGTGCAGACCAACACAAGTACGATGAAGACGCTCGCAAACGCCAGTCGAAACCACCGACGGCCAGCCGCATTTGACACCGAGTCTCGCGCCATTGCGGGACGCAAGAGCAACTGCGGCGATTCGGCTTTCATTGCTTTGGACCGGGCACGAAAGCGACCACTTCCGGCGAATGCGCGCTCTCAGTGCCCGAAAGAGAGACTGCACTCACAACGTAGTAATAAGTGGCCCCCGCAGTTACATCAGAATCCACGTAAGTGGTTTCATCGCTGCCAGCCAAATGGATACGCTGATACGGGCCTCCCGATCGGGTACTTCGGTAAATGTAATAACCCTTCACACGCGACGCGCTGGGCTGCCAAGACACAGTTGCAGAATGTGCCTTTCGATGACGAGCGCAAGATGTTAGGGAAAAACTCAGCACGGCTACGAGAGCTGCCGAGCAAAAACCTAGAATCACAATTGAGTTGTACTTGTTATATTTCGGCAACATCACAGGTCTGGAGAGGGACAACGCAGATCCGGGCAGCTACAGCGTCGACCGCTAGCTCAATCTCAAAACATCATCGATGCGTACAAACGAAAAAGTACTCGACTGCGAACCAAGAACTGAGCACTGGCACGTTGAAGTTCAAGTGCATCTGCAGAGGCTGCAGCGCGTATCTTCCGGGCTGCTTCTGGCGCCAGTGGTGCGAGGCCGGAAAGCTTTTCTTCAATTGAAAAACCTGCTTCAAATTTTTCGCCATCTCGGCGATGGGTTGCATATTGTTATAGTTAGGCCAAACCAGTCCGCGCACGTGCCCGAAATTTATATAAGACATGATGAAGGTACCGTTGGGTTTGAGAATGCTCGCAATCTCCTCGAATTTCCTGCTTTGCCGCCCCCCCATATATTCAAAAACGCCCATGGCCACGATGAAGTCGAATCTTTCTTGGTCAAAGCCGATAGCCTTTTCACCGAAATCTACCTCGCGAAGATAGGTTGCCGGCTGCTGGATGGCAATGTCGATACCGCGATATTCCACATTCGGATGGAGCAGCCGACGCAGCGCTGCAGGTCCGCAACCCACGTCGAGAAGATTACACTTCTTCCCTGCGGCGCTATCGTTGACTATCCGCGCACACTTCTTAAGCCGGAAGCTCGGTTCAGTGTACAGTTTATTTTCGACGATCCAGTAGTCTCTTCCTCTATAGTTCTCGACAGCTTCCATCATCTATCCCTTCGACGGTGTTTTCATCTGCAAAGATTACCTTGAAAATGCCCGCCAGCACCTGCAAATCAAAACTTCCCGAAAATGACCTCGTACTGTTCTGCGAGCAGGCGCTGGTTTCGAGCAGTGACTTCGGCGATTGTTGGCTTGATCCTCTCCTCGTTCGCTTTGAGTGAAATGAGTTGGTCCATGAGTTTCTTTACATCAAGTTCGGTCAGGGCCTGTCGATAGCGATCTAGCCCGAATGCCTGCAGCAAAGCGTCGCTCTTTGGGTCATAAGAGATCGAGATCACCGGCTTTGTCAGCATCAAGCCCAGAACCAGGTTGTGAAAGCGCGGTGAAACGATGAAGTCGCAGTCGGCGAGCTGCCGGAGCAGTTCTTCGACAGTGGTCGTATCTTCATCGATGATTCCTGCTTCTTCGTAACGCACGCCTCTACCTTCCAACTTTGCCTTGAGGTCGGCTCTCGGCGCACGGTCGTATTTGAAATCTCCTTGCAGAATGCGTACGGTGTAACCGTTCATCACCAGCCAACATACGAATTCGCACATCTTCTCAAGGTAAGCCGCATAGCCTGCCTCTTGCTCTTCCCGCGTCGCAATGTGGATGTCGCGGTGATCCATAATTCCGAGACCCAGAACCGGCTTTGCGCTCCTGCGGGATTGCTTTCGCGGAAAGATCGCCGGCGGCAGGCTAAAGGCAAGGTCTGGAAAGACAGCGTCTGTGTCGCTGTTGAAACCGATTTTTCGTACCCGGTTCCTGGAATTTTCATCACGAAAACTTCTGAAATCGGCCAATGAAAGAGCGCGTTTAATCAGCCATCGGCTCACACGGCCATAGATGGGGCCAACTCCGACCCCGACAAAGCGCAGTTTGCAGCCTGCCAACCTTGCCGCCACAGACCACTTAAAAACGTCGTAGGGAAAACCCGCAGCCGTTGTCATATAGTCAGTCAGCATGCCAGTACCGGTCATCACCACCAAATCGAAATCTTTCAGCGCTTGCTTTGCCCGCCGCAGCTCGCGCAGCTCGCCCGGGACCCGGTGAAACAAGATACGTCGCCACCTGCCGATCCCGGCCGATCGAGCTACACCTGGATTCCGAGCAGTGCTGCCGTTGACCGGCACAGCTTTGACCCCGTGTCTCAGTGTTGTGTCGTCAGGGTCGTAGGAGATGCTGGATAGCTCGGCACTTGGCAGCCACTTTCTCGCGTTATGAAGGATCGCCTGCAAAGTGCACTCGTTGCCAAGGTTATGCACACCGAAAATGCCGAAGAAAGCAATTTTCAGCGCTGTCGTTTTGTCAAGAACTGAAATCACCTTGGGACGAGATGCGGCTTCGGTGTGTACGGAAATGCTGCTCATGCTGGTGCGCTACTCCAATGCTGGGAAATAGATGAAATCTTTCGAGGGGATTATCGCGCCCTGTCTTGGACGGGAGAGTAACAGAAAGTATGGATCAACGTGGATCCGGAAGAAATCTCAACGCCTCAAAGGCGATGCAAGGCGGCTGGACGAGAACATTACACGTTGCAGTCTCCTGTCGTTCACCCCAGCCAGAGGTTTACGACTCCACAGCACTCGTCGTCAAATCAGTTGACGACGACCGTTACGTTAGTCGGCGGTGCCGGCAGGTTGACCGAACTTGTGTAACACTTGTTCGCGTTAAACGTAAGAATGCCCGTCGTACCATCCGTCAGGCCGGCCAGCACATTCAGATAACAACTAGCAGCAGGCGTCAGGTAAGCGTGTCCGCCCACATTGCTTACGTTCCCGCCGGTTACGTCAGGTCCTATGGCTGGCCACGGCATGGATCCCCACCAAGAAGGCCTCGCGCTCAGGTAGAACGAAGCCGGCAAACTCTGGCTTGGTGCCGACAACCCCGGATAGGTCACTGCATTGCTTCCGGTCTCGGATGCCACCCAGCGCACCGCATTGTTCACAGTATCGAAGTTGCCCCATCGCATCAGGGAATTGACGGTGGGCAGATCATTGGTGACGGTGCTTGACTGTATTGTTCCGTCATTGCCAGAAAACCCGACCACAAACACGGAGAGGTCGCCACTTGTGCTGTTGCCAGAGGAGGTCGCGCTGGTAGGCGCGCTGGTGTAAACCGTGTGGTAGCCCGCTGTACCAAGCACATTGCCCACCACATTCATATAACGATTACGCGCATAGTCGTTGATGGCAATCGTCTGCTGAGTTTTGATCGTACGGTCGCGCCCGCTCCAGCGATTGCGAAATACCGTCTGCATGAAACTGGTGCCCCAGAGGTCATCGTTCATCATGCCGGCGCCAATCTGGCCTTCCCATAATTCATAATGCTCACCAGCGCCATGTTTCGTGGCATCCTGCTGCTGCCAGTTCGTCGAGCTGATGTAGTTGTTGTCAACGGCATAGTTGTAACCGAACACTGAACCGGAAGAGCATTCAGCAATTGTCGCAGTGGCCATGTGCTGAAAAATATTGTTCTCGACCAGATTGTTTGAGCTGTGGAATCCATCGTCAACGCCGTAGTTTTCGCTTGTTCCCGTACCGCCGTAAAAATAGCTGTCGCGTACAGTCAGGTTGCGCGATTGATACATGCGAACGTGTTTGTCCACGGTGCCATTGATCGATCGGATATTCTTAACCCACGAGTTCGCCGCGTCGGCGAAGAATATGCCACCGGACTCATGCGGTCCAGCAGAATAGTCCAGCGATAGGCTCTCGATACCGACGCCGGTAATGGGAACGTGGTTCGGCCACCAGGCACCGGGATTCATCGCGCCCCTCCAATTGGGAGCATAGACGGCAGGTGTTATTCCCACGGTCCAAGGTCCGGTGCCGCTGATCGACGTAACCTGAACGGTTTGCGTCTGCACGCGGGGCTGGCCATTGCTGGGAGCACCCATAACGTCTCCGCACCCCGTGTGGCCACTTAGCTGAATCACCGTAGACGAATCGCTAACATAAATGTCGCCGGGGTCAGTATTGTAGTCTTGATCCTGATCGAGGATCAGGTTGCTGCCTATATGCAAATTGTTAATGCTGCCTTTTGAGACGGCGCCAAGAATCAGTGTCGTCGCACCTTGGGTATAGGTTCCGCTGTTCCCGTTCGTGCCCGTCCAAGTGGCACGGTTTTGCACACCGCCGTTGGGATAGTCATCATCGCCGTTATCGACGCAAACGAAGGCCCCCAAACCATTGCAACCTGTCCCGGAGGTGAAAACAAGGAATGTTGCATCCGGGCCCGCACCCCGCAAGGTAACGTTGGACTTCAGGTTAATTCCACCCATTCCGGAGTAGGTTCCGGCACTGAGCATAACCACCCCGCCCCCGCTGCTCGAGCAGTTCGCGATAGCCGTGTTGATCTGCGATGCGGTGGCACCGGGATTGAGGGTTGAACAGATACTGGTCCGGTTCGGGATTAGCCCAGCGCCTGCCTGCGACCAATCGATGGCGCGGCTCGGAGCCAGAATTCCCGACCAGAGCTGGGCTTGAGAATACGCGGATAGAGCAGCCGCGACGCTGAACAACACCAACAGTCTCTTAACTATCATCGCACCTCGTCGTACTTGTGGCGCACTGTAAGGTTACGTTCAATTTGAGCGTGGAGCGCTGCGGCATCTACCCCTGCACGTTGGGTCTTGCTGCAAATCGTTCAATGTTGAGCCGTATGCAAAAGTCTACACATCCCACCGGCACCGTTCAATGTTACGGAAGGACGCGAATAAATTAGAGGCGTAAGTACTCAGAGGTCAGCCAACTACAGGAGGTTGCTCAGTCGTTTCCTGCCGTCTTTGGCGGAAATAACCCCGTCCCTGAATGGCTCTTGTGCTACTAAGAGCGAAGCGCCCGCAATGCCTGCATCATAGGAAGGATTGAGCTGTTGCTGGAGGAAGCATATGCAACGACCTGCTCGAAAAATTGAGGTGTGCATCCGTAGGGAGTTGGGTTGTCGGCAATGTCATGTGTTGCAAAAATGAGCCACCCGCGCATACGGCAGTTGCGGTCAATAACCTCCTTTATTGCGGTGAAATCATTCCGGCTTTTTTCTAAGAAAAACGCGGAGAGCTGATTGAGATCAACAACTCCTTTGTTGAACGTTTGGCCGCCCGACCGGCAGCACAGGAACCTCCCTGCGATCTTGGCTTTGGTAAGCGGTCTAGGCGTGCTGATCGGAAACGAGAGTGTTTCAAACCGCATACCCGGGAGCAAGTTCTGGAGGGCTAGACCGTTGTCGATTACTGACTGCTCGAAGGTTCGCGTATCGGTTTGCCAAGCATGAGAGTGGGAGTAAGTGTGGCATCCGAGCTCGTGACCGCGCCCCACCAAATCCTGCAAATCGGCGGCATCAAAGAGCTTGCCAGTTGCGATCTCTTCGCCCATAAGACCGAGACAAGCATAATAGGTCGCGCGCAGCCCGTATCGCTCGAGAATGCCTCCGCCGGCGTGCAGGGCCGACTGCGGAAAATCGTCGAAGGTAAACGATATGACGGCCCTCGTGGGATTGACCCGAAAGCGCTGACGAAAGACGAAGCTGGCGGCACGCCGCTCATAACTGTCCCGCAGTCGCCGCCAGGGCGTGCGACGAGGGTGGGATTGAAGCAATTTGGCCATGCAAGGTCAGGCAAAAAATGGCTGTTGTATCGGTTCGGCCAAAAAATCGGCTTCTGCCTCTACTGTTCCCTGGGGCACAGGAATGTTTTCCGCATTATGTCGCGGTGCAGCCGCCGCGGCGCCAGTCACTGCAAATAGAAACGCGATCCATACCGGATGCATAACTTTGAATGCTGCTTCGGTCATGTTGTATGCGGTCGCAATCAAGAGCAGAGCAAACAAGAATGCAGCTGAGGGGACCCTCTGGCGCACGCCACGGACAATGTTGCGGTAGCCGACCATAAGTTGTGCAGCGAGCAACGTCACCCCGATCCAGCCCAGATTCAAATATGTTTCGAGATATCCGTTATGGGCCTGATTGACTCGAAAGATGAACTTGCTGGAAATGTAGTCGGCTCTCGGCCCCAGCCAGAAGGTCTCAAACCCAGTGCCTAGCAACGGATTTATGTGGATGCTCAGGGCATAACGCCAAATGTCGGCGCGTCCGGTCAGATCAGGAGCTCGTCCGAGGGACCGAACCAGCGAGTCGTACGCGTCAGGGAAGACGGTGCAGAAGACGCCTGCAATCAGCAATACCGCAGTGAATGCGTGGACCGTTTTGACCTTTCCACTTCTCTTGGTCAGCAAATAAGCGGCGCTCCCAAGTACCAGGCATGATGATGCAGTGGAGGAGTGCGCTAAATAGAGAAGCCAGACGACCGTCACCAAGATCGTGCCATGAGCAGCCAGGTGCCCACGCCGGTTAGGAATCTGCTTGTCGCTGTAAGCTTCGGTGAATTGCCACAGAGAACCCAAGCCGCAGACAAGGCAAAGTGCGCCGAGGCCGTTCTTATCTAGAGACGCCCCGGAGTAAAACACCTCCCAAGAGAAGTGAAGATAGCCTCGACCGTATTGCGGAAAATACTTGATAACTAATACCGAAATCGGCACAAGCAGGAACCCGGCGCGGGCGAACAACCGCTTCATCGCGGCAATCGGATAGAGATCAGTCAGAATCAGGAGGACCATCGAAAAATTTCCCAAGGCTTTGGTCCATCGCTTAAAGGCCACAAGCGGAAAATCCGACCACACTACGCTAACGACACAATAAATAAAGAACAGCAGCACGACTCGATGTTCCGCTAGTAGCCGTGAGGTTCGCCGCCAGCGAAACGCTAGGACTAACAGTGCTGCGGCCTCAAGCGCGCTCAGGATCGCGCGGTCAAGCGGGCTGCCTTCCAAAACTTGTTCCGAGGTGAGCAGCACAGAACCGGGCTGGAGCCATTGCGAAATCATGCGCGAAGCGCCGATAAACACCCAAATGACGGCCAGCCAGATCGCCGGCGAGGTGCGGGACTCGCGGTCACGATCGAGATAATTCAGCCCGACGATGCCTGCGCCGAACAGAAGTGCCGCAATCGAAGGCGGCATTAGTTTACCGTCACACGGCGATCGGTCATGGTTTCCGATACACGCTTCCGCGGCGAAGACGAATCAATGAAGAGGCGATGAATCAATTCAAGCGTCAATAGTTTGTGAATCGCAATGGTGTAGTTGCGATCACCCTTTAGATGACCGCCAACTATCGTCTCCACAATCTTGGGATGTAAATATGGTCGGTTCAGCGTACGACTGTCGAGCAGAATTTCGCGCACATAGCGGGCGAGGCTGTCGCGATACCAAACACGGAAGTGATAAAACTTATGTCTGCCCAAAAAGATCCGCTCTAAGTGGAGCGGTGCCAACAGGTGATCGATTTTCGCCACGGCTTGCGGCATCCCGTAATCGTAAGCGTACTCGGATTTGAAAGTGAATTCGAGATACTGCCGGAGGAGAGCCGCCGAAATAGCGTTGCGATCTCCACCTAGACCGCGGTCGGTTCTGAGAGCAGCGATCGCGGCGTCGCCCTCGGCGATGAGCCGTAGACAAACATCGTTGTTCTCGCACGCTGAGGCTGGTGCACGGAAGACTGTGCGAACAAAATCGTTGTCAAGATAGGGCGATCGCGCGGTTACCTGTGTTTGCTCCAGAGCAAACAGGCTGTAATGGTGCCAAGGTGCTTGGCGAAACACCGCGAATGACAGTGCATGACAATCGAGCTGCTCAGAGTAGGTCTGCTTCGCAACGGCTTCTTGGGCCATTACTTCCGCACTGAAGAGCTTATCCGGCACCGCCATTGGCTTAAATGCGCGAACTCGGCGAAGAACCTCACCGCCATAGTTCCCCGTCATACGCACTGGGGCGATCTCACGCACCCTCTGGTTGACGTATAGATCCGGCGAATGACTCACATCAACACAACCATCGGACAGCAGGACCGTACGTTCGGCATAATGAGCAAATTGGGAAAGGAACTCGTCTCCGACCTTGATCACTTGATGCTCTTGCCCGCACATTTCGGCGAGTTTGCGACCAATCACTTCATCTTCGTTTGCGCGGTAGAGGCTCCCAAAGGAGAAACAGGGCAAGCTACGAGGCGCTGCCTTGTGCCACGCCATGATCATTCGGGTGTCCAGACCACCGGTAACGGACATGCCTAAACGTTCCTGACCGCCAAAGTACAGCGGCAGCACACGCGAGAAAACCTCGCGTAACTCCATGTAATACTGTTTCGGAGAAAACTTCGGCTGCTCTTCCCACTCCTGCGGACGAAAGTAGTCGCCTCGATGCTGGAGTTCGCCTCTCTGAAAACGCCATGCAGAGGCAGGCGGTAGCACGTGAACACCTCGGAACAAACTGCGGTTTTCAAGCGTACAACCGCAGCTGATGAACTCGCCCATTCCACGCAGGTCGATACTGCAGGCGTCAGGACAGATAGCCAGAATAGCTTTGGCCTCAGCGGCAAAGTAAAATGCGTCGGCGGTTTCTCGGTAGTAAATGCGACTCATCCCATAACGATCGTTGAACAGCAGAGCCGTCCCGTCGCTTCGATCCACCAACAATCCTTGGAATCTGCCGTTTAGGTTTGCGGGAAACGAGACATCTTCCTCCGCCAGATGGACGAGGTAAGAGGCTGCACCGAAACTGATATCGTGCCCCTGCCCGCGTAGGCGTAGATCCGTACCGAGTTGTGGAAACTCCTCACCGGAGAAGATTAGAACCTTGTCTCTACGCTCGTTCCAAACTGGCATTGGATCGGCGAAGGAGCCTTGCCGCACCGACCATCCAACATAAACGCCGAGGCCTTCGTCAATCCACACCCCGCTTCGATAGAACGACTCATGGCGCAGCGAATCCACCATCGCGAGCAGCTCCAATTCGGCGCGCTCGCGCGGCATTTTGGTGATAACACCGACTATTCCGGGCATTGAATAAGGATCCAAATCGGTGGCCTTGGGATCGCCACCTCTACTAAGCAGTCTCTGTAGCCGATTGAAATTTGCGGTTGTACCAGGCAGCTCGCAGATGACGTGCTTTGGCAAGCACAGGTTCAGGAATACGGTCTGCCAGACTGTGATGCAAACCGAGCGTCAGCGCAGCACGTCCCCAGGCAGTCAGGGGCACATAGTAGCGAGGCACGTTAAATTTCTGAAAGCCGTTGTGCTGCTTGAAGCCTCTCAGGCTGTCTTGCTGCTTTTTGCCGTAATCGAAATTGGAGTACACCAAATACGGAATCCCTCGTTCCGCACACACACGCACTGCGTGCGCCACCAGGGCGTTAGTGGGAGCCTTGTCTCGTTGGCCAACCATAGAAACAATGTTAAGCAACCCCGCCTGCGTGCCGCTTTGGTCGCACAGCAACTTCACGAATCCAATGAGCTTGTCCTCGAGAAACGCGCCTATGAAAATGCTGTTATGCAGATAGGTCGCCTCCTCCTTATAAACCGTCTCGAAATCTTTGCCATAATGGCTGAAAGGTTTACCCTGCCTTATTGGGCACTCGTTGTAGATGCTGCTTATCCCGCGGACCAGAGCGCCATCGAATGGGATTTCGCGAACCACAACGCCAGCCTTCTCTGCCCGGCGCACCATATTTCTTGTCTTATCTTTCACTTGGTGTTTCCACCACGCGTCGAATGTGGAGACGGGTACTACGGCGAGATTATCCATCTCCATCAGATACCGATGTTTCGGAGTGTCGTCGGGAAGCCGCTGGAGAAAGGTGAATATATCGACGCGTTGACCCGATTTCTTTATCCCGATTAAGACAGCTTCCGGATCTTCGATAAAAAGGTACTTCTCGCCGTCGACCCGGGCCGTGCGGACCAGCTGTCCCTCGACTTTAATTCCGATGTTACCGATCTGAAACACTTCTTTTTCTCCTCTTTATTAGTACAAGAGACCGCCCGACGTGAGCTGTTAACTGCGCGGCAATAGTAGAAATGTCGATTATCACATGTCTCTTTTGCTGATGAGATTGATCCCTACAAACGCAAGCAGACGGCTCAGGTGATCGCAGGTCTTTATCAGATACTTCATGAACCAATGTTGACCAGCAAGGGCCAGCACTGGCAGAAGAACGACATAGCACGGCAGGGCGGCCAGGGATTTGGCAGCATTCGCAAGGCGGTCATGATTGCGCCGGTTTGCGTTGCATCCCCTGAGTAAGGCGCGGCCCAAAAGATATTTGCGGGAACAGCGCGAGGCTGGAACAGTCTCCTGAACCGCGGCTTCCCGGCACCAAACGGCGGAGTGTCCTCGCTGCGACATACGCGCGAAGAAATCGACATCCTCACCACCAGTGCCGAACTCAGGCCGGAACCAACTGTCATCGGGAAGCAGCATGCGCCGCCGCAACAACAGATTCCCGGTTCGGCACTTACTCCAAGGAAGCCTTTCCCCGGTGGAGCGGTTGGGACGCTCGAAAAACTTCCCTTTCACGATCCATGCTGGAGGCTTGACCTCAAACTCGGGCAGGATCGGCCCTAAAACCGCATCCGCGTCGTACTCTTCGCTGGCCTTCAGCAGCTCCATCAACCACGTACGGGGCGGACACTCATCATCATCGATGAAGGCCACGAACTCTCCAGGCGCATTTCGAATCGCCGCATTTCGTGCCAACGCGATGTTCTGGCGAGGCTCCACGCAATAGAGTAGGTCGATGGACATTTTCTCGCGCCACTGCACAGCGACAGACTCGGCCGATTTGCTCCCATCGTTGTCCACGATTACGACAGAGTACGTGAACCGAGCTCCGGTATCCTGCGCATCGAGGGCTTCAAGCAAACGAGCAAGCAGATGTGGCCGCTGATAGGTGCAGATGCAAACGGCAATGTGAGGAGGCACCCTAGCAGTGACAACAGTCGTGCCGGCCTGCAAGGCAGCAGTGCTGGCGCACATCGTTGCGGTAATCGGCTCAGGCATTACTTTTCAGCGTGCTAGCGGTGAGGAACAAACGCAGGCGGCGCAATTGCTCACGTCGATTGAACTGCACTAGGTCAGGTCCAACGGGTCTCTCCGCCCGAGTGACGGTTTTCCAGAGAAAGCCCGCCAGCAGTGCGATGCCCCCTATCACAAACGGCCTTTGCGTCATCTGGTAGATACTACGCAACACTTCCCACGCGGGATGGCTGCCGACGGCGTAATCTTTCGCGCCGTCGCGAAAACGGACCTTCACGATACCGTGTTCGGCTGTGCCCATCTCGCGATGATGCAAATAGCACTTTTCCGTGAATGTCCTGGTCTTCCAGCCTTTCATCCGCGCGGCGATGTTGACGATTCGATCAACGGCGCCGCCCTTTGCCGGCACATAACCTCCTATTTCGTCGAAGCAGGTCCGCCTAAATATCTGGCAACAACCAGTAACGTGTTCAATGCTGACAAAGCGATAATCATAGGTATAGTCATGTGGATCGCGGAACCGTGTGCCGACGAGCCCGAGCTTTGGGTCTTCAGCCAACTTGGCCAGAAGAAACTCAAAATAATCTGAGTCAAAGGAAATGTCGCCATCCAGACAACCAATGAAATCGCATGGTAACGTCTTCACACTGGAGTAGCCTGCATTGAACGCATACACCTTGCCAGCGAAGTGCCGTTCGCGGCGTTCCGGCATCCGGAGAAGTTCAATCCATGGATACTGGGCTGCGTACTTTTTGACTATTTCGTCGGTACCGTCCGACGATCCATCGCTCACGATAACCCACTTTAACGGCAAGACGGTTTGAGAAATTACGGATTGAATGGTCAGTTCTATGAATTCAGCCTCGTTGCGTGCCGGAGTGACCAGCCCATAGTTGAATTGAGTTAACACATCGCCTCCATAACTGTTTCCCGTTTTGGCGCTTGCATATCCGGAGTTGATAGAGAATTCAATAATGTCGACATGGAAAGTAGCATCCAGGCTTGAGACCACCGCAAGTAAGCGATTCGTATGGTGCAGAACCGAAGAGAGCGGTAGTAGAAGAAGCCCTTTTCATCCCACAGATGGTCGATTGTCCAGCGTAGAACCTTTTCGGCCAGCGGCATGTTGCCAGAATCGAGATCATGCAATGCGATCAGCGTCAGAATCGACTGCGCCGCGCAGTGAACATCTATTGGATAAGTCCGATTATGAAAATAGCGGGGCGCACCATCCTCACGAAAGAAGTATCTGCGGTAAAACCTGAAGCCATGTTCTATAGACAGTTGAAATTCAGAGGTGCCTAAACTGTCTCCAATCGAGCGCAGCGCACACAAGTTATATCCAGTATGGAAGTTGTCGATCCAATGAGCCGTCTCCTTCTGGCCGTAAGGCCAGGAACCATCTGTATTCTGGCGCGTAGCTGTGTACCGCGCAACGCGGAGCGCAGGATCGACAAATTTAGCGACCCCTGTAAGTTTAGCTACGCGGCATAGCAAAGCTGATGCGAGCAGGTTTGCATTGTGAACCTGGGCGCGCTCTTCGGGCAACGGATAACCGAAACCAGCTACATTTTCCTCTCCACTCCAATAGAGTTCATTGAGCATATACTCGGCCGCACTTAATGCCATTTCCACGCACGCTGGATCGCCACCATACTCGTAGGCATCGAGAAGCGAATTGGCGGCAAAGGATGTGCAGACCAGATTGGGAGCTCCCGCAGGGACGACGATAGTTCGCGTCTGCCACGGGAAACTGTAGCCCCAGCACCAGTAAGGAGCTCCCGGGGAGCGCAAATCACGAAGGCGTTCGACTAAGCTTCGTATGTCGTCTCCGTGATCACCTACTCCCGCTCTGGAGAGTTGAATGAGCGCTGATATGCCGAGGGCGATTCCCTTTGGATTTTGTGTTTTTGGAATGCCCAATATGGGACGTAAATTCACGAGACTGCGCTTTAGCAGTTGGGTAAACACTATTCGCGGCACCCTCGAGTTCAACCTCGGAACAGCAGCAAAGAGCCTGCTATTCAAGGCATCATACGGGTCATAGCCTGCCCAGGAGTTGGACTTACAGTAGTCCAGCAGCTTCAGCGTTAGAAGCTCAAGCTCTTGGCGCGAAACTCTAAATGTCATTTTTTAGCCACTCGAATCAAGGGCGCGGAGCTGGCTCTCCAGTGAGAATACTGGCAACACGCTCGGCAGCCCGACCGTCCCACAGTGGGGGGATCGCGCCTTTCTTGATCTCTCCGGACAAGATCTTGAGTACCTCCGCTCGCACCCGCGGAATACTGCGACCAACGAGAATATTTGTGCCTATCGTTGCAGTGATCGGTCGCTCGGTGTTTTCGCGCACCGTCACGCAAGGAACTCCAAGATACGTCGTTTCTTCCTGAATGCCTCCCGAATCAGTTATGACCGCTGTGGCGCGCGTTTGTAGAGCCAGGAAATCCAAATACGGAAGCGGATCCATAAGCCTCACAGTCCGGTATTGGCCATTGACACCGGCCTGACGCAGCCGTTCGCGCGTGCGGGGGTGCACTGGAAACCACACAGGAACCTCCGCCGAAATCTCGGATAACTGCCGCAACATTTCACCAAGCCAATCGGTCTGGTCTACGTTTGAAGGACGATGTAGCGTCACCAGCACATATCGCGAGGGAAGATCGGAAGGAATACGGGCGGAGGTCTCCGGCAGCATGCGTACTAGCGTGTCGATCATGACATTGCCGACCAAATGTACCTTCTCCGGTGTGACGCCTTCGCGCGCGAGATTTTCGTTACCGTCGGCGGATGGCGTAAACAACAGACTGGAAATCTGGTCGGTTAGCAGCCGGTTGATTTCCTCAGGCATGCTGCGATCAAACGAGCGCAGTCCAGCTTCGACATGCGCGACGGGAACTTCCAATTTGGCACAGACCAGCGCCGCGGCAACGGTGGAGTTGACATCACCGTAAACGACCACAAAATCCGGCCTCTGCTCCAGGATTACTGATTCGAAACGGCTGATGATCGCCGAAGTCTGTTGAGCGTGACTGCCAGAACCCACCTGCAGATTAATATCCGGTGCCGGTAGACCGAGTTGCTGAAAGAAAACGTCCGACATGTTGAAATCGTAGTGCTGTCCAGTGTGCAGAAGCGTCTGTCTAACGTGGTTTCGCTTTGCAAGAGCAGCGTAGACTGGAGCTACCTTCATGAAGTTCGGACGAGCTCCTACGACATGGATGATATGCATCGGTTTGATAACAAATCGGAAAGGATCAATACGGCTGGCTCAGTTTGTTTCTGCCTTCCGACTCCGCTCCGCAAGTAGGGCGATTTGTACGGCCACGGCATCTAAGGTCGCCTGCTCTGGAGCACTGTAAACTCCGCGGCGGCGCTGGGCCACATGTAGTTTGGTAGTGAGGTCATCGGCTGATTCGAGCAGTACCAAGCGCCCGCTCCCGGCAAGGAACCGATCAACAGCGCCGATTTTGCCACGAAAGATGCTGTACACGGGTACTCCTAAGGCGGCTGCTTCGCGGTTCATTGTTCCGCCTCCGCTAATGACGAGATCGGAATGCCAAATCAGGTTGAGCCCGTCCACAACTTCGTCGAGAATCATCACCTTGCCGTTTTGGCACAGGTTGGGCCATGCAGTCCGGATCTCTTGTGCCTGTCGCTCCGTCCGGGGCAAGATTACCAATCGAGTGCCTGCCATGCCGGCAAGATGTGTTATCGTGGCTCGGAAAAGCGAGTCACTCTTCGGATCGTGATAGTGTGCTTCGGTCGCTGGAGGACGGATGGTAACGAGGGTTTCGGTCTCTGCAATTCCGAGCTCCTTTCGGATGTGACCTTCAGGAAGAAAGGAGGGAACGTACACGTCTTCTTTGATCCCGGGGTATTTGAAAATCCGATCACGATCCAGACTGATCGCGTCTTCTGGAATCATGCTAGGTGTCATGACCCAATCGGGCCGAATAAACATCCAGATTTTCGCGAACTCATAATCTACGATCTGAAGGGTCGGAATTCCGAGCAGTTTAGCCGCCAATAACTGGCTTCGAGAACCGTGTGAAACAGCAAGCTGCGGTCGGACACGCCAAATCAACGGAAGTAACTGTAAAGTGCGAATTCCCGTTCCGAGAACCTTCATGAATCGGTTCTTACCATAGTGACGGCCAACGGCTGTGCAGGGTACGCGCATACGTTCCGCCAATCCTCCGACCTGAAAACAATTGCGCGCCGTTGACATCACTGAATACCCGCGACAGTTCAGCTCATTGATGATTGGACGAAAGAAGGGCACATGCGGAGAGTTATCCAGATCAATCCAGATGGTGCTTGTCTGCTTTTTTCGCGGCGATCTCACATCCGCGCTAGCAAGGGTATCAGGTGCATCTGCTTGGTCAGTGCTTTCGCGAATGGTTCCCGGTCGTCCTTTGCTACTTAACATAGTTCATACTCTCATGTCGAAACTATCGGTCAACACAAACAGCCGCTCTCGACTCCATAAACTCAATGGCAGAGCGCACTACATGCAGCTGCTGCACTTCAGTCAGCGTCGGAGACATCGGCAGCGAAACAACACTTTTCGCTAAGTGTTCGGCGACTGGAAAGTCACCCACTTTGTAACCTAGGTACGCGTATGCTTTCTGCAAGTGTAGGGGAATCGGATAGTGAATCCCCGTGCCGATTCCAATCGCGCTCAAGTGCGCTTGGAACTGCTCGCGATCATCGACCCGCACTACATACAGATGATAGACAGCCTCTGAATATGAAGGCTCGAACGGCGTCACGATACCTAGCGGTGTCGCTGCAAGTAGATCGTTATAATGTGTTGCGCAATCTCGTCGCTGCTGATTCCACCGCTCCAGATAAGCGAGCTTTACGTTCAGTAGACCAGCCTGGAGAGCGTCAAGGCGACCATTGTAGCCTTCCATTTCGTGGTAGTACTTTTTCACTTGCCCGTGATCTCGCAGCATGCGAATCGTCTGGGCGATCTGGGCATCGGAAGTGGTCACCGCGCCGGCTTCGCCGCATGCTCCGAGGTTCTTGCCTGGATAGAAGCTGAAAGCGGCCGCGCGCCCCATGGAACCCGCTGTTTTCCAGCTATTTTCTCTTCTTGAAAAGTACTTAGCGCCGTGGGCCTGGCAGGCGTCTTCTACGACAACCAAACCAAACTGCTCCGCTATCTCTAGGATAGGGTCCATATCTGCCATTTGGCCATACAAATGGACGGGGACAATGGCGCGCACAGGACGCTGACTACGTATGCTGACGAGTTGTCCGTGAGCAAATTTGCAGCGTTCACTCAAATACCGGCGCAACGCTTGCGGATCAATGTTGTAAGTACGCTCGTCGACTTCTACAAACTCTGGCAGGGCCCCAGCTTGAGAGATTGCCTCCGCAGTGGCAATGAAGGTGTTCGGAACGGTGATGACGACATCGCCCGAGTGCACGCCGGCAGCAATTAATGCAAACCGCAAAGCGTCGGTTCCATTTGCGGCTCCGATGCAGTATTCAGTACTGCAAAACTTTGCAAAGGCCTTCTCAAATTGCTCCACGAGAGGACCGCCAATAAACCCAGCGCTGCGTAACACGCTGTGGAAGACTTCAGTTAGTTCAGCTTCTAACTGGGCGTGTGGAGAAACGAGGTCGAGAAACGGAACACTCTGGTTCAATCGATCATCTCCTGATGGATATATTGAATGGGGCAAACCTGCTACTTCTGGTGGCAATGAAGAACGTAAGTGAAATTGCTCGTGGTCGGTTTGGTTTTAGGATTTGAGGATTGCAATTTCTTCTAAAGACTCATCAGTGTCGATATATCGCAAGACCCTTGCGGGATTACCAACAACAATCGCATTCTCGGGTACATCCCTTGTGACTACGCTTCCAGCACCAACAATGGCATTCTCGCCTACGGTGATATTCGCCAAGATCGTTGCTCCAGATCCAACCGAAGCGCCCTTTTTGATTACGGTGCTTTCAACCGTCCAATCAGCTTCAGTTTGCATGCTTCCATCGCCGTTTGTGGCTCGCGGATATATGTCATTGATAAATGTGACACCGTGGCCAATGAAAACGTTGTCCTCGATAGAGACGCCCTCGCAGATAAACGTGTGACTCGAGATTTTGCAGCTCTTCCCAATACGGGCGTTTTTCTGAATTTCAACAAACGCCCCGATTTTGGTCTCCTCCCCTATCTCACAACCGTATAGATTGATGAATTTTGATAACTTAACGTTTCTTCCGAGTTTTACGTCAGGAGTAATAGATAAAAAATTGTCCATTTTAATGTCTCGAAATAGTTGCCGTGAGTTAGGCGCCAACGCTAATCGCCATCTCATGCTTGCCCACACTCGTCAGCGCAGATGACATTGGCCAGAGCGCATCTGACAACCTCACGATCTCGCCACGCTTCTTGATAGAATGATTCGCTGCCTCGAGCATTTTGACGATACGTAATCCAGCATGACCATCATTGATTGGCTGGCGATTGGATTCCGAAATGCATTCAACAAAATAATCCAGCTCGAGCCGTAAGGCTTCGGTCTGCTCCAGCTGAGGTGACCACATGTCTCCAGAGCGATAACTTACAAGAGCCTCATAGACTCCTTCACGAGTTTTGATCTCTACCCCTTTATCGTAGATCTTGATCTTCTCGTCAGCTGCCAAGTCATTCCAGACCAGCATCTTCTTCTCGCCGCCGATCAGGGTCGTACGTACCTTTACTGGAGAAAGCCAATTCACGTTGATGTGAGCAATAACATTATTGGGGAAATACACGGTCATAAAGGCGATATCTTCATGACCATTCAAGTGCCGCTGCCCGGTCGCCGAAACGGCCTCGGCCTTGCCGCCAAGTAAGTAATCCATTATCGAGAGATCGTGCGGAGCCAGGTCCCATATGACGTTTACATCATGCTGAAATAGTCCAAGGTTCACGCGCGTGGAGTCGTAGTAGTAGAGCGGACCCAAAACTTGCTCGTCGATTAGCTGCCGGATCTTTTTCACCGCACCTGTAAACAGAAACGTATGATCGACCATGATGACCAATCCCTTTGTTTCCGCCAGTTCGATCAGCTCTTCGGCCTGTGCGGAATCGGAAGTAAAGGGCTTTTCGACAAAAACATGCTTTCCGTTTTCCAGCGCCGTTTTGGCCAGTTGAAAGTGTGTCCAGACTGGTGTAATGACGGCAACGGCATCAATCTTTGGAGAGCACAGGATGTCATTGGCGTCTGTCGTAACGGTAGTCTCCGGATGGGCCTGACGTACACGACGGAGCATCTCCGGGCTTTTGTCGCAAATGATGTCCACGCGCGCGCCTTGGACCTTCTGGAGGTTGCGCACTATGTTTGGTCCCCAGTATCCGTATCCAATTACCCCAATTCGAATCATGTCCTCACCTGAAAGAGCTGGCCTTCAGTTGCCAGAACTCTGGCTTTTTGAAAACTGCCTACGACCTGCTCTTGAGGAAGCAATCACGATTCCACTTTACGAAACAATCCACTGAATTAGCTCAACTGTAATTAGTTGTATTTAAAGTATTTATGGATTTACTACAGCGGAGCCGCAAGTTGGGATTTCCACTAGGCCGAAACAGCGGCGGGGTGGCTGCAATGTTTTGCAATCCTATTCCGAGAACTTCTACATCCAACAACCGCAATTCCCGTCAAATTCAGTGCTGGCGCAGTCACTTAAAGCGATATTTTATAGGCGAAGAACGGCATCAATAGGCGCCGTCCCCGGAAAGAACTGCCGCAGGTGTTTGGCAGAGAATTTTAAGATCGAGCCATACAGACCAAGTCCTCGCATATTTGAGGTCAAGGCGAACCATTTCATCAAAACTCGTTTTTGATCGACCGTGTACCTGCCAGAGACCAGTGATTCCTGGCTTTACTTCAACAACCCGTCGCCGGTGCCAAAGGTCATAGCTTTGAAATTCATAAGGAACGGGAGGCCGGGGCCCAACCAAGGACATCTGGCCAGACAGAACGTTAAATAGTTGTGGAAGCTCGTCGATACTCGTTTTTCTGAGAAACCTGCCCAAGCGCGTGACCCGGGGATCATTGGTGAGCTTGAAGACTCCTGTCGGTGAAGGCCGCTGTAGTTCGCCCGTATTGCCTGCAATGAGCTTAGCCACATACTCCTGATGGATCTTCGGATCATTTCCCGCATACATCGAGCGAAACTTCAAGAATGTGAACGGTACACCATGCTGCCCAATGCGCTTTTGCCGGAACAGCACCGGCCCCTCCGAAGTGAGCTTCACCAGCACAGCGATCAAAGCGAAGAGGGGCGACAGGAGCACGATGCCGGCAGCGCTTGCGAAAACATCAATCGCCCGCTTGACTACCTGCGCAACAATCCGCCGACCCGCGACATCCGCAAAATCCGGATAGAACGTGAGATCTGTTTTTTGCGGCGTGCGATCGTTGTCGGGAAAACTGCGAAACGTGAGGCGAAGCTCTTTGAGCGTCTCAAAACCCAGCTCATTCTGTAGCGAGCGTTGCATCTTGTCCGCGATCCGCCCAATTCCTGCCGAACTATCCTTGCCTAACTCCGTGAAGAGCACAGCGAGAGTTTTGTCGTAGTCATACCAACCAATCAAGTCCGTCTCTCTGGAGCAGCTTGCGAGTGTGCGTGTAATCTGAGGTAAAATTTCAGCCCGGTCCGGAGCCTTCAAGAGATTTCCTGGCTCCACAAGCATGAGCAAAAACGGACGCTTCGACCGTTCGCTCCTCTTTCTCTCCTGTTGCAAGAGATGCAGGAAATAGCATTCGTCGAGAACGGCCAGATTCGCACAACTAGAAGTATTCGCAACGGGAGCTGATAACCGCTTCCCGGCGGCGATCTGGTTAGTCGTTTCAAGTGAATGGAATATGGCCATTGAGTCAGGCAATTTTTTCCGAATAGCGCTTAGCACATTGGTGGCGGGTGCAATTAGCATGCCAGTGGTTCATTTCTTATCGATTCTCGGGACATGCCGCTATGCTTTCCCAGATGTTGTACAGTCGATCTTGGTGACTTGCGAACTGACTAGATTGTTGTTGTAGAGATCCCGGCTGACCATTGAAGTGCAATTTCTTGCATTCTGTATGTCCCGAAGTTCTCTTGGAAGGTGGACCTGCTACAGAGACTTATTCAACTTGGCCAGTACGTTTTCCGCCTCATGAGCCTGATCGGTGCTGAGGTGAAGCTGAAGGGCGCGGCGTAGCGGCTCTCCTGCTTCCGTTGTTTTGCCTTCCTTCCAGAGTGTCATACCGAGGTGATATTGATAAGTTGCATTCTGAGGAGATTGCTGAGCGATATCCTTGAGGATCGCGGCCGCCGAGCTGTACAAGCCTTTACGATATTGGATCCAGGCCAAGGTGTCGGAAACAGTAACTTCCGCTGGCATCTTTGCCTTTGCTCTTTGCGCCAGCCCCAACGCTAAATCGAGATTTCCGCCGTGCTCGCAATACAGCCAAGCCAAGTTGTTTAACGCTGGCGCAAAGTCTTCATTTTTCTGAAGAGCTTGCTCATAGGCCTTTTCGGCTTTAGTAATGGCTCCCGTCTGCTCGTACAAACTTCCGAGCAGCAAGTACGCGGACGGCAGGTCCGGGTGTTTCTCTATCAGGATTTCCGCGTTCTGAATTGCCTGCGACAGTTTTCCTTGACGAGTAAACAGCTGTGTCAGCTGAACGCGCGCGTCCGTGGCATTCTCGTTTAAGCTCAGAGCATTTTCGAACGCTTGCTGAGCTGCGCCAGAATCCCCGTTTACGGTGTAGATGTGACCGAGAAGTTCGTACAAAGCCGTTTGCTTCGGGGCACGCGTTATCTGCTGTTGTACGCGGTCGATGATTTCGCTCGTCGGCCGTTTTTCAATACTGTAAAGCTTCGCCAAATCAATGACCGCCGGAACATAATCGGCCCGCGCATCCAGAGACGCTTCAAGCTCTCTTTCCGCCTTCCGATACTGCTTCTGGTACATCGCGGCTATGGCTAGGCGTTCGAGTACCGCTGGATTCCGTTGCTGCGATAAGCGCAGAGCTTCGAGCTTCGTGATTGCAGCTTTGTAATCGCCTAACTGCATGTACGCGTTTGCCTGTAGCAGAATCGCCGGTACAAAATCGTGGCTATGCTCAAGCGCCTGATTGGCAAAATCCAGCGCAAGCTTTGGACTACCCTGCTGCGCGTATAACTCCGCCAATCCCAGATAGGCCCAAATGAAATTCGGATCTTGTTGAACGGTATCGTTCAGGGCGGCGATAGCCCGAGGAGCTTGGCCCCGATCTGCATATGCTAGGCCTAGATAGAAGCGAGCCAAGGCCATTTCGGGATTATCGTGAACCAGTTGCTCCAGACTGCTCGTCGCCTCACCCTTAGCGCCACGCACAAATTGCAGACGCGCTTGGAATAACCGACCTAGTGGGTCACGAGGCGCGGACTTCAGCAGCTCTCCATTGACTCTCTCGGCTTCATCCCAGTTGTGCTGATTGAGATACAGTTCAATGAGCCGCTTACGAATGGTGTTGTTCTTCTTATCCCGGGCCAGAGCATCTTTGAAGGCTGTCTCTGCACCAGGAACATCGCCGATGTTGAAATAAAATTCACCAATGGCGAGAAGGGCATCAGGAGCATCAGCAGAGGTGGTCCGAAGTTGTGAAAAGAGCGCGGAAACTTGCGCATTCTGCCCCTGTCTGACATAGAGTTGGGCTTTCGCCAAATAAGGAGCGATCTGTTTGGGGTTGTGCTGGATGGCATCGTCCAGAACATCTAGTTCAGCTTTTTGATCGCCCTCGAGCCGATAGACTTGAGCTAGATCAAGGTAGGCCGGAACATAAGAGGCGTCAGCCTGGATTGCGCTCTGAAAGGCACGGATGGCATCCTTTCTGCGATTTATCAAAAGATCGGTATCACCAGCGCGAACAAACGCGATGGCATTTTTCGGAGCTAACTGCTGCGCCACCTCAAACTCGCGTAACGCTTGCGGAAAGTCTTTTTCTGAAAATTCAATCTGACCCAACAAAAGGTGAGCATCAAGACTGTTGGCATCCTTGTTTAAAACGCCTTCGACCTCGTGGCGCGCTTCGGAGGTCTGTCGAGCTGCGAGCTCGAGAGCCGCCAGTTCGAGGTGAGCCGGCATGAAGTTGGCGTCGACAGCAATAGACTGACCCAACTCCTTATAGGCATCCTGCCATTGCCGCAAACGCAGATAGGTGAGCGCAAGACGATAGTGAGCCTCGGAGGAACGAGGATTCTCCTGCAATGAGCGCCGAAGCTGGATGCTTGCAGATTGGTAATCACCCTGATCGAACAAGTGCACGCCACTCTGCAGGTATTTCTCGGCTCGGACCTTAGGATTGCGCGAACAGCCGACGACGGTAACCGCGATAGCCATCGCGAGTAAAAATGAAATCTGTTTTGACGTGGTTTGCATCGACTCAAATTGAAAGAATATCGACAAAATACAGCGTTTTGTTTCCTTGAAACTCACTTACCGGCTGTAGTACTAGCCGCTTTCCCCAAATGGTACGCACGGTAGTAGCGCTCTTCGGTAGCTGTGGCCTCGTTGATTACCACCGCGAATAGTTTTGAACGATCTAGCGTAGCGAGACCTTTCATAAACGCCTTTTTCGGAGTGAACCCTTGACGGGTAACTAACAACAGGGCGTCGGATATCGCGGCCCACGTCCGAGAATCTGCAAGCGGCACAAGCGGCGGCGAATCAATCACAATCCAAGAGAACCAATCGCAGAATTGCTTAAGAAGCTCAGCGGTCTGTTCGGACTGAATTAGATGCAATGGCTGCTGGCTGCAAACTCCTGCGGGCAAAAACCACAACGGCAAACCCTCTGCGGATTTCAGCAGTCCCGAAGCTGGCTGCGAGGTTTTGTGCCAGGTGGCCAATCCTCTTTCATCACTGATTCCGAATATTCTCGATAGTGCAGCCTGATGGAGATCGCCATCGATGAGAAGTACCTTTTCTCCATGGAGCGCGAGGGTGATCGCGAGATTGGCGCTCGTAACGGTCTTGCCTTCTCCGCAAATAGCACTCGTAATAAGCAGTGTTTTTAACGATCTTCGCTGCCGCGCTTCCCGCAGCCGTGCAGTGAGGACCCGCAAGTTCTCGGCAGCCAGGCAGTTCGGGTTGTTCCAAGCCACCAGCCGAGCCTCTTCCGCTTGTGGTAATTGAAATCGAGGCGCCTCCTCTAGTACAGGAGCTTCGCCGTTGACCGTTGCCATAATCTGCGAGAGACAATCGCCAGTATCGCCCGTCGGTTCAGGATAGGTGATCAAGTTCGGACTAGCGCGTCGCAACGCGTCGAAAACACGACTCATCTTTCAGTCGCCCCTTTCACAGCGCCACTGCGCGAGGTGAAAACATCGCTTCCGTGCGATCTGATGTTGAAGGTTTGGAAGACGGAGTTTCCAAGTTCTTGCCCCTGCGGGGCGGATTTAGCAGATGAAAATCGACAGCAACCTCGTGGACGACTTCGGGTGAAACGACGCGAGCCTTCAAAGCAAAACTCGAGACCAAAGCGGCTTCACAGATCGTGTTCACAAGGCGTGGAATTCCATGAGAATAGCTATGAATTAATTCCACGACCGGGGGAGGAAAGATGTTGCCCATTTGCTCCTTCGAACCGGCAATGAGCAGGCGCGAGGCGATGTATCGTTGTATTTCTTCGAGTGACAGAGGCTGCAGCCGACAGCGCAGGGCGATCCTCTGCTTGAGTTGTCTCAAACCGTCCAATTCCAGTGTTTCATCGAACTCCGGCTGGCCCATGAGCACGATTTGAAGCAGCTTCTGCCGTGCAGTCTCCAGATTTGTCAGCAGCCTGATCTCTTCGAGCAGCTCCCAGCTCAATAGTTGGGCTTCATCGATGATCAATACGGCTGTTGAGTTTCGTTGATATTGCGCGATCAAGTACCGATTCAGCTCGGCAAGCAGCGAGCCCTTCGTCTTGCCGATTGTCGGAATTCCGAACTCATTGGCCACATAAACGAGAAACTCAACTGGCGAAAGCAACGGATTAAACACATAGGCAAACGGGATTTTTTGAGCGGTCAATATGCGGAAAAGGCACTGCGCAAGCAACGTCTTTCCCGTACCCACCTCTCCCGTTAGGACCGTGAAACCCTTGCGGCGTTCAAGCCCATAGTAAAGGCTGGCAAGAGCTTCATTGTGCCGTGTGGTGCCGAAGAAGAATCGCGGGTCCGGAGTAATATCAAATGCATTTCGGTTTAATCCGAAAAAACCGTTATACATGTCAGCCCTTGCGAGAGATCAATAAAGTTACGGCCGAAATTGCGATAAGAAAGAAGGCAGCTGCAACGCACTCCAATAGCTGAAATCGCCGGTGCTTCCGAGCTTCGCGAGCCGTCGCTATGGTCGGAAGCGCAATAATAGTGGGTACCGCCACAATTGCGCCCAGCTCCTCTTCGCTGAACAACCGAGGGGCCGCGAATTCTTGCAAAACCACGATACCCAGCCCAAGGCACAAGCCAAAGGCCAAGCCTGCCAAGCTGAAAGGGAGCCGCTTGGGGAAGTAGGGCTTCTGCGGCAAACTGGGGGGATCAATCATCCGAAACTGCTCTCCCTGTTGGCGCTTTTCCAGATTTGTTGCCATCATCGATTGATTACGCTTGGCTAACAACGATTCATAGTTGGCGAGCGATTGGTCGTGATCGCGAGTGATGGCAGCCAGCTCCTGCTCTCTCGCCGGCGTAAGATTGAGGCGCTGCTGATAGGATTCAATGTCGGACTCAATCTTTTTAACTTCATTCCTGCGATTCGTGATATCGAGCTCGTTGGCCTTTGCCTGGCTCTCGATCTGCACGATAGCTGCAATCTGTTGAGGATCTGCTGCCCCAGACGCAACCGAGATTTCTGTACCGTTGCCTGCAGCTGGAGACTTTGTGTTTGCACTCGCTTGAGCTTTCAGCTTCTCAGCGGCCGCAATCTCCTCCTGCAGACGCACCACGTCAGGATGGCGGGGTGTGTATTTGGCCAGAAGGCCCGCGAGCTGTGACTTCAGTTGATCAAGCTTCTGATCATCGCCGTCGGGCGTTGGAACTATGGACCCATCCTTTGCCGTCTTAGGGTGAAAGGCACGGTATTCGTTGAGCATGGATTGGAGATAAAGCTTCTGCTGCTCAGCCTGATTCAGTGCGTCGTTCGCAGTCTGCAAACGAGTCTGCAAGCCGGAAAGAATCTGCAGGTTGCTCATAGTCTGATCAGGCAGTTGACCCATGTACCGGTTTTTGAATTCCCGTAACCGCTGCTCCTGTTGGTCTAAATTCTTTCGGGCCTCATCCAACTCGCTCTGAAGGAAGTCAGTCGTGTCTTCCGATAATTGCTCACGATTCCGTAAGTTCTCTTCGATGAACAGAGAGGTTAATTCGGCGGTAACCTGCTGAGCGACAACTGGACTTCCGGCGGAATAAGATACCTTGAATGCAGAAATCTGATCCGGCCGATCGCCTTTGATCAACTCTACACCAATGTCGGCCCGCATCGTTTCTACCAATGCGTCTGGGTCAAGAGAGTGTCGCTGGTTGTAGAGATGAAATTTTTCTATGATGCCTAGAAGCCTGGTTCGGCTCAGAATCTGCTCACTCATGCTCTGAAGCCGTTGCTGCAAATCGGCAGCAACGTTCGGCTCCACCAACTTCTCTGGAACGCGCTGCTGCTCGATGATAATTACAGTTTCAGATCGGTACTTGGCCGGAATGAACCAAACTACAGTGGTCGCGAAGGCCCAGCCGCAGAACAGCATGATGAAGACGAGCCGTCGCCGCTCGCATATCCGTAACCACCAACCTCGCGCAGCGATCGATGGCCTATCTTCTGCTCTGGCGATTGCTAACGTCCTATCTTCCAAGTGGCCTCGCAAATGTATACGCTATTGATATTGTTCCGATTTCATGGCTTCGCTGTTGATAGCCGAAAAACGGAACTTGCGCTCCCCCGATAAACTGCTGGCGCTGAGCCAAGAGATTAATCGCGATATGTGGCGTGAGTACCTTCTCGAAGCCAATTCCTGCTGAAGCAGCGTTGGCTATGTAAGTCGTACTAACAGGATCAAGTTGACTGTTGGAAACGTAGTTGCCAAATATCTTCAAGCGCAAACGCGGACCGATCTGATGCTGAATGTCGGCAGTCACGGTTCTCACCAACATCGAGCCCTGACCATTTAATCCTGAATCGTTCACCTGCTGAATGAAGCTGGCCTTCATGCCGTTATGCTGGCCCTCCCAGCTCAGGTCAGCGCCGCCGGCGAAAGAGGACTGGCTGAGGCTCGCCGCAGCTACAAACGTTCCTCTCAGAAAGCGATCATCTAAGTTGGAACGCTCCGGACCGGCAAACAAAGAGAGTTTAATAGTGGGCCTGACGGCGAGGGACAAAAATCCGAGTACCTGGTGCGACAGTGAATCGAACTGCCCAGTTGGTCCTGTCGAGGAGAGCTGCTGGGCAGTGTACTGAATACCTAATGAATATCGCTCAGTCAGTTCGTGAGAATAAAAGGCGTTGCCCGACCAGGACCGTGAATCAAGTGAAGCTTGGGCAGTGGTCGGATTCGCTGCATTTCCCTGATATTGCAAATCATTAAATGCTCCGCCCAACCCTACGGATGTGTGTCGCCCAAGTCGATAAACCAAGTTCGCTTGCGCTTGCCCGGTCCGATCACGGACATCGGCTCCCAGTGCCGATGTATTGCCCTGATTTAAAATGCCCACACTGGGCAGTTGCGAATCGCCCTGCAACTTGTCATATGCATTGGTGGTCAAAGAGAATGTGCTGTGGAAATTTAAGTACAAACGCTTTGTAAAGAAGTATTCGACGTCTGCACCTGCTGCCTGAGCCGTGCTGTTGTAGCTATCGATCTTGCTGCTGTAAGTAAACGCTGGGCCATAAAATAAAAGCGAGGTAAACCGCGTACGATTTAGAATCAGCTTTGCCTCAGGCCGGATCGAAGAAAGGACGTTCATCTCGCCGCTACCGACGCTTGCTGGGTCAGTAGCATTATCATCAATTGCGGTCGATACGGTCAGCCCATAGTTGATCTGGTTGCTGCGAGTGGCATCATCCGCGGTCAGAGGGATCGTCCCAAGTTCCGCCGGAATCATTGGTTGCTGTGCGTTCAGAGCGATGCTCGCAGCCCCGATAATAAAGCTCAAAAACAACTTACTCATGATTCCTCAGATCTACGGCACAACGATTGTGTCTCCGGGACGAAGCTGGATATTCTCGGATAACTTCTTTCCCCTGATTACTTGTTTGTAATCGAATAGAAACTTCGCATGCGTGCCATCGCTCTTTGAGCGCAAAACATAAATACGTCCGCCCTTGGCGAAATCTCGTAGGCCGCCGCCAACGGCAATCGCGTCTAGAACGGTCATTGGATCCGCGAGCGGATACGATCCGGGTTTCGCGATCTCTCCCACAATATTGAACTTCTGACTTCTTACTTCCTGGACAATCACTGTAACTTCTGGATTCGACACATAGGACTGAAGTCCAGTGGCGATATTAGTCTGAAGGTTGCGTGGCGTTAGTCCGCTGGCCTGAATATCTCCGATCAGCGGAAGAGTAATCTTGCCATCAGGTCGAACCGGAACTGTCTTGGAGAGTTCAGGCTCTTTCCAGATGTTCACGGCGAGAACATCCTCGTTTCCAATCACGTAATCACTCGATCGTTCTTTTGCAACGTACGATGCATCTGGTGCACCGCCATCGGTCCTCGCCGGTTGGAGCGCCTGCTGAGCAATAGCCGAGCAAGCAATAAAGAGCAGCGATAGTTGAATCAATTTCATTTTGAAACTTCCTGGAATGTAGAACGTTTACTTTCTTGCTTGTGCCAATGAATCTGTCGGAGTCAAATGTAGCGATACTTCATACCGTCCAGTGGCTCGATGTCGTAGCCTTCAACAGTGATCGAGAGTGAACGCTGAATCGTTTGAACGGAAATGACTAGGCGATCGCTTCCGCCAAAACGGGTTAGTACTCCCTCGACCCCGTCCAACGCCCCGCCGCGGATTCGGACCCTTTGCCCGACTTCTAAGAAAGGATGAGTAGCACAGGGTACTTTCGTGCTGAGAATCGTCTGGATACCCTCAATCTGTGCTGACGGGATTGAAGCTGGCCTGCGGTTTCCTCCGACAAATCCCAGAGTTCCCATCGTTCGCAGAACCGCTACTAAAGAGTCCGGCAGCGGAGGGATGTTTACGAACAGGTAACACGAGAAGAGTGGAAGATCGACCTTCATCTGACGATCGCTCCACCTGCGGTTTTGCGTGATCAGAGGGAGAAATGTCGTGATTCCTTTTTGGGCCAGTTCAGTCGCGACTCGTTTTTCGTGCCTTGATCGAGTATGTACGGCGTACCAAAAACAACCCTCCTTGGGTGGCGCTATCGGCGCTCCGATTACCTGCAAGTTAGACATAGCTTCGCCCTCTCAGTCACATCCGTTTTTGTGACTGTCTGAAATTTCTAGCCGGCGATCCACATGGGGAGGATCGTTGGAGAGCAAACCTCTGCCCTCCGAAAAATCGCAGTACTACTACTTCGTGCCTGTTTCGTTGCTGCGAGTAAGCACCTGGCAATCCTTCAACTTGTAAAGGAGAGCCCGATAGCTGATGTTCAGCGCGCGAGCAGTTTCAGCTCGGTTCCAACTGTGCGCTCGGAGCATCTTGATGATGATCTGGCGCTCGAAATCCCGCACCATGCCTTTGGTAATTTTCTTAAGCGAAATGGAAGCCGACGCAGTAACCTCGGGTAGCTGCGCAAACGTATGATTCGCTTCAGCCTTCGCTAGCAAGTCTCCAGAAATCGCCTCTTCCGATTCGAGGATCACATACCGCTTCACAAGATTTTCGAGCTGGCGAATGTTGCCCGGCCAGTGGTACTCCTGAAAATGGCCCAGCAGCTGTTTGGACAGACCTTTGGCAGAGCAATTGAACTCCGAGTTGTACAAATCGATAAAGTGACGGACAAACTCAGGGACGTCCTCTTTGCGATGTCGCAGCGGCGGCAATGACAGGCTCACGACATTAATGCGATAAAAGAGATCTGACCGAAAGGTTCCGTCCGCAACGGCTGCATCCAGATTCCGATTGGTTGCGCAGATAATTCGCACCTCGACTGACTTTTCCTCGCGCGCACCAATCGGGCAGAAACGCCCATCCTGGAGAAGCTGAAGGAGCTTAGCCTGGAGTCCCAGACTCAGCTCCGCGATTTCGTCGAGAAATAGGGTTCCGCCGTTTGCCAGCGAGACGCGCCCCAGACGGTTCGAATTCGCCCCGGTAAAGGCTCCTCGTTCATAGCCGAACAACTCGCTCTCAAACAGGCCGCTCGGGATCGCAGGACAGCTAACCTTTACGAAGGGACCGGACTGAACCTCGGACGAAGCGTGAATAAGGCGGGCAAGCACCTCCTTGCCGGTACCGCTTTCTCCTTGGATCAACACCGGAACATTACTGCGCGCCAAAGCCCGCAAACGACTCTGAATCCCGCGCATAGCAGGACTTCTTCCGAAGACGAGGTCCTCACTGAGCTTTGAGTCGACTGATCCGTTCCGCCACTCGGGGCGATGTGAAAAGGTTTCGGCTACGTTCAAGGGCTTGACTCAGGTTCTGTGTTGGACTGCAACGACCAGATGCACTCTGGCTGCCATTGCTATGTAAAGCAATCATGGATCGTGCGAGGTTGGACAACATACCTGATTTCAGCAGCTTAACGGTTGTGCCGGCCCCTCCGTACCGAATCACTGCACCCGCTGAATCTCGCGTTTCAGCAACGAGCGAACGGTTTGTCTAGGAAATTGCCTTCACAGTGTGAA
Organism: uncultured Terriglobales bacterium; assembly: GCA_964399125.1. Classification (GTDB taxonomy): domain Bacteria; phylum Acidobacteriota; class Terriglobia; order Terriglobales; family Acidobacteriaceae; genus Gp1-AA112. The sequence continues at coordinate 34,605 of CAYNPS010000006.1, forward strand.
AACAGTTTCCACTTTCCAACGAATTGGGCAATGGCGTGCTAACTTCCCGCGAGGGCCATCGTGCAAGGATTCGATTTTTCTGTCAGTTAAGCGGGATTGGCGTGTGGCTCTACGGAACCGGACTCCTTAATGTTGCAAACTTCTGCATACACCTGCATCGCCGTTTTGCCGAGCCAATGATTGGGTCATTTGAGCCGTTCTTGTGTGGGGACTTCGTGTTGCTTGTCTCAGCTGTCTGCACCCTCTGTTCCTTTGTTACGGGCAGCACTCTCCGGAGCACGGTGGAATGCCGAGAAAATTGCGATCCTCCTCTGTCATTTCCTTTCCGTGCGTTTTGCGAAACACCAACTCCATACGCTCGACCAAGGCTTCTGGAGCTACTCCTAACTTCTTGAGATTGCCACATTTCTCGTGTGGGTTTTCAGGTTCCGACATCTTCGCGGATACCTCCTCTAACCAATGCCTTTAAAGGGCTTTTCTCAGTCCGATGTCAGTTGGATCGGCGTGGTTGGATAAGAAAGCCAGTGCAGTCCGTATCTGGTTTTGGTTATTAACTGCCGAGCTTGTTCTTCAGTTCGCCGCGCAATCGATCCTGCAGGTCGGCGGGGAGCTTGCGCCCATTTGCGGTGAGGTAGAACACGTCGAGGGCCATCTCTCCTTCGGTGTCGATGAGAGCGATCTCGATGTTGCAGCCGAGCTGCGCCAGGGTCTGCGCAATCCGGTAAAGGAGGCCCGGGCGATCCTGAGCGACAACTTCGAGCAGAGTGCTGTGGCTCGAGGATTCGTCTTCCAGAAGAATTCTCGTTTCGACCGGCACCTTGGGCGTGCTGAATCGACGGATTCCCGATCTGGAACGAATCAGCTCTTCCAGCGAGCGCTCACCGCGGACGAATTGAGCGATCTTGTCTTTCAAGCGGGCGCGCTCGGAGGTGTTTAGATCGAGCGTGCGGAAGCGGTCTTTGAAGTAGAAGCAATCAACCGCGATTCCGCTGCGGTTAGAAAAAGCGTTGGCCTTCACGATCTCCATTCCAGAGCCGGAGAGCGCTCCGGCAATGGTTGCGAACAAGCCGGGTCTGTCGCCGCTGAGGATCGTAAGTTCGTACAGATCGCGATGAGGAAGCAGGTCGAGTTGAACGTCGTTCTCGTGAAGACGTAAAAACAGTTCGACGTGGCGGACGATCCGCTCGGCAGTGTAAGTCTTGAGATAACGCTGCGGCAGCCCCTCGAGGAATGGATCTATTTTTCCAGCCAGGCTGGAAGGCAATGCAGCGAATTTGTTGCTCGCGTCAAACCCGAGCGCGCCGTGAACTATCTCTTCGTCCACGTGCCGATTCAGGAAGTTTGAGGTGGAAGCATAGAGATGCCAGAGCGTTTCTGCCTTCCACTCGGTCATCGCCTCGGGATTCACCGAAGAAATATCGGCATACGTGAGCAGTGTGAGCATCTTCAACTGCTCGGGTGTTTCGACTTTGGCGGCAAGCGCGCCGATTACCTTTGGGTCGAATATGTCGCGCCGCATTGATGCCGACATCTCCAGGTGGCTCCGGATCAGGAACAGCACCGTCTCCTGCTCCTGTTGTTCCAGATTGAACCTGATCAGAACCTGCTTCGCGATGCGCAGGCTTGCATTGACGTGGTCTTCTCCTTCAATTCCCTTCCCTACGTCGTGCAGCAGCAGCGCGACGTACAGCAGCTCGGGCTTCTCCAGCTCGTCGAGAATGTCGGCGAAGCGTTGCCCCCACTCGGATTCGGAGTTTCTCAGCCTATGCAGGGTGTCGATGGTAAGGATCGAATGCTCATCGACGGTGTAGCGATGGAAGTAGTCGCGGATCACGAGCGCGTCGATAAGCTTGAACTCCGGGATGAGAGCGTCGAGATGGCCGGAGTCGCGCATCGCTCGCAGCGCGTTTCCTGCATATCGGCCGAGCAACACAGGCCGAAGGTCCGGCCATAAAGACGATGGAAATCCATTTCCACTATGGGAAGCGGCTTCTCGCAGCAGCCGCTGCGAGCCCACACTGAGTTGCAGGTGCTCGGTTGCCAAACGTTGGAAAGTCGCCAGCGCAGTGCGCGATGATGGCACATCCTGGAGGTGCAGGACAGCGGGAGCGGCGGCTTCGACGCCTGCAGTCGCAGCCCTGCGTGGAATGGAGCGCAGCTTCTCCAGCAGCGATGGCGGCGTGAGCATTGCTTCGGCCATCAACTGCAGGCAGGCGCCATGGATGGTCCGGGCGTTGCGAAAGTACTCGCGCATCCACTGCGCGGGTTCAATTGCGACCGACGGCGCGCCAATTCCCTTCTCCGCCGCGGCGTCCTGCGCTTCCCAGCTCAACTGGTTATCGTCGCGTCCATTTCGGTAGTGCAAGAAGCAGCGTACTGAAACGAGAAAATCGAATGCGGCATTCAGTTCGCGGCGCAAGGGAAACTCGAATAGTGACTCCGGTGCTGGCCACAGTCCCGAAGCTCGAAATGATTTCGCTAGAGCAAGCCACCCCGCTAGGTTGTAATCGCGCAACCCGCCGGGACCTTCCTTCACCTGCGGTTCGAGGTGATAGATGGTATTCGCGTATTTCGCGTGGCGCGCTCGCGCCGACTCGCAGACCAGGCCCACGAGGGCAGTGCCTGATCGTCGCATGAGCCCAGGCAGGATTTTGTTTCGTACTTCATCGAAGAGCTCGCGGTCTCCAACCAGGAAGCGCGAGTCGAGGAGAGACACTGTGAATTCCGGATTCTCTGAATCGAGTTTGCCGCACTCGACCACAGTACGCGCAGTCGCACTGGCTCGAATCTTCAGATCCCAGAGATCGAGATAAATCTGGCTGAGAGGATCTTTGTACGCGCCCTCGTGCTTTGTGTCCCGAAACAGGAATAGAAGATCGACATCGGACTGCGGCAGCAGCGATCCTCGTCCGTATCCGCCGAGTGCAACGATCGAGACGCAGTTTGGAGGAACAGCCTCTTTATCGACAAGTTGGTTGTAACAGGTCAAGACGACATCGTCGACCAGGGCCGTGCGCCCGGAGACAACGGCTACGCCGTTGCCGGAATAGTCGAACTCACTCCGCAGCGCGGCCAATCCTGCCTCGTACCGCTCACGTACCTCGCCGCTGGAGAGAACTACAGACATGTCACTATAGCGCCGTCACGCCTCGCTCTTCGTTGCGAATGCGAATGGCTTCGTCGATGCGCGAGAGGAAGATCTTGCCGTCGCCGATACGCCCGGTGCGCGTAACAGAGATGATGGTCTGTACTGCGCGATCTAGGAGTTCGTCGGAGAGGACGAGTTCCAATTTGATCTTCGGCAGGAGATCGACAGTGTACTCCCGTCCGCGATAAATCTCCGTGTGTCCCTTCTGCCGGCCGTGACCGCGCACCTCGATAATCGTCATGCCTTCGACGCCAATTTCGAGCAGTGCTTCCTTCACCGGCTCCAGTTTCGATGGCTGGATGATCGCCTCAACCTTGGTCATTCCCATGAGGGCCTCATTATGGAACCTACAGCATATTTGACCACGGAGCCACGGAGAACACGGAGAAAGCGGGAAAGTCGTTTCGGGTTTCTGGTTTCAAGTTTCGGCCAAGCCAGGCCTTTGCACCTTCGAAATAAGGCTAAGCTTTACTGCAACTCGAAATACTTTTCCTTTCTCCGTGTCCTCCGTGGCTCCGTGGTGAAAATGAAGTTTTTACCGTTCCGTGTGAGATGACTCTCACGACGCCGAGAGTTCCCAATAATAACCTTCCTCGCCGTGCTGGCTGAGATCGAGTCCCTGAACCTCGTGATCTGCGGGAACCCGCAACCCAATCAGCACATCGACAATCTTCAGAATAATCAGCGTGCCTACAATGGCGATTCCCCACGCGATCACAACTGCTACGAACTGGTTCCCAAGTTGACCCCAGTGGCCGTCCACCACTCCTGAAGGCAAGATGTTCCCTTTTGCGTCGTGGTAAATGGGATTGATCTTGCTGGTCGCGAAGATTCCGGTCAACAATGCACCGATGGTTCCACCCGAACCGTGGACACCGAAGGCGTCGAGTGAATCATCGTATCCAAAGATGGCTTTAACCTTCGCCACCATGAAATAGCAGAACACTCCAGCAATGGCCCCGATGAGCAAGCCTGACATCGGACTGACAAATCCGGCAGCAGGAGTGATCGCCACCAGTCCGGCGACGCTTCCCGAAATGGCACCCAACGCGCTGGCTTTCCCATTGCGCAGCCATTCTGCGGCTGCCCAACCTAGCGCAGCGGCGGCCGCCCCAAAGTGAGTGTTCACGAAGGCGCTTGTCGCCAAACCATTGGACGCCAGCGCACTTCCCGCATTGAAACCAAACCATCCCACCCACAGCAGGCATGCTCCCACGAAGCTCAGCACCACGCTGTGCGGAGGCATTGGCTCTTTTGGGTACCCCAATCTCCGCCCAAGATATGCTGCGCAGACAAGCGCAGATACACCTGAGGTCACGTGCACCACGGTCCCGCCGGCAAAATCCAAACTGGGAAATCTTCCTCCAAGACTTGCATTCAACCATCCGCCTTTGCCCCACACCATGTGGGCCATCGGCGCGTAAACAATCAGCGACCACAAGCTCATGAAGACGAGCAACGCGCTGAACTTCATCCGCTCGGCGAAGGCTCCGGTAATCAGCGCGGGGGTAATGATCGCGAACATCAGTTGGTAGATCATGTAGGTCTGCGCAGGAATCGTTGAGGCGTAGTCGGGATCAGGAGCAATACCGACTCCATGCAGAAATATGTTGTGGAGTCCGCCGATGAAGCTGTTCCCCGCCCCGAAGCAGAGACTGTAACCGATGATCGCCCAGATCACTGTGACCAGCGCCATCATGGCGAAGCTCTGCAGCATCGTTGCAAGAACGTTCTTCTTGCGTACGAGCCCGCCATAAAAAAGTGCCAACCCTGGTCCGGTCATCATCAGTACGAGCGCTGCACTGACCAGCATCCACGCGTTGTCGGCTGACGACTGCGCGGCTCTTACTTGCTGTTCTAGCTGCGCGATGCGATCAGCCGGAGCGCTCTGCGCTGCGGCCACGGAGAACGGCGACAACACAAAGAAGAAGCTGCTCAACAATAGCAGCCGTCTGCAACGAGGGGCCTTGTTCATTTGTTTTTTGGATACTTCCTAGAAGATGAACAACAGCTTAGCTGTGAGTGCAGTCGATCCAGGCGCGCTCTGAATCAAAACTTTTAATCGCGGACATCAGTTTTTCTTATGTGCATTGAAGCGGAAACCGCGAATACAAAGGTCACGAAGCGCACAGAACCGGCGCAACGGTTGCCGACATCGGACTGTGCACGCGGAGAATTGAGGTCCGAAATGGGATTCCGACAGGACGATAACTCTGGGCCATCAACTCTTCGATCTCAGCCCGGCGTTCACGCGCCAAGGCTACGATCGACGGTCCGGAGCCACTGAGAAAGACTCCGAGCAGGTCGGGATGTGAGAGTCTGAGTGCAGCGTTCAAGCCGGGAACCAGAGATTCGCGCTTCGGTTGATGCAGGCGATCGCGAAGAGCTTCGGCGAGTAATGAATCGTCTCCACTCTGAAGCGCCTGCAGCAGCAAGAGAACACGCTGCATGTTCGCGACCGCATCTTTCAGCGGCACGGATTGCGGCAAAGCTTTCCGCGAGTGCTCGGTTGAGAGTGCGACTTCAGGCGTGAGGACAACGAATGCCAATGACTCAGGCCAGGCATTCGAGAATGCAGCAACCGAACCGTTCTGTTTTTGGCAACAGACCGCCAGTCCGCCTAGGAGCGCAGCGGCGGCGTTGTCGGCGTGCCCTTCAAGTTCTGCGGCTGCAGTAAGCAGCCGTTCACAACTCTGCTCGCCGAATAGCAGTTCGTAAAGCCGGAAGCCCGCGATCGTTGCGGCCGCGCTGCTGCCGAGTCCTGAGCCCATGGGAATCTCGCTTGCAACCTCAAGATGCAAAGAGGGAAAGTCTCGCTCTTCACCCGCCAGCTTGCGGAACGCCCTTTCGATCCGATTTTCGCCGTTGAGCGGGAGCTTCCTAAAACTGAAATGCAGGGTTCCGCGTTCGGAAGTGCTCACGTGTGCCACGCGCACTCGTAAGTAAAGTTGCACGGCGACGGCCAGCGTATCCAGGCCGGGACCGATATTGGCGATCGATCCCGGCACCATAATTTCGGCGCCTTCCAATTCCTGAGAACTCATGAGTCCGCCTTCCGAGTTGCTTTTCCTTCGTGCATCTTGAGAATGATGTCGGGATCTTTGAGTACGTGCCCGGTGAGAATCGCGACAATATGCGCGTCGTGATCGATCTCGCCGCTTTGTCGCAAGCGGCGAATTCCGGCCAGGGTTGCCGCTGATGCGGGCTCGCACCCAATGCCGTCGCGCCCGATGATGGACTTCGCTTCGAGAATCTCTTCGTCGGTAACGTCGAGCACCATTCCCTTTGTGAAACTCAGAACGTGCAATGCCTTGCGCCAGGAACGGGGAGAGCCGATCTGGATGGCGGTCGCGCAGGTACTTGGATTGGATACTACGGTAAGCGACTGCCCTCCTGACGCTACGGTTTGGACAAACGGATTCGCTCCAGCAGCTTGTACGATCACGACTCTCGGAACTTTGGAAATGAATCCGGCTGAGTGAAGTTCCTTCAGCGCCTTCCCAAATGCGGAAGAGTTCCCAAGATTGCCTCCAGGAACGACGATGAAATCTGGAGGATTCCAGTCGAGCTGCTCCATGAGCTCAAAGATTGTGGTCTTTTGACCCTCGATTCGGAACGGGTTGATGGAATTAAGGAAGTACTCGCCGGAATCTTTGCGCTCCATCATGAGGGCGAGAGCATCGTCGAAATTGCCATCAATTTCCACAACTTCGGCGCCGTAATCGAGCGACTGCGCAACCTTGGCGCGCGACAACTTGCCTTTCGGTAGGTACACCCGCGCTGTCATTGCGGCGCGGGCGGCGTAAGCCGCCATTGAAGCGGCTGTATTGCCCGTAGAGGCGCATGCAACTACTTTCGCTCCGCGCCGCCTCGCCTCAGTGACGCCGACCGTCATTCCGAGGTCTTTGAACGATCCGGTGGGATTCCAGCCCAGATGCTTGAACTGCAAGCGCTCCACGCTGGCGTATTCCGCGATCTTTGCGCCGAAGAGCAGCGGGGTGTTTCCTTCACCAAGCGTGACGATGCTCTCGTCTAGGTACTGTGGAAGGAACTCTCGGAAGCGCCACACACCACTCCGATCTTCGGGAGCATTGGAAATGCGACGCTCACGCCAGAGGCGCCGCAGTTTTCCCGCATCAGGACGAAAGCCGTTGCTGTTCATCTCCAGCAGGTCGCCGCATTTCGGGCATTCGAAAGCTGCGAAGTCGCGGTCCAGGCCGTAGCCGCATTCGTGATTGCTGCACTGTAGTTGCATATCAGTCGGCAAAGATCCTCAACTTCAACGGGGATTCGACCAAAAATTCGCTGTGCGCAATCTCCTCGAGCGCCGCCGCAAGCTTCACGCCACTGCATGCTTCAACCGTGACAACGAACGGCAGTGCGCTTTTGTCAAATCCAGGCTTTTGGAAGACCGCATCGACGTTGATATGGAATCTTGCGAGCACGCTGGCGATGCTGGCCACGATTCCTGGACGATCCTTCACGACGAAGCGCAGGAAGTAGGGCGCGACACAGTCTTTCGCCAGTTTGAAATCTCGCGCGGCCCGTAGCGCCGCACGCGATGGACTGTGCGAGAGAGTCAGCAGGTCGGAGACCACGGCGACCGCTGTCGCATCACCACCCGCGCCGGGACCGGAAAATGCTGTATTGCCTCCGAGTTTGCCGCCGGTGATTACAACGTTCTCGCATCCCCGCGCCCGCGCCAGCGCCGAAGTTTGCCGAACTAGCATGGGCTCAACCGTCCCAAAGGCCTCATCACCATTTACGTGCGCTTCGCCGATCTGACGAATGGTGCAGGCAAGCTCGCGAGCGTACTCGAAGTCGATTGGCTGTACCTGCGAAATAGGCGTGCACGACACAGCTTCGACTGGAACTTCTGCACCTAGCGCAACCCGAGCGAGGATCACCAGCTTGGCGCGCGTGTCGTACCCGGCAACATCATCGGTCGGATCAGCCTCGGCATACCCCAATTGCTGAGCTTGCTTAAGTGCCAACGCGAACGGCTGTCCCGTTTCCATCTTGCTGAGGATGTAGTTGCAGGTGCCATTCAGGATTCCGCAGATCGATTGCAACTCGTCACCCGCGAGTCCACGCTCGACGGCAGTGATGACGGGAACTCCCCCGGCAACTGAAGCTCCGAAGAGCAGTTGGCAGCCATTCTCGGCAGCCACCGCCAAGAGTTCCGGCCCGAACCGCGCGATGAGCTGCTTGTTCGCGGTAACGACGGACTTTCCGGCTTCGAGCGCCCCCCTCACCCAGGAGCGCGCAGGCTCGATTCCGCCAACAACTTCGACGATCACATCGGCCTCGCTGTTCAGCACGGCATCGACATCTTCGGTCCAACAAACGGATGAATCGACCCATGAGACGCGCTTGCGTTTCACATTGCGGTTGAAGACGTGCGTGAGTTCCAATCCGGGAACGGCTCCGGAGCTCAGGATGCGGGCTACGGAACTCCCGACGGTTCCAAACCCGAGGAGCGCAACTTTGCGGGAAGCCGCTGGAGCAACCGACAGCGGAGCAGTTTGAGAGAAGACGACGGTCTGGCTTGCCATCTCGCTATGCCTCCGCCACTTGCAGGGATGGAAGTCCGAAGCTGTCATGCACAATGACTTCCGGACCGCGCAGGTTCGCCGGCGCTGGGAACATCACGCGATGCATGCGCCGAACCGCTTCGTCGGCCTGCTTTTCATCGACAACGAAGCTGAGGTTCATGTCCGACGCTCCATGGAAGATCATCTTCACAGGCAATCCCGAGAGAGCGCTGAGCGCACACGCCGAAATCACTGGATCGCGTGCGACGTTGCGTCCTACTACCGAGACGAGCGCGACGCCTTCGGTGACTTTCAAGCTCGCGATGCCATCAAGAGCTTTCGCCAGCGATTCTGCACACTGCGGCGAGGTCAACAACAGCGAGAGATTCGAGCGGGAGACTGCTGCAAGATCGACCAGGCAATCCTGTTGCTCGGCGATCGCGAAGATCGAAGAAGTTAACTTAGCGTCGAGTCCTTGCTTTGCAAAAATCTCTGCCAAACGAATGCCGCGTTTACAGGCAATTGAGCGAACGCGCGGCTCGCCATTGCAGTTCACCGTTTCCACGCGAGTGCCGCGGTTCTCCGGATGGCGGGAGTTGAGTACGTAAACGGGAATGCCTCCTTCTACTGCAGGCTGGAGCGTTTTGGGATGCAAGACCTTTGCTCCGAAATGGGCCAGCTCAGCGGCTTCTTCGAAACTAATGGAGTCGATGTTCTGCGCATCAGGACAGATGCGCGGATCGGTGGTCATCATGCCGTTCACGTCGGTCCAGATCTCGATGCGCTCGGCGGCGAGCGCCGCTCCGACGATTGAAGCCGTGAAGTCGGAGCCTCCCCGACCGAGCGTGGTGATAACCCCTTCCTGCGTGGCTCCGATGAAGCCTCCCATTATGGGAATGCAGCCTTTCTTCACCAAAGGTTTTAGTTGGGATTCAAGGCGGGAAGCAATCAGATCCATGAGCGGAGCGGCATGGGTGTGATCATCGTCGGTGACGATGACTTGGCAAGCATCGACGAAGACGGCCGGAAGATGTCGTTCGCGCAACGCCTCGCTGACCAGCACGCTCGACCAGCGCTCGCCGAAGCTCAGCAGCCGATCGGAAGTCCTCGGGCTGAGCTCGTTAATCGCGGCAACGGCTGCGAGCAGTGCGGCAAGCTCCTCGAACATGGGTTTGAGGCTACCCAGTACGTTCGCCGATCTCTCACCGAGAAGCGAATGAGCAACTTCGGCGTGACGCTTCTCCATCGCATCCAGCAGGCGTAGGGCTTCGTCGAGCTTGCCCGCTTTGCTCAGCGCGCCCAGCGACTGCAGTTGGTCGGTAATTCGCGCCAGCGCGCTGACCACAACCACCGGCTGCATGTGCTGCCGATGGCGCACGATCTCCGCGACGCGGCTGATGCTCTCCGCGCATTCCACCGAGGTACCGCCAAACTTCATTACCAGCATGGAGTCCTCCAGTTGCTCCATTCCGCAAAATAAAAAACCCACCGCCTATTCGGCGGTGGGTTTTGGTCTCTTTCGGAACTTTTTATTGCTTAACTACATCCCTCCGCCGAATCGATTGTGGGCATACTTGTGCCTGTGATTGTAATTTCAATCGAAATTCGACGAACGGACTTCATGAATGCAAACATCCTAGAGCACACTTCGATATCCGTCAATAAGCAACTGAGTTACGAATGTACGTCGGCAAATAGAGCGATGTTCCAGCTGTGAAAGTTCTTTACTTTCAACGGAGTGCACGTTAGCCTGAGACCGCTTCAAGAGTTTCGCCCGCATTTATGACCTATTCTCCTGTTCCTGGCAGCACCCCGATGGTGTGTAGCCAACGCTCAGCCAATTTCGGCCAGTGGGTTATGGGCGTAGCGGTTGGACGCAATCCATATCCGTGGCCGCCCTGCGCATAAGTGTGCAGCTCAGCGGCAACCCCTGCTTTCTTCAAGGCCATAAAGTACTCGACAGCGTTTTCGACATGCACGGGATCGTCCTCCGCCTGAACTAGAAACGCGGTCGGGGTCGAGGACGTTACCGGAATATCCGGATTGAACTGAAAGTTCTTCTCCGCGAGCGCGAGATATCCGGGATAAATGATGATGGCAAAATCTGGACGGCAACTCTGCTGATCGGCGTCGTCTACAGCCGGATACAGACGCTGGTCATAGTGCGTGCTCAGAGCTGCGGCCAGATGTCCGCCGGCAGAGAATCCCAAGACACCCACGCGCTTGGGATCGATGTCCCACTCTGACGCATGCTCGCGTACGAGGCCCACTGCGCGCTGCGCATCCTGCAGCGCGGCTTCCGATTTGGGAAATGGACCCGTATCGGGCACGCGATACTTCAGCAGCACGCAATTGACTCCGATTGAGTTCAGCCAGTCGCAGACCTCAGTTCCTTCGAGATCAATGGCAACGATGCGATAACTGCCTCCGGGAAAGACCACGAGCGCCGGACCGGGCCGTCGCGTCCGCGGAAGCCGAATGCGCAAGATACAGCGTAATAGTCGGCGAGGAAACATTTCCAAGGCGCACTACACTACGTCCTGCAGCCTGGCGATCTTTGTTGCCGGTCGTGTCCTGTTCTGGTCCTTTGGCCGTGGTGCCACCTGGAGCGTCAGCCGGCCATAGCGGGATCGTCGTGTGATCAGGGCTGGGAGGCCATCCCGGGGCTTTCTGGGTCTGCGCAGAGACAACAAAAGGCGCGCAGACGATGAGCAGTCGCGTCAGCAGTCTTCGCATTCGAATCCTCAGCCGGAGAGTGTATAGGAAGACGTTCTGCTGTTGTTTCATTTGCGAAACCTGAACGGTGGGTCGGCGGACAACATTCTTTTCTTTCCTCTTCATCTTTATGAAACACAGGGGGAGCTTCCAAAATGAAATCAGGCAAGACGCTTACGTTAATCTCCGCAGCAGTGCTGCTGTTTGTTACAGCGGCATTAGCGGATCAATTCAAGATGCGCGCTGGAGAATCGAATCCGGCAGCCATGGGAGTGGTGCACGTCAACACTGACCGGAACGGCAATCTCGCCGTCGAAGTAGAGGCCAAGCACCTCGCTCCGCCGGACCGACTCAGTCCCGCGCACTCAAACTACATCGTGTGGGTCCAACCATCAGGCCAACAGCCGCAGATGCTGGGAGAGCTGCGCGTCAATACTCAAGACGAAGCCGCCAGCTTCAAAACCTCGGTGCCGTACCATAACTTCGACATCTTCGTGACGGCCGAGGATGGCGCTAAGCCGACTACGCCGAGCAGCACAGAAGTTCTGCGCACCAGTGTGCAGAAGTAATAGCAGCTCTGAATGAGCGAGCTGAGGGGACGCTTTGTCGTCCCCTTTCAATTTGGTACGTCGATTACTTGGGCGTGAACTGGTTCAGATCGTAAATGCCCAACTGCTTCTCCAGCGCCGC
>CAYNPS010000006.1:46791-61069 GCA_964399125.1 uncultured Terriglobales bacterium
TTACGAAAGCGCGGGAACAAGTGATCCTCTTCCAGCTTCTCGTGATACTCCTCGATGAACTTGCGGATGATGGTTGCGCCGTCGGTCACCGCCTGTGGAGGAAAATCTTTATTCGCGCGAATGCGACGAATGATTTCATCGTAGGCCAGCAGCACGCGTTTGAGGATTCCGTGCTCGCGCATGAGGTCCTCGTTAGTTGAAACCTCTTCCTCTTCTTTCTCCTGTCCAACAAGCGATTTCGGTGCAATCACAATAGCCGCAGTGCCGAGCACAGGCAGAGTCCTGACAAACTGCCGACGTGATGGTTGAACTTCAGGAGCAATTTCGGAATCGCGCATCTCACTAACCTCGCCTGTCGGAAATTATCGCACCCACGCGGAATTGCGCCCGATTCTGATTCGACCCTGAATAGTTGCTGCTGCGTTCTGCTACTTTTCCGTTCACATTCGGAGTCGATTTCCAATGAGAACTCTTGCGATTGCCATTTGCGTCCTCTGCTGCTCTCTGACATCAGTACTAGCGCAGACTACTCAGCCAAGTTCCACGCCAGCGACAGGAACAGAAGCCGCGCTCCCCTATTCTCCGAGTCTCGACCTAACCTCCATGGATCGTTCCGTCGATCCCTGCGAGAACTTCTATGAGTACTCATGCGGAGGATGGCAGAAGAAGAACCCGATTCCGCCCGACCAGACTTCCTGGAGCGTCTATGGCAAGCTCTACCAGGACAATCTGAAGTTTCTGCGCGGCATTCTCGAAGATGCTTCACGCGCGAGGCAGCGCGACGCAGTGACGCAGAAGATCGGCGACTACTATGCCGCGTGCATGGACGAAGCCGCCGTGAATCGCCGCGGTGTGCAGGCGATTAAACCGGAGCTGGATGCAATTGCACACTTGAAGTCGGTACACGATCTCGCACCGCTGGTCGCGCGGCTGCAGCTTGAGGCATCACCAGCCGCCACGATGTTTGGCGCATCATCAATTCAGGATCCCGACAACTCCGAGCAGCAGATCGCGGGCATCAATCAAGGCGGGCTGGGATTGCCCGATCGCGACTACTACACGAAAGATGACGCGAAATCGAAGGAGACGCGCGACCGTTACCTGCAGCACGTGCAGAGGGTTTTCGAACTGCTGGGCGACTCTCCTGCGCAAGCGCAGAGCGAAGCACAGGACGTAATGCGCATGGAGACTGGCTTAGCCCAGGCATCGCTCACGCGCGTGGAGCGCCGCGATCCTTACAAGCGCAAGAACAAGATGAAGGTCGCGGAACTCGAAACCCTGGCTCCCAATTTTGATTGGGCGGCCTTCTTCAAGGCAGAAAACGCGCCTTCTTTTGAGATTCTGAACGTCACCGCACCGCCATTCTTCAAAGCTCTGAATGGCGAGCTCGCATCCGAGCCGTTGGATAAATGGAAAAACTATCTCCGTTTTCATGTTGCGAACGCGTACTCGCCCTATCTCTCGCAGCCGTTCGTCGATGAAAACTTTGCGTTTTATCGTCAGTACCTGCGCGGAGCCAAAGAGCAGCAGCCGCGCTGGAAGCGCTGTGTTCAGTACGTGGATGACGATCTTGGCGAGGCGCTCGGGCAAGCGTATGTGCGCCGAGTCTTCTCGCCCGAGCTCAAGGCGAGCACGGTCGATATGGTCCGCCGCATCGAAGACGCTATGGCGCAGCGCATTCAGCAGCTCGATTGGATGAGTCCCGAAACGAAACAGCAGGCGCTGCTCAAACTGCAGGCAATGCGCAACAAAATCGGATATCCGGACAAGTGGCGCGACTACAGCTCGGTGAAGATCACGGCGACAGACTTCCTCGGCAACGTACGTAACGCGAGCATCTTCGAGGCGCACCGCCGCTTGAACAAGATTGGACAGCCGGTGGATCACAGCGAATGGGGTATGACTCCGCCGACGGTGAACGCGTACTACAACCCATCGATGAACGACATCAACTTTCCTGCCGGCGTGCTACAGCCGCCGTTATACGACGCGAAAATGGACGATGCCCCCAACTACGGTGATACCGGAGGGACAATCGGCCACGAACTCACGCATGGCTTCGACGACGAAGGCCGTAAGTACGACGCGAAAGGCAATTTGCGCGATTGGTGGACGAAGGAAGATGCCGACAAGTTCATGCAACGCACGCAATGCGTCGAAGACCAGTATGCGAAATACGTAGTCGTAGATGACGTCCACATCAACAGCAAGCTGACGCTGGGGGAAGATGTAGCCGATCTTGGCGGCGAGATTCTCGCCTACATCGCATGGAAGGACGCGACCAAAGACAAGAACCTGCAGCCCATCGACAATCTCACACCGGACCAGCGCTTCTTCGTCGGATTCGCACAGTGGGCTTGCGAGAACGATCGTCCAGAAGATGCGCGAGTGCGCGCGCTGACCGATCCACACTCTCCCGCGGAATATCGCATTAATGGCGTGGTGGTGAATATGCCGGAGTTCTCGCAGGCGTTCTCGTGCAAGGCAGGTCAGCCGATGACGAAACCAGCAGAGCAGGTCTGCCGAGTCTGGTGAGTTCTCGGATGGTGAGGGACAATGCTTGTGACACCTGGATGCCGGGCTGTTAAGATGTTCTGCGAAACTGTTGGTTGAGAGCGGGAGTAGTTCAGCGGTAGAACGTCGGCTTCCCAAGCCGGATGTCGCGGGTTCGATCCCCGTCTCCCGCTCCAAAAGTGCTGTTCCTCTGTTCCCCTGAGGTTGCACTTTGGTGTCGTCGCGCGCGGTGGCGAGTGCAACGTTTGCATGGCTGAATGAATCCATTCGGCAAAACCCCAGATTCGATCAGTGCAACGCCGACTACCAGACTGTCGTCTTAAACAGCTCAGCCTTCGCGGATTTGCTCCCTGCGACAAGCCTGCCCAGTACAGAGTTGCAGTCGAGCTATCCAATGGCCGTCAGATTCGCATGGATTTGTGTTCCGACCACATGCATCAAGCCCTGCGCATTGGTGAAATCGAGGCCGCACGCAACTTTCCCGGTGAAGATGTGAAGGCCACGAGCATGCGATTTCACCACCTCGCGCTCTCCGCGCGGGCGAAGGCAGGCTGAGCCGAGCTGCTGAACTCCAGAGATATAATCTCACTATCTTGAGTCGTGCCCGCATCTTCGCCTGCCTGGCCGTGTGCTGCGCCATTTTGGGACTTCAAAACGCTATTGCGCAGCAGCCCTCGCCTGCGACAGCTCCTTCCTCCGAAGCCTCGCAGTCGAGCAATAGGGTTGTACTCGTGCTCCCTTTCCACAATGACTCAAAAGCTCCGGGCCTCGAGTGGATCGGAGAGGCATTTGCCGAAGTGCTGGGGCAGAGGATGCAATCGGAATCGACGTTTGTCATCAGTCGCGAGGACCGGCTGAATGCCTTCGATCGAGTAGGTGTGCCGGCAAACGCACAACTATCGCGCGCTACTCTGCTACTGATCGCACAGCAGATGGATGTGGATTATGTCGTCTTCGGCAACTACGACTATGACGGCAAGACGTTCAAGGCGAGGGCACAGCTCCTCGATATGCGCCGTCTTCATCTTTCTCCTGCGGTGACCGAATCGGGATCGCTACTGCAGCTCACCGATATACAGGCGGGCACGAGCTGGGATCTGATGCATCAGATTCGGCCCGACCTCGCAGCCACCAAGCAGGACTTCATTGCGGAAACCAAGGACATTCGACTTGACGCGCTGGAGAACTACGTTCGCGGAGTGACCGCAACCGATACTGCGGAGAAGATTCGGCGTTTCAAAGAAGCGGTGCGGCTGAACCCGAACTATTCGGTTGCCATGCTGCAGCTTGGGAAGACTTACTTTGAGCAGCGCGATTATGTATCAGCGATGTCATGGTTCAGCAAGATTCCCATTTCCGATAAGCACGCGGCCGAGTCAAATTTCTTTCTAGGTCTTTCGGCGTATTACAGCGGCAACTTGGATCGAGCTGCGGAGGCGTTCGGGTTTGTCGCCTCGCGCTTGCCACTCACCGAGGTCTACAACAATCTCGGAGTAGTCGATGCGCGGCGTCGGAAGCCAAGTTCCGTCGAGTATCTGCAACGTGCAGTGCAGGCCGATCCCACCGATCCGGATTATCACTTCAATCTTGCGCTCTCTCTGGCGCGCGTAAAGGACATCGCCGGAGCCACAAAGCAGCTGAAAGAGACCATTGCCCTCCGACCAGCAGACACCGAAGCCAAGAACTATCTTGATGCCATTTCGGGAGCATCGTCCGGTGCGCGTCCTCCTCTGGAGCGCATAAAGCGCAATTACGACGAGGCTTCATTCCGTCAGCTGGCCTTCGCGATCGAGAATGCCGAAGAAGCGCAGATGGCGCACTCTGATCCGAAAAAGCATGCTGCGATGCATGTGGATCAAGGCAAAGAACAATTGCGGCAAGGCTTTTATGAAGAAGCTCGAGATAACTTCCGCAAGGCCCTGGCTCTCGATCCGGAGAACAGCGAAGCGCATGTGGGACTTGCGAATGCGCAGATCGCGCTCAACGATCTCACCGGAGCGCGCAGTGAACTGGATTCAACTCTGAGAACCCAGCCTACGCCGGATGCGTACGTAACTTTGGGCCAGCTAAACCTGAAGGAGAATAAGCTTGATGCTGCTAATCAGGCCGTTGCCGAAGCGCTGCGCCTGGAACCAAACAATTCAGCGGCGTTGCAGCTAAAGCAGCAGCTTGAATCTAAGCTAAGCAGCGCCTCATCGCCGCAAAACCAATGACGCGTCGATTCCCAATTCGGTTCTTGATCCTTGTGGCTGCTGCCTTTTGCCTGGCGGCGTCGGCTAACGCCGATGTCCTGCGCGTGGTAGTGGATGGCACAATCAATCCGATCTCTGACGAATATATCGCGCGCGGCATTGAGCAAGCGGGCAGGCAACATGCGCAGGCGGTGCTCATTGAGATTCGCACCCCGGGCGGGCTGGTCGATTCCACGCGCAACATCATCACCAAGATTCTTGCTTCTCAAGTGCCGGTTATTGTCTACGTTTATCCCACCGGAAGCCGTTCGGCCTCGGCGGGCTTTTACATCCTTGAGTCTGCTGACGTCGCTGCGATGGCGCCGGGAACGAACACGGGAGCCGCGCATCCAGTGCTGATGGGCACGACTATGGACCCGATCATGAAGGAAAAAGTCGAGAACGACTCGGCAGCTTTCATGCGCTCGTTCGTCGCCAAGCGTGGACGCAATGTTGAGGTCGCCGAAAGCGCGGTACGGCAATCGAAGTCGTTTACCGACCAGGAAGCGCTGCAGCAACACCTGATCGATTACGTCGCCAAGGACGAGCATGACCTGCTCAAGCAGATGGAGAGCAGGCCAATCACGCGCTTCGATGGCCAGAAGGTAGCGCTCCGTGTTGCGGGAGCGCACATCGACGACTACGGACTCACCCTGAAGGAAGAGATACTCGGCTTCCTCATGGATCCGAATATCGCGTTCCTGATCTTCATCATCGGGGCAGCGGCGATCTATGCCGAGTTCAACCATCCTGGCGCCGTCATTCCCGGAGTGGTCGGGATCATTTTCGTAGTGCTGGCCGTCTTCGCACTAGGCCTGCTGCCGGTGCGCTTCGCCGGCGTCGCGCTGATCTTGACGGCCTTCGTCCTCTTTGCACTTGAGGCCAAATTTGGGACCCACGGCGCTTTAGGTGTGGGTGGCATCGCTGTGATGATTCTTGGCGCACTGCTGCTGGTGGATGGACCGATCCCGCAAATGCGCATTCGACTCTTTACAGCGGTAGCGGTCAGCGTACCTTTTGGGCTAATAACCATTTTCCTCGTGGACATTGCCGTGCGTGCTCGGCGAAACAAGGTGGTAACTGGAGATCGCGGTCTGATCGGCGAGATTGGCGTCGCTCAAACCCAGCTTCGTCCGGACGGAAAAGTCTTTGTCCATGGGGAAATTTGGAATGCGCGCTCCTCGGTGCCGATTGATCCAGGTAGTTCAGTCCGCGTAACCGCCGTCCACGATCTCATTCTGACGGTCGAACCCACCATGGCGGGTGCACCTGTTGGTTCCACTTCCATCAACGCACTCTCGTAACTTCAACTCAGGCTTATGCTTGAGCTAAGTAGCTGAACTTCTGGGGTAAAATCCGCTCCAGTTGCCCAGCGAACATTTCTCCGGTAAGCCGAGGACCTGAAAATGGGATACGTAGTTCCTGCCATTGTAATCATCGTTGGGCTCTACCTTATTAGTTCGATCAAGATACTCGCCGAGTATGAACGGGGCGTGATCTTCCGGTTGGGCAGGTTGCTGACAAGCGCCAAAGGTCCCGGAGTGATTCTGGTTTTCGGCCCGATTGATCGCATGGTACGCGTTTCCCTTCGGCAGGAGGCGCTCGAAGTTCCACCGCAGGACATCATCACGCGCGACAACGTCACGCTGAAAGTAAATGCCGTCATCTTCCTGCGCGTGATCGATCCCAACAAAGCCGTCGTCGAGGTTTCGAATTACGTCTATCAGACTTCACAATTCGCGCAGACGACTCTGCGCTCTGTGTTGGGAGAAGTCGAGCTCGACGAACTCCTCTCGCATCGCGAGAAATTGAACCTGAGGATTCAAACGATCCTTGATCAACATACCGCGCCATGGGGCGTAAAGGTGGTCAATGTCGAAGTAAAGCAGGTCGATCTGCCGGAGAGCATGCTGCGCGCAATGGCAAAGCAAGCAGAAGCCGAGCGCGAGAAGCGTTCCAAGATCATTCACGCCGAGGGCGAATTCTCGGCCGCGCAACGGCTCGCCGATGCGGCGCAGGTCCTAGCGACGCAACCCATAACTCTGCAACTCCGCTATCTGCAAACGCTGACAGAGATCGGCGTGGAAAAGAACACCACAATCGTCTTTCCGCTGCCGATCGAATTCATGAGCAG
This sequence comes from uncultured Terriglobales bacterium, assembly GCA_964399125.1. Taxonomy (GTDB): domain Bacteria; phylum Acidobacteriota; class Terriglobia; order Terriglobales; family Acidobacteriaceae; genus Gp1-AA112. The sequence continues at coordinate 53,671 of CAYNPS010000006.1, forward strand.
CTTCAACAAAATTCTGGAACTGCATGCGCAGATGAACAAGTCTGCATAAACATATGGCAACAATGATTTCGCAACAGGTTGAGCAGGAAAAAGACACTGAGATCGTGTTGGGCACGGGCAAACTGCTCGCGATCTTCTTTGGTCTTGTGATTCTTTGTGGAACGTTCTTCGGCCTTGGCTACTCAGTCGGACACAGCGCGAGTCCAATGGCGATTCAAACCGGGCAATCGGGAAAGACGAGCGCCTCCAGCGGCGCGAAGCCTTTGGCTGGCGTGACTGTGACCACTCCGGCCGCCCCTCAGGAAGCGCCGCCATTCCCAGCAAACGATCCCAATAGCGCAGCCAACGCGCAGGTGGATCAGGCTCCGCCACAAAATCAGAGCGCCGCGAACAGTGATACCACTCCAGCACCTTCGCCGACGCTGACTCCGGTTTCCGCAACGCAGTCAGATTCCAGCAGCGCCGCGCCGCCTGCAACGCCCGCCCCGGGAGCGATTACGGTCCAGATCGCCGCAGTCAGCAAGCAGGAAGATGCGCAGGCCCTCGTCTCAGCGTTGCAGAAAAAGAACTATCCCGTATTCGTCTCCTCGAACAGCGGGAGCGACAATCTCTACCACGTACAGGTCGGCCCGTTTGCCGAACTGAAAGACGCCGAAGCCGTGAAGAGCAAGCTGGCCGGCGACGGGTACAACGCGATCGTAAAGAAATAGCTAACAAATTCAGCTTTTTGAGCAAAAGGAACGATCATGGCGACTACGCCAACTACTACAGCTGTCACTCCGCAGGGCGCAGCCGCTAAACCGGCGCAGCCAGCCATTTCGACACCGGCGCTGATCTCGGCGATGGTGAAGTTCAATCCACGAGTAAGCGATCTGATCATCTCGCCGTTTCGCCCGCCGCAGGTCGAATTGAGCGGACAGCTCGTTGTTGTGCCGGGACTGCCTGTGCTCACCGCGCAGGACACAGCACGTGTTGCTGCCGATTTAGTTGGGACAAACAAACGTGCTGCGGAAACGCTGAAGAACGACGGTGCGTGTGATGCCTCGTATAGCATTCCCGATCTGGCACGCTTTCGTATCAATGTTTTCCGCCAGCGCGGAACCTATGCCGTCGTGATGCGAATTATTCCGATGGGTATTCCGTCGTTTGAAGATCTGAAGCTTCCGCCACAGCTCAAAGAAATCTGCAGTCTGAAGAATGGAATCGTGCTGGTCACAGGACCAACCGGCTCTGGCAAGTCGTCAACGCTTGCCGCGATTATTCGCCTGATCAACGAGACTAAGGCGTATCACATCGTCACCATCGAAGATCCTATCGAGTTCATGCATCCGCATGGGAAGTCGACGATCCATCAGCGCGAGCTGCACAGTGATACCCCGACATTCGCACTGGCTTTGCGCGCTGCGCTGCGTCAGGCGCCAAAGGTGATTCTCGTCGGCGAGATGCGCGATCGCGAGACGATCGAAATCGCCATGACCGCCTCTGAAACCGGCCACCTGGTCTTCTCGACTCTGCACACGATCGATGCGCCTAAAACCATAGAACGCATTATCGGTGAATTCCCGATTTCGGAACAGACTGCAATTCGCAATCGACTGGCGCAATCGTTCCGCTACATCGTTTCCCAGCGCTTGCTGCCGAGAAAAGACGGACAAGGCCGCGTAGCTGCGATTGAAATTCTTAAGTCAACCATGCGCACTCGCGATTACGTTCAGAACGGCGAAAAGGAAGGACAATCTCTGCTTGATGCCATGAAGGATGGCGAGCTCGAAGGCATGCAGTACTTCGACGGCGTTCTCGAAGGCATGGTACGCGAAGGCGTCATTACGAAAGCAACAGCTCTGGGCTATGCGACGAATGCCGGCAACCTGAATCTGTCCCTCTCTGATTTCGACGAAAAAGAAGGCTAATTGTACGCTCAGCACCGTCCGCAGTAGTGGATCGGTGAGTCACACATAGAACTTACCCATCCGCTACTGACGATTGCTGGATCAACCCGATTCAAGACGCTACGCTGCATCCTCAGCAGCATAGTTGAAGAGTGCCTCTGGGAATTCCGCCGGCGGATGGTTAATTTCCCATTCAATTGTCCGCCGAACAGCTTCGGTCCTTGTGATTTGCTCGTGATAACCGAGTTCCTGGCGCAAGCGTCGCGAACTCGCGACCCAATGCTGCTTCAGATTCCCTGGATTGCGCAGGTGCGTTGGCGTACTCTCTTTCGGCAGCAGTACGAACTTACCATCCCAACTCATTTCTGTTGCAATTAACTGCGCCCATTCCAACTCCGAGAGTGTGTCCTCTTCCGCGATGTTGTAGATACCGCTCGTCGCTGCATCGGATGCGGCTACAAGGACAATTGCATCAGCGACATTTTCCACATAGCCCTTCGAAGCTCGCCAGGTCGCGGCGGCGTTTTCAAACAAGATTTTCTTTCGTTGGTCTTGTATTCGTTTGATTACCGGATAAAAGCGATTAAAGCGAAGGTGGTCTCCCGGGCCGTAGATCATTGGCAGCCGGAGTACCGTTGCCGGAAGACTCGGGTCAGAAAGAGCGATGCGTTCGACGGCGATCTTTTCGTAATCGTCGTCAATCCAGGCGAAGAGCCTTTTTCCCATCTCCATCTGCTGTGGCGTGTAAGCAGGCTGCGTTCGTAATTCGGACTCTTCGGTGAGCGGCAGTTCCTGCAAGCCGCCCGATTCGGTCTCATGCAGGACTCCGCACGCGCGATAAACATCCATGCTGCTGAGCACGACCACGCGTCCCGCTACGCCACTCAGCGCGCTCATCATCTCTTTTGCCTGGCGCGCTGAGCTCAAGATGAAATTAATCACAACATCTGCGGAGAGCTTGGCCAGATCTGAATGAAGGTCGCTCAGCCGATTCGCGTCAGCGAACATGTGGCGTACACCAGCCATATCACGAGAGGCGCCGCTGGCGCGATGGAGAATGGTGACGTTATGCCGGCTCGCAAGGAGCCGTTCGGCAACATAACGGCCTATAAATCCATTACCGCCGATAAGCAGAATGTTCATCTGCGCTTAATCCGTATCGAATCGTTGTTCCTGAAACGGATCACCGCGCATGTGGTATCCGTTCTGCTCCCAGAAGCCGGCCTGATCATGATCGAGTAGTTCCAGAGCACGCACCCACTTCACCGACTTCCATGCATATAGCTGGGGAACGATCAGCCGCAACGGATATCCGTGCTCAGGCGTCAGCGGCTCGTCATCGTGATGCGTCGCGAGCAGAACATCTTCGCGATCGAGATCTGCAAGAGGGACATTCGCCGTGTAGCCTTGCTCCGCGTGTATAAGTACGTACTCGGCCTTCGCCTGCGGAGCAGCGCGAGCGAGGATTTCGCGCATAGCCACTCCGCTCCAGCGATTGTCAAAACGGCTCCAGCGAGTGACGCAATGGAAATCGCTGATGGTTTGTATTCTGGGAAGCTGATTGAACTCGGCCCATGTGAACCGCAATGAGTGAGTAACGAGACCGGTTACGCGAAAATCCCAGTGCTCCAGATTGAAAGACGGAACTGAACCGTAGTGCAGGACCGGCCATTTGAGCGTGAGCGCCTGACCCGGCGGCAGACGATGCTGCTCACGCATCTCCTGCTCTTTGTGCTTGCGTTCGTCGCCGGAAAAGATTCCTGAGAAAACCATAACGGAAAACCAGAGCGAACACGAAGGTCACGGATCAGCGACCAGCTCCTAGCTGCTAGCTACTAGCGAAAACAAAATGCCGAGTGTTTGGCTAGGAGCTAGCGGCTAGAAGCTAGCGCTCATTAGTACTCCGCTAACTCCTGAATTGCGTGGTAGAAATCGTCAGCCTGCGGCAGGATCTCGTCTTCGAGCAAAGGCTGATAGGCGATGAATGTATCCTGTGCCGCCACGCGCTTGACTGGAGCGTCGAGATGCTCGAAGAGCTCAGCCGCGATTCGCGCGGCGATTTCGGCGCCGTAACCCCAACTCAGGGTGTCCTCGTGCGCGACGATCACTCGATTGGTTTTCTTTACTGATTTCGCGATCGCCTCCCAGTCGTACGGATTGAGCGTGCGCAGGTCGATCAACTCAACCCTGATGTCCAGCTCGCGCTCGATGCGCTGGGCAGCCTGCAAGGCTCGCGGGACCGTCGCGCCATAAGTCACCAGCGTCATGTCATCGCCAGGACGCATGATGCGCGCTTTCCCAAATGGGATCATGTAGTCGGGGCCAGGATAAGGAGCTCGCCCAAAAGTTTCGCGATACAGGCGCTTGTGTTCTAAGAACAGCACCGGATCATCGCAGCGAATTGCGGTGCGCAACAGGCCGTTGGCGTCGAGTGCGTTCGATGGGAACACAACGCGCATTCCTGGGGTGTGCGTGAACAGGCTCTCCCCGCATTGCGAGTGGTAAATCGCGCCGCCTGTCAGATAGCCACCTATGGCGACGCGAATCACGGCAGGACACGAGAAGCCCCCATTCGAGCGCCAGCGGATTACAGGCAGTTCATTACGCATCTGGTGGAATGCCGGCCAGATGTAATCGAAGAACTGAACTTCGACTACAGGTTTGATTCCCCGAGTGGCCAAGCCGGTGGCACGCCCAACGATGGAGGCCTCGGCGAGCGGCGAGTTATAAACCCGATCGGAGCCATACGTGCACTGTAAGCCGGACGTGAGCTTAAAGACTCCGCCTTTTCCCTTGACCAGCTTCTCGTTGAGGTATTGCTCGCGGCTGCAGTCGGCGACGTCTTCACCGAACATGACGATACGCTCGTCGCGCTTCATCTCATCGCGCAGACACGCGTTGATGAGGTCCGCCATCGTTTTTTCCGCACCGGAGCTCTTGGGCTGAGTCTCGAACTGAGGCGAAGTCGGATCGAGGTCCGGGGAATAGAGATTCTGCTTGATGGTGGTCGGCTCAGGGAACCGAGCGCCGAGTACGTGATCAGTGGCGCGCTGAACCTCGCGATCCACATCCTTCTCCAGCCTATTGATGGCTTCTTCGTCGAGAATATTTTCTCGAATTAGAAACAACTGCATGCGCGTAATTGGGTCGCGCTGGGCATCGCGGCAGCGCTCCGATTCTGGACGGTAGAGCTTCTCGTCGTCAGAGAGCGAATGTGAGTATGGGCGGATTACGTGCCCGTGTACGAACGCCGGACCTTTCCCGGAACGGCAATGCTTCACGGCAGCTTGCATTGCCGCGTAGGACTCGACAGGATCAGTGCCGTCACACTCGGCGAAATAGAAATTCGGGAAATTCGAAACCAGCTTGGAGATGTTTCCCCCCGCCGTGTTCACTTCCACAGGCACTGAGATCGCATAGCCGTTGTCTTCAACGACAAACAGGACTGGCAGCTTCATGTTGGAGGCGCCGTTGATCGCCTCCCAGAATTCGCCCTCGCTCGTGGTGCCGTCGCCGCAAGAGACGTAAACCACCTCGTCTCCGTGGAAGACCACATCTTTGTAGCCGGAATAATCGCTGCGATCGCGGCGCTCAGCAGCTTTTGCATGGCGACTGAAATACCGTCCCGCTTCGGCGCATCCGATTGCCTGCAGTAACTGCGTTCCCGTCGGAGACGATTGCGTGACAATGTTCAACCGCTTGTGTCCCCAATGCGATGGCATCTGCCGGCCACCGGACGCGGGATCATCCGCCGCGCCTACGGCCTGAAGCAGTTGCTCTTCCGGCGTTACGCCGAGCGCGAGTACAAGTGCGCGGTCGCGATAATAGGGATAGAACCAGTCGTAGCCGCCCTTCAGTGAGAACGCCGCGGCGACCATCAGGGCTTCGTGCCCAGCGCCCGAGATTTGGAAAAAGATCTTTTGCTGGCGCTTTAGGAGAATCTCGCGGTCGTCAAGCCGACGCGACGTGTACATGATCCGGTACATCTGGATCAGTTGTTCGCTGGTGAGTCCCGCGTAGCTTTTTGTTTCCTGAGGCCGTTCCGCAACTGCGGTCTTCTTCTGCTCCGTCCGGCTTAGCGCCATGCGGACTCCTTGGATGGAATGGGTGGTGCTGGTTGTCTTAGAGGAGCAAGCACTCCCTATTCTAAGCCGGAATCCTCGAAATGAATCTGCCTAGATTTCCGCAGGCGAGTACTCGAAATAAAGCTGGAGCTTGAGGTCGTCTTCCTGGCCTTCTTTTACCTCGACGCGGATGTCGGCGCAGGAGCGAACGACTACATCGGCTTCGCGCAATGCATGCGCAGGGTACGTCGTCATAAGGCCAATGGCCATCATTCCGGCCGATTTGGCAGCAGCAATGCCCGCGGCAGTGTCTTCGACGACAAGGCATTCAGCCGGGTGAAACCCCAGTAGCTGTGCGCCTTTCAGAAACGGCTCCGGATGCGGCTTGCCACGCTCGACTAGTTCGGCCGTGATCGCGTCTTTGGGCAGAGGGAGACCTACGTAGTTCATGCGCGCTTCTGCGAGTGGCCGAGTGGCGGATGTAACGATTGTCCAACGGTCCGGAGGGATTGAGGCCAGCAATTCTGAGGCCCCATCGATCTTGGTCACACCTTCAAGATCTTCGATCTCGCGTCGCTCGACGTTGACGTTCTCTTTCGCCGCATCCATGTAGGGAGCCACCCGGCGCAGAGTTTCAATCGAACGACGTCCGTGAGCCCACTGCATCACGTAGTCGGGATCGATGTTGTGATCTTCGGCCCACTTGCGCCACACGCGCTCGACCGCCGGAGTGGAATCAACCAGAACCCCATCGAGATCGAACAAAATCGCACTGCAGGTGAGCATGAGGACAGACTATCAAAAGCTGCTTTTTCGGCTGTGCTGAAAAGCCCAGCCTATGTATCAGGGCTGCGACTCGCTGCCAATTCCCTGCACGTGATTGGGAGCGGTTATACCAAGGTTCGTAAGTGACTCTTACAAAAAGCGGTTGAATGAGGACTTTCCCGAAGATCCGTCCTAGGTTCCCTGCGGTGTGAACCGAATATGGAGAATTGGCCGAAATTTGCAGATGCGACAGTTCGAGAGGAAAAACTCGCCTGCTGCAGGGAATGTTCATCAATGTCTTTGGTTTCGATCTTGAGGGAAGGGGTGACCTGTGGGGAGAGGCAGTGTGGCGTTGGCGTGGTCGAAATTCGAAGCTAGCTGATCGCCTCGAGCCGAGCCGCGATCTGGTTGAGTGTCTGCTGAATGCGATCCAGCTCCACTTGAGTTGCCTCTGTGAACTGCTCGATGCTTTCAGGCGCTCGCTCCAAATGTCGTGCAACATTGCGAACGATTTCGCGGCCGCGGTCGCTGAAGAGAAACACGCCGAGTCCTCCCAGCAGCACTCCCAGGCCGCCTAGCCCATATGTGAGTTGTTTGTTTTTGTCCATTGCCCGCCTGGACCCCCACTTTCAAGATGCCTGATCGCAGCATCCTGCTGAAAAATATGATGCAGCTTTGCAG
>CAYNPS010000006.1:61169-73538 GCA_964399125.1 uncultured Terriglobales bacterium
ACAAATCGCAACCAAGGCCCAACCGCCCAGAATGTGATTCCGGCGGACACGCAGTTCGAGGTCCAACTCAAAGACACCCTCGATAGCAGCAAGGATTCTGTGGGCAAGAGGTTCAAAGCCAAGCTCTCGCAGGATCTGGTCGCTCAGGACGGCAGCACGATTCCTATGGGCTCAGAAATAAAGGGCCACGTAAGCGATGTACAGCGTGGATTCCACTCCCAACTTTTGCTGAGCTTCGATGAAATCAAGACTCGGCACGGCTGGGTGCCTCTGGCGGCCATGGTCGCTGGAGTTCCTGGCGAGCACAGCGTCCAGGCTGAAACCGGCCCAGAAGGGGAAATCAAACACACGAAAGTCGATGCGCGTCGTGAAGTCGAAACTGCAGCGGCAGGCGCGGCTATCGGAGCCATCGCCGGAGCCGCAGCAGGAGGCGGAAAAGGCGCTGCCATTGGTGCAGGCGTCGGCGGAGGACTCGGAACCGGTGCAGGCCTGCTCACGGGCCGCAACATCCGTCTGAACAAAGGCCAGATGCTCGATCTGCGACTGGAGCGCGATATCTTCCTGCCTCGCAGCTAACTCGCAGAAAGAGCAAGTTATTCACCACGGAGAGCACGGAGGTTTTTTGTTTTGTTCTTCTCCGTGCTCTCCGTAGCTCCGTGGTGAATAAGCTGTTGCTCTCGAATTGACCTCCCTAGCTCCGAAAAATAGACTGATCTGTACCCGCATTCCACTTCACTTGTGGAGCTTCCCGTGCCTTACTCGCAAGATCTGCTCGACTCTCTTCACAACATCGCAACCCAGCTACGTATTGACTCGATCCGCGCCACCACCGCCGCCGGCAGTGGACACCCCACGAGCTGCATGTCCGCCGCGGAAATCATGGCCTGTCTCTTCTTCTCGGTCATGAACTTCGATCCGCAGGATCCCACGAACCCTGCGAATGACAAGTTTGTCCTCTCGAAGGGACACGCTGCGCCGGTTCTCTACTCCACATGGGCCGAGTTGGGATTCATTAAGCGCGAGCATCTGCTTACGCTGCGGCGAATCGACTCGGATTTGGAAGGGCATCCCACGCCGGTTCTCAAGTTCGTATCGGTTCCGACCGGCTCGCTCGGCCAAGGCATTTGCGTCGCGCTCGGAATGGCTCTCGACGCGCGAGTGGATGGTTCGAACTTCCGCGCATACGCGCTACTCGGCGACGGAGAAAACGCCGAAGGTTCAGTTTGGGAAGCGGCAGAGCTTGCGAACCACCACAAAGCCGATAATCTTTGCGCAATCGTTGACGTCAATCGCCTCGGCCAGAGCCAGCCCACGATGCTTCAACATCACCTTGAGATTTATCAGCAACGCTGGTCAGCATTTGGATGGAATGCGCTGGTCGTCGATGGCCACGATCCGAAGCAGCTGTTGGAAGCATTCGACAACGCCAAACAAACGAAAGGGCGTCCGACGGTCATTCTGGCGCGCACCTTCAAAGGCAAAGGCGTCTCATTCTTAGAAGATAAAGACGGTTGGCACGGCAAGCCGCTGAAGAAAGAAGAAGCCGACAAAGCGATTGCCGAATTGGAAAAGCAATTCGTCAAATCCAGTGCGCCGACGCCTGAGCCGCCGAAGCCGACTGGCAAGCCGAAGCAGTATGGCCCGTACCGAAGCATCCCTGCTCCGCAGTATGAGCTGGGAAAGGAAATAGCCACTCGCGAAGCTGCCGGACACGCTTTGGAGCAGGTCGGTAAGATCAATGAGAACGTCGTCTGTACAGACGGCGACGTTGAGAACTCAACATTTACCGAGTTCTTCCAGAAGGTCGCGCCCAATCGTTTTTTCGAAGGTTACATCGCCGAGCAGAACATGGTCGGCATGTCGATGGGTTTTGCCGCTTTGGGAAAGATCGCCTTTACCTCGACATTCGCGTGTTTCCTTACGCGCGCGGCCGATTTCATACGCTTAGCCGGACTCGCTCATCTGAACGTGAAATTTATCGGCACGCACGTAGGCGTCTCGATCGGCGAAGACGGTTCGTCGCAGATGGGTCTCGAAGACATGAGCCTCTTCCGCGCCATGCCGGACTCAGTTGTTCTTTACCCCAGCGACGCAGTGAGCGCCTGGTACGCGGTTGATCTGGCGGCGTCGCACCACGGCATCTTCTACATTCGCAGCGGACGTCCGAAGCAGCCGGTGATCTACAACAGCGATGAGCAGTTCGAAATCGGGAAAGCCAAAGTACTGCGCCAAAGCAATGACGACGCAGTCACAGTCGTGGCTGGCGGAATCACACTCACTGAAGCCCTGAAGGCCTACGACGAACTCAAGAAGCAAGGCATTTCCATTCGCGTGATAGATCTGTTCAGCGTTCGTCCAGTAGATAGTGAGACACTCCTCAAAGCGGCAGCCGCAACAAACAACACCATTATCACGGTTGAGGACCACTACGCCGCAGGCGGCATTGGGGATGCGGTAGCTGAGGCGGTTGGGCCGGAAGGCATAAAAATCTATCGTTTAGCTGTTCGTCAGGTCCCTCACAGCGGTAAAGCCGATGAGTTGCTCGCCCAGTACAAGATCAATTCACAGGCGATAGTCGAAGAAGTACACGCGGTGGCCCCGGCGGTGGTCCGCTAAGTTCTTCAATCACGAAAGATTTCGCGACCCGAAGCTTGCTTACTTGGCCCGGGCTCATTCCGTCCAGTTTTCGATTTTCAACTCGCGAATGCGACTGAACTCTTTGACATTATTCGTGACCAGCACCAGATTCAGCGCAGCAGCGTGAGCCGCAATCCACAGATCGTTGTTTCCGATTAGTGTTCCCTTAGATTCCAGCTCAAATCGCATTTGCCCGTAGAGCTCGCCAGCATTTTCTGGCAGTGAAACTGGGGGGAGTAGGCTCACCAGCTCTTGCAATTGCTGCAACGCTGTACCTGATTGCCGGCTCTTTGCGGCGCCATATTGAAGCTCGCCGAAAGTGATGACGGATAGAACTGCCTCACCTGGCTTGAGGCGCTGAAACCTCTTCAGAACTTGCTCTGGTCGTCGCTGGCGAATGTAAATGCAAATGTTGGTGTCGAGGAGATATCGTGCCTCCATTTAGACGCCCTTGCGTTTCTGTGGCAGATCAGGCACCTCGCTGCGGATTTCCATATCATCGGGCAAACCGGCCAATATCTCGAAAGCGCGCGCCATGACACCTCGCCGTTCTCGCAACACGATTTCCTCCCCACGCCTGAAGATCTCAACCTCTTTGCTCTTGAGTCGGAATTCCTTAGGCAGCCGAACGGCCTGACTATTACCTGATCGAAATACGCGAGCTGTGGCCATCTCTCCTCCTAGCCAGCATGTATATACGTCAAGCATATACATAACATAAAGAATGGCAAGATCTCTTGTTGCTCGGAGCGGTATGGGTCTAGCTAGAGATTTCTCCCGCGGTGCTCTTTCAAAATGCAGCGATCCATCACGACGGTAATCCCAGCGTCTCGGGCGCGTTTGGCTGCGGCTTCGTGAATCACACCCTCCTGCAGCCATAAGGCGGGCAGCTTCAGGCGAATCGCTTCCTCGACGATTGCAGGAACAAAATCGGGTCGGCGGAATACATCCACCAGATCAATCTTCTCCGGAACTTCTGACAGGCTGGAGTAAGCCTTCTCTCCCAAAACAGAACTCTCGTTCGGATTCACAGGAATAATGCGATAGCCCTTGCGCTGCATGTATTGTGAAACGCCAAAGCTAGGCCTCATCGGATCGGAGGACAGGCCGACTACGGCGATCGTCCTCACTCGATTAAGCAGCTCGCCTATTTCATCGCTGACCATTGGCTTCATCGTTTCCTGTCCCCGGTATATACCCATTCCTCTACTCTCCCCCTTTGCCCCCGGGACTGGTCCGAATCTTGAATAATTTCGAGCCCATTTTGCGCAGGGTCTCAGGAACATTCTTGTTCATGGACAACGTCTTCAGATCGGGACCAAGGAGATTCTTGACCAAACCCAGCGAGAGGTCGAGCGGAGTGCGTGGGTTGTTGCAGAGATTGCGTACGACTACATAGTTCTTCAAGAACTTGTGATTACGCGCAATATCGCGCAGCACGTTCTCGCGCACATTCTTCATGTTGGCGAAGGTCTCGATCTCTTGATCGCTCACCTTTGGCGATGCCAGCACAGCGGAAGAAACCAGCTTCGACGAGTCTCGAATCAAAATGTTGCGCTCTTCGCGTGAGCCAGTCATCGCCACTTTGATGCGCTCGCTGACTTTCATTCTGGCCAGCTTCTGCAAGACAGAAATCCGTTCATCCTGAGCAGCGCTCTCTCCTTTTGCCGCCTCTAAGGTCTGCGGTGTGATTTCTGCGGATTCTTCTTCACCGGCGTCGTCCACACCACCCATCAGGGCAAATGGCTTTGCCTCTTTCTCCTCTGCCTCCAACTCCGCCGCGTGCTCTTTGAGCCATTCCAAAACGTGAGTGTCGGTAACAGTGCCCACTTCCGCGGCCACATCGAAGCCTAGCGATGACAGTTTCTGGGTTAATGACTCATGCTCCTCAGGAGCAATATTAGGATTCGCGAGGAGCCTCTTCAAAATCTTTGGAGAGCTCGTAACTCGCGGACTCGCCAGCAGCATCAAGAAAACTTCGCGACTTGCAGTCTCGGCAACCGCAGCCAGAATGTCTTCCGAAACCGAGGGGTTCTCGAACAACACGGGCAGCAGCTTCGGGCGGCGATTTCGCGGAGCAAGAAAATAATGCAGGACTTCGCGCGAGGTGTTTGGGTCCGAAAGCGCCGCCACTGAGCCCGCCTCGTCAAAGCCCGCGAGCGTCATTCGCGCTTGTTCACCGAAAATGGCGTGATCGCTGAGGTAGATCAAAATCTCCAGCATTTCGCCTGGAGGAACAGCCAGAGCGCCGCGCGAAGCTGAGCGCATCACTCCCGCCGGCACCGCCGACTGCTTCATCATTTCGATGAGTCGCGGCATTCGGTTTAGGAGCCGCCTGCCTCACGGCGCATGAGGAGGTATCCGCGAATGAAGGGAGTGATGTCGCCGTCGAGTACGCGGCTGGGATCGCCGACTTCCACTTTGGAACGATGGTCTTTGACTAGCTGATACGGTGCGAGCACGTAAGAGCGAATCTGGGATCCGAAGTCGATGTCGAGCTTGGAGTCTTCCAGCTTCTTCGTTTCCGCTCGCTTTTTCTCCATCTCATACTCGTAGAGCTTGGAGCGCAGAATCTTCATCGCGCGATCACGATTCTTGTGCTGCGAGCGCTCATTCTGGCAGCTCACGACAATACCAGTCGGAATATGCGTGAGGCGCACAGCCGAATCCGTCGTGTTCACGTGCTGGCCGCCTGCACCGCCGGAGCGGTAAGTGTCGATCTTGAGATCGGTTTCTTTGATGTCGATCTGAATCGATTCGTCGATTTCAGGAGAGACAAACACGCTCGCGAACGACGTGTGTCGCCGCTTTGCCTGATCGAATGGCGAGATGCGCACCAACCGATGTACTCCAATCTCGCTCGTCAGTAGTCCGAAAGCGTACTCGCCGTTTACGGTGAACGTCGCCGATTTGATGCCGGCTTCTTCGCCAGCTTGATAGTCGTTCAGAACCGCCTCAAATCCCTGACGCTCTGCCCACCGCAGATACATGCGCATGAGCATCTCCGCCCAATCCTGCGATTCCGTTCCTCCTGCTCCAGGGTGGATCGTGACGATTGCATTCCGCGCGTCATTTTCGCCGGCCAGCAGGGTCTTAGTCTCGAGCTTTTCGACAACTTCTCGGAGGGTACCGATCTCGCGACGCAAGTCTCCATCGACATTCTCGCCTTCCCGAGCCAGTTCGAAATACGCTTCGATATCTTGCGTGCGCCGCGATAAGTCGCTCTCGTCGGCGAGAGCCGATTCGATGCGCTTGCGTTCGCGCATGGCCTGTTGCGAGAGTTCCTGATTCGACCAGAAGTTTGGATCGGAGGCTTTCTTTTCTACTTCGGCGAGCTGCTCGCGCAGGCGCGGCGCGTCAAAGATACTCCCGCAGATCGTGGGCCTTCGCGCGGACGCCCGCGTATTCGCGTTCGAGTTCTTCAACCATCATTTTGGGTTCCCCGGTCTGCATAGAAATTCATTGGCGAAGCCGTCGCGGCAATCGTCCGCTGAGCGCGGCCATGATTAGAGCCAGTACTGAAATTATCGCACAGGCATGCGCGAACCAATCCCCGTGGCGAGTATAGAAAGTGGTTCCCGATTCGAAGCTGTACGGCGCCTGCAACACCGTCCGGACATTGCGAGGAGCGGTCGCGATAAGCTCGCCAAAAGGGCTGATTGACGCCGTGATTCCGTTGTTAGTGGCGCGAAGAAGCCAGCGTCCATTCTCTATTGCTCTCATGCGCGCCATGTTCAGATGCTGACCTGGCGCGCCGTAGTCGCCGTACCAGCCATCATCGGAGATGTTCACGAACAGCTCAGCGCCATTCTGCGCGAATCTGAGCACTTCATCTGGAAAGATGGACTCGTAGCAGATAAACGTCCCTACTTTGTGATCAGCCGCCGGGAGTACGTTGCGCTCATTGCCGCGCGAAAGGTCGCCAATATCGTGGGTCAGAGATTCGGCAAAGCTGAGCAAGTGTCTAAACGGGACGAACTCGCCGAAAGGAACTAGATGAATCTTGTCGTAGCGCGGGCCCAGACTGCCGTCCGGCTCGACTAATTGCGCTGAGTTAAAGACTTCAGAGTTCTCCGGCTTCCTCCCCGGATTTACGCCCAAGCTGCCGACGATCAAGTACGCACGCGAGTCCTGCGCGAGCGCCGACATCCAGCGCTGGAATTTCGGATCATTCGTAAAGAACGGAGCCGGTGACTCCGGCCAAACGATCATTGCCGGATTAGAACCCGGCTGTGTCGCTCTTACTCCTTCAGTGCTGAGTTGAACAAGTTGTGCGATTGTCTGGTCATAAAATGCCGGACCCCAGTTCGTCTGGAGAATGGGGAGGTTCACCTGCACGAGTTGGGCAACGTGATCCGGATGAACTGCCGGATAGGGCACGGCAGTCCCGGACCCAAGCGCAATGGCTCCAAGTACCGCCACGAGCGCGACACCCAGTCGCCGCTCGCGCGGCAGCAGAAATCCCAAGGCAAAAATGGTGTTTACCAAGGCAACAACAAATGACAATCCATAAACGCCGGTAAATGTTGCGATCCGAGTCAGCGGAAGATTGTTGATTTGCGCGTATCCAAGCAGGTCCCAGGGAAAACTGGTGATGTTCGCCCGCGCCAGCTCAACGCCGACCCAAAGCATGGGAACGAGAATCAGGGCGCGGGCATTGGCAAAAAAACGGCTCCGCGTGAGCAGAGCAAAAAGCAACCCAAACAGCGCGTGATAGAGCGCCAGATACAAACAAAACAGTACAAGTACTCCAACTGCGATCGACTCCGATAACCCGCCGTATACGTGCATCACGTGAAAGATCCAGTAGCACGTGCCTGCATACCAGGTCACTCCGCTGAAATACGCGAGCAGCACGCTGCGCAGCAGCGTCGGTGAATAGCGTCGATCAATGAGCGCGACGAGAAGAGGAGCAAGTGCGATCCAGGAAAGAAAGTAGAGGCTAGGAGAAGGAAAACAGAGTATCTGCAGAATCGCAGAGAGTAGCGCCAGCAGCCATCCGGTCCGGGGAGATGGTCGCATTGTTCAGAAGTTTACAGGAGCGGCGTCGGGGACACAGCCTTAGCAGTCACACCGCTGCCGCTCCCCAAGCGGCGGTTCTGTTTGTATGTTCCGGCTGCGCTATGTAACAGCACTGACGGTGTGAACCAGTTCGGAGCTGGCCATTCGGCCATCTCCGACCCACCGGCTACCGCCGGCGGTTCTGTTCCCATCTCTTCCGCGGGTGATCGCCACTACTAACAGTCCGCTGAGCAACTGCACGCTGGCTACATCCTGATCTGAGAACGCATTACGCTGGCTCGAGAAAACTTCGAGCACGCCGAGCACGCTGTTCAGATGCACGACTGGCACAGCCAGCACAGACTGCGTTCCCAATTCGCGACAGCGAGTGCGATCGACATAGGGATCGCGGTCTGAAGAATCGCAGCGCCAGCTCATTGCCGTGCGGGCACAAAGACCTGAGATGCCGCGATTGACGTCGATCTCGACGCCAAGGTCGGGTGAGGACGATCCTGCGTGTGCATGACAAACGAGCTTTCCACGGCGCGCCAGAGCCAGCGCGGCGCCGTCGGCACGAGTGGCCGTCCAGGCGCGCTCAAGGACCCAGCGCATTGCAGGCTGGAGCTGTGGCAGAGCATTGGCCAGAGTGCGGCACATCAGGCCCGAAGCCACAGTCTGATCTGGGCAAAGCAGAGTCGAACTTTGCGAGAGGAAGTCTGACGGAGCATTCTTCTCCAGAATGTTCTCGACAACGCGGTTAATGACGGCATCATCAATCAGCCGAGCGCGATCCTGCTCGCGAATTGCTCCGCCCAACAATCGCGATAAACTCAGCAGCGCTGTACTGCTGCAGGCGAGGCATTTGGTTGTGTTGTTGTAGCTGATGAGTTCACAGCTCACGCAAAATACGGTGTTCTGTAATTGCAGGAAGGTGACATCTGCGGCCCTGAATTGTGGCATCCCGAAGTGCGCGCCCTTTATCCACCGACGAAGTGAAAACTGATTTGCTGAAGATAAATTTCGCGTGCGCAGTGTGCGAGTGTCAGCGATGGTACATTTGCAGGGAGCTCCGAGAAAATGGACCGACGGCCGCCCTCAGCCGGGTTTTCGTTGTTGAACATACAATCAAATAAGAAACATTTTTCAATTCCAAGAGGAACCCGCGCGTGGGCGCGCGTCGGTCCACACAAGATGTCGCTTCAAGCCTCACAACTGCGGCAAGAGATCACCCAACGTGCGGTGGAGTATGCGCGGGCGAATCGGATTTACTTTCGCCGCAGCCATTTTGATTTCGGGAGCGTGGTCTTTCTTCCTGATCTCGAACGTGAAACGCACGGTAACTTTCATCCGGCCAGTTATCGCGCGATTCTGCGCCGTGCGATCTGGCGCAAGCGTCTAGGTAAGGTTTTAACTGTTCCCGACAAGCTGCGAAATGTAGAAGACGACCGCCGACTCTGCGAACTCGATTCCTGCTGCAGTTCGGATGCGCTCTTGATGAATGTCTTTTGCCATCCGCGCGTACGAAGCTCGCCACGAGTGCTTGGACTGTTGGGACTCGATGGACCTGCAATGCCGATTTTCGGATGGCGTGCTCGTGTTCCGATCACGCAGGACAAGTTTGACCGAACCGAAGTAGACATGAGACTCGGTTCGCTGCTCGTCGAATCCAAGCTGACGGAATCCTCGTTTGAGAATTGCGATATCAAACGCATGCACGAGTACTCAGATTTTCGCGAGATCTTCCACCTGAATCTGCTCCCACGTTCCCGGAAGCAATACCGCTGTTATCAATTGCTCCGCAATGTGCTTGCAGCGAACGCGCACAACGCAAGCTTCTGCCTGATCACCGACGCGCGTCGTACCGATCTCATTCAGGAGTGGTTTGAGGTTCTCGGTGCGATTTCTACTTCGCAACTGCGCACTCGCTGCAAGCTTTTGACCTGGCAAGAGCTCGCGCTGGCGCTGCCTGGGTCTTTGCAACGTTTCCTCGCCATGAAATACGGAATCGGCGCCGCCGTTGATGTAGCCGCTTCGTCTGTGGGATATTGAGCAGCGGAGCCCTTTTTACTGATGTCGAACTCGTCGGTCGCGGTCCGCTTCGAATATGCCAGCGAACGTAAGATTCGCGAGCGCAACAAGCTGCATTACCGGTTCGCGCATTGGCCAATCTGGATCTCCGTCTTCTATCTCGCTCCCGGGCCATTTACGTTTGACCTGTTCGCGCACGGAGTGCATCCGTATATGGCGGCGTGGCTCGGAATCGTGATGCTCGGCACCGGTATTGCCGGTTTATGCGGGCAGCTTCCCGGAGTAGAACCGAAACCATACATCATCCGATTCACTGAAGATCGTCCCAATCCGATCTATCGGCGAGTCTGTTACACGCTCGCATGGAGTGAGCTAGTCACCTACGCCGTTCTCAACATCAGCGGACTAGTTGGCGCAATCATCACCGGCCACTGGCGCCTGCAGCAGATCTATTCGCATTTCTATTTCCCTCTTGCTGCGACCTTCTGGATTCTGGGTGCCCTTGGACTGTTGCCGCGAGTAAAACGCTCAACGGTCGGCGAAGGACATGAACGGCGCTACTTCTATGGCACCGTGTGGGCGTGTGTCGTGGCTCAACCCATTTTGGGACTGCTCTGGTGGTGGCTGCCGCGCGGCCGCACGTTCGACATTCTTCGTCTCTGCGGATTCGTCGGCGTGCTCGCGTCAATGGGTGCGCTGGCGGTGAGAGGCTATCTCCCACGCACGCGTCCGATTCTTCCCGGCGAACTCGCCGTTTCGGACTGAGCGCCGCGTGTGCTCTACTTCGCGATTGCCATCGGAATTGCTGCACTACTGGTCCTTTGCGGGATCGTTTATCAGAGTTTCGGGTTACGATCTGACCAGCGGCGCTTCCCTGCTCCCGGACGGCTCATCGATCTCGACGGACATCACGTCCATCTCTACGAGATCGGCTCCGGGCCTTCGGTAATTCTCGAATCGGGAATTTCGGCTTCTTCGCTTAACTGGCGCAGAGTGCAAAATGAAGTCGCGCGATTTGCCCGCGCGTGCAGCTACGACCGTTCGGGTCTTGGCTGGAGCGATCTCGGCGAGCAGTCTTGCACACCAACGGCTCTGGCCCGCCAACTTCATGCCCTGCTCTGCGCGACTCAGATTCCTGCTCCGCACATTCTCGTCGGGCACTCTTTCGGTGGGCTGATCGTGCGCGCATTTGCGACAGAGTTCCGCCATGAGACGGCTGGACTAGTGCTGGTCGATCCGCTTGATCCAGCAGAATGGACTCCGATCACGGAAGAGCAGCAACGAATGATTGCTCATGGCATTCGACTGGCGCGGCGCGGAGCGCTGGCAGCGCGACTTGGAGTGGTTCGCGTTTGCCTGAACCTGCTCCTCACCGACAATCGTCTGCTGCCGAGAGCCGCTGCGAAAGCGTGGAGTGGACGCGCTGCAGAGGTCACCGACCGCATCGGCGGACAGGTACGGAAGATGCCGGAGGAAACCTGGCCTTTGGTGGCATGCCATTGGAAACAGCCCAAGTGCTTCGAAGGCATGGCACGCCATTTCGAGTGTTTAGCGCAAAGCGTTGCCGAAGCTTCTGATTTTCCGGTTTTGGATTTACCGGTGACGATGCTGGTTGGCGCGGAGAATGAGCACCCGACTGATCAGAGCGAGTATGCGCGTCGAATCTCAACCCAGACGAAGCTGCTAATGGCCCAAAAGAGCGGACATTGGATTCAACTCGACGAACCCGAGCTGGTGCTGGGTGCAATTCGGGAAATGGTGGAAGCAGAGCAACAACAGAACCGACAGCGGTAAGCGTGGGCCAAGTGCCAGCTCCGGAGCCCCTCGGCATTCCGAACGAGCGCAGCCGCCACAGCGCGCTACCCCAACAGGCTAGTGGCCGCCGTTCTGTTAGAACCGGCGCTTCTGCGCTTCGAGGAAGCTGTGTGAGGTCTCGCGCAAACGGCGCGAGAGTAGCACGGCGAGTGATTGGTAGAAGCGCGATCCCACATGGGGAAACATGCGGAAGATGCGGTGCAGCTCGGCGCAGTCGATCGCATCGACTTCCACTTCCGTTTCTGCGGTAACGGTGGCGCTGCACAGACAGTTCTCCAGGAAGGCGATTTCCCCGCAAATCTGGCCCGGGCCGATCTTGGTCAGCAGAACGCCGTTGACCTCAACGCGGGCGCTGCCACTGCGCAGAAGGTAGAGCGTGCCTCCGGGTGAATCCTGGTGAATGAGCGTGTCGCCAGTAGCGAACTTCATCTGGCGTGCGCCAGCCTTTATCAGCACCCAGTCGTTCGGCGTTACCAGATTCAGCGGATTCGGCGAGCTTGTCTTTTCCTGCGCATCAACGGCCATGAGTGCAGCGTAGCGGTCGTGCACACACCGGTCAATGTACGTTGGTAACGTCAACGGACCGAACGTTCTACCGGGTAAGGCACGCTTTGGCGAGATTTTCGCATTGAGTGTCTTTCACTCAACTTTCACACCCGCCCTCTTGACAACCGAGAATGACCTCTCTAGAATTAGCACTCGTGAGGCGTAAGTGCTAACAGCGGCTCGCGCCCGCTATTCTGACGGCTGCTTCCCCGGTCGTCGCTCACGAATAGCGATCAAAAGTTTTGCTCGTATTTTCAACAGCTTGGAAACACAACTTCAAATTTTTGACAACTCACAAGGAGTCGATTAGGACATGGCAAAGCTAACTCCGTTGCATGACCG
>CAYNPS010000007.1:0-17970 GCA_964399125.1 uncultured Terriglobales bacterium
CAGCCGGTAAGTCTTCCTCGACACCCCGAGGAAGCCCCGGAAGGGCCATGCTGAACGCAAGTTCGGGATGGCCCCTTTTTATTTTGAGCTGCTAAGCTCCTAAGCTTCTGAGCTGCTAAGCCCAAGGCGAAGTGCGCCAGTCGATTTTTGATTCAGCTGAAGTACGCGTGGATCGCCAGCTTGGAGCAGCTTCGACTCTTCCCAAGATTTCTGCCACAAGCTTAGGAACTCAGAAGCTCAGGAGCTTAGAAGCTTAGAAGCTCTTCTTTCACCACATCCCCTCTTTTACAAAAGGACGTGCCCACAACACGACGTGCAGTTGCACGGCTTTGTTCCAGGCCTCTTCTAGCCTCTGCAACTCCTGGTCGGCGATGCCGCGGCGAATGAAGAATCGCCGCGCTCCAATCGTGACCACCGGGATAAACGCAAGCAAGTACCGAAGTGGAACTAAAGGCGGAGTCTGCCGGCCATCAGTCTTGTTTTTCTTTGCAGGAGTATGGCGCAGACCGATCTCTTCCTGATAATCCAGCCATGCCCGATCGTGCACACGCAGGCAGACGTCTATCACCCACTGCACGAAGCGTGGCTTCACTTTTGCGGCGTACTCGCCGTCACGTTTGCCGTCGGGAGCATAGAACCATTTCGCCAGATGCGGCTGCGCGCCAATCACCGCGCGCCAGGAATCGACCATCTCTTCTGCATGTTCCTGAAAGATGTCGAGGTGGCGCCGCAGGACTTCAGCGTCAGCGTCGCTCCAGCCAACGGTCTGTTCGAGTTCGCGCAGTTCTTCGATCGATAGTGGAGAATGCGCGACGGTGTTTTTGCCGTAATCGTACCCCGCGATTTGGTTGTCTTGCATGTTGGAGTCCGTCTCCGGTTTCGCTACACCTTTTGCATGATCGAGCGATCTTCTACCCAGATGCATCCTGATCGCTCGGCGAACTCTACGTTTGCTTTTGCGTCCGAATCTCGCATCAGAGCGTCGCGATATTTCTCGTAGGCAGCCAGATTGGGAAAGTTGATTAGAGCGAGCGCAAAATTCGTGGGTCCGGCAATTTTTGTCGGAAGGTAGTAGCCGACGAGTTCACCGCCGCACCGCCGAATCGGCTCCGGCCAGGTGCGCGCATACTTCTCGAAGTCCGGCAACTTGTGCATATCGATGGTGTAGCGGATGCAGAGTGTAAGCATTCCTTAACCTCCGTTGTTGAGACTACCGGCAGAAGCTGACAAGATGTTTCGACATCAATCGAAGCGTTGTGACCGTCGTTGCGTTAGATTGTTTTGAGACATTGAGTCGCGGCCACTCGGCTAAAGGTTGGCTTTGCACTTCCGCGGCTTCGGAGCCAGTTGTCATGCATCACGCTTTCGCTCAAACCGCCTCTCTGTTCGGCGATCCTGGACGAGCGTCCATTCTGATGTCGCTGCTCGGAGACGTTGCGCTTCCCGCAGGACAGCTTGCGATCATCGCCAATGTCTCTCCGCAAACCGCGAGCAGTCATCTTTCACAGCTCGTCGAGGGGCGTCTCCTCGCAGTTGAACAGCAAGGACGTCATCGCTATTACCGTCTTGCAAATGCGGAAGTTGCCCACGCGATCGAGGCTCTTATGGCGCTTGGTCCGCGTCGCAAGAACTTATCTGGAGCATCAGCCATTTCGCTTGCGCCGGAGTCGCTCGCATACGCGCGGACCTGCTACTCGCATCTGGCGGGACGGCTTGCTGTCCAGATCGCTGATGCACTCGAACATCGCGAACTACTGCTTCGCGGCGACGCGAATGTTTACCTGCTTACGGAACGCGGACGGAGATGGTGTAAAGAGTTGGGTATTGAAATCAGCGATTCCCAACTGAGAAAATCTCGTTTTGCCCGCCGATGCCTTGATTGGAGCGAACGCCGCTACCACATCGCCGGCCGGCTCGGTTCCGCCATGCTCGACAGATTTCTTGAGCTCAAATGGATCGCTCCCGTACGCAACAGCCGCGCAGTTCGCGTCACCACTGAGGGGCAAAGGAGATTCACACAACTGTTCGACGTACGCTTGTCAAAGGCGAGTACCATGGGCGTCTATGACGCGCGTTGTTCATGATTAAATTGAACTATGCGTTCAGCCTGTGTGCTGTTGCTGCTCGTCTTTCTTCCCAATCTGGAAGCAGAGACGGTTCGCTTCAATCTTATAGATCGTGGGATCGTGCTGGACCGTCTGCATGCTTGTCCCAATAAGGACCTCGATCGGGAAGAGCAACTTCAAAAGGAATTTGCCGATGCTGGTTGTCAAGGCTCGAATTTAGGCGTTGACCAGCCCCGACATTCCAAATTTGGGAACCATGGCCAGAAAATAGCACTCGAGAACTTGTAATTTCTTTTCAGGGAGTTCGTCTTCATTTCAGTACGTTCCTCCTGCATTTGCTTGTCTTACTTCGGCGGCGCCCAATCTCGAGCATTTACATTCGGCCTCATCTTCTGAATGCAAGATTCCCGCGCTGCAGGTTGAAATTCCGGTCAGAATGCAGGCGGCAATCATGGGTGAGTCTATGAAAGCCATCGTCTACTACCACTGCGGTCCGCCAGATGTGCTCAGGTGTGAAGAGATAGCTAAACCATCTCCGAGCGAAAACGAAGTCCTGATCAAAGTCCGCACGGCTTCGATCAATGCACTGGATCGGCATCTAATGCGAGGCGGAACACTCACCGCTCGCCTCCTGCTGCGACTGCTGCAACCAGGAATGAGGCGGCCGGGCGTCGACGTGGCCGGCGAAGTAGCAGCCGTTGGGAAAAATGTGAAGCGATTCAGACCAGGCGATGCCGTCTTCGGTGTCTGTAAAGGAGCCTTTGCCGAATATGCTTGCGCTCCCGAATCGAAGATAGTTCCGAAATCGCAAAACGTGACATTTGAGCAAGCCGCCAGTGCTCCAATTGCAGGACTCACGGCATTGCAGGGGCTTCGCGATCACGGAAGGCTCCAATCTGGACAACGAGTGCTGGTGAACGGCGCCGGAGGGGGAGTAGGTACGTTCGCCGTGCAGATCGCCAAAGCCTTCGGCGCGAACGTCACCGGCGTATCCAGCACCGCAAATCAGGGCCTGATGCGATCCATCGGCGCAGATCAGGTGATTGACTACACCAAAGAGGATTTCACCAGGACGGGACAACGTTACGACCTGATCTTCGACTGCTATGCGAATCATTCGTTCTCTGCGATCAGGCATGCTCTGAATCCCAAGGGAATTTATGTGGCTGTTGGAGCACCGCCCAGTCGGTGGACACTAGGAGTTCTAGTTGTGCCGACTAAAGCCGCCGTATCGTCCGCGTATGGCAGTCAAAGGTTCAAAGTCTATTGCGAGATCGAAAAATGACGACCTGGCGCTTCTCGACGAATTGATGGCAAGCGGCAAACTAAAACCCGTCATCGAAAAGCGGTACACGTTGAACGAAGTGCCTGCAGCTATCCGTGATCTCGAAGAAGGGAAGACGCGGGGAAAACTGCTGGTCACCATCGGTCACGGCAACGCTGCAGAAATTCAGTCGGCAGGAGCCGTCACGGCTTGAGTTGCCGTTTATCGCGTTCATCCGGAAAAGGCCCGATAGCAACCAACTCGAATGAGATTGAATACAGATTCCCGAAATCCGATGTTCCGGTTTACTTATTTGTGCGTTACCTGAAGTTGTTCATGGTACTGACGTGGTGGATGGATCATGGCAATCGCCGGAGGCCGGAGCAGATCGATGGGGTGTTCCGCTCTCTAGTCCAGCCAACGTTACAGGCTGTACTTGCATGAACGCACCCCATCAAACTCTCTTGTCTTCGATTCGCCCGCTTTAGTTCTCACCGGACTCGTGTACCGGAATCGCCAAAAACGCGCATCCGGCGGTGCTTGGGCCGCATTCAGAAGAATTCGGATCGATGGCGCTGCCGGTGATCACGCCGCGGTCGTTGATGTCGCCGGTCGAGACAAGTTGCAACGTCGTTCCGGGGACGACCAAACTATTCAGGTCGAACAATTTTCCGTTCTCCCACAGAAATGCGCGGCTGCCGAACGGAGATCCGCCACCGATCGAGACGCCGACGATTTGGCCATGATTGTTGATGCCAGTGGCTTCGCTGAGGACATCTCCTGAAAGCGTTCCCAAAT
This sequence comes from uncultured Terriglobales bacterium, assembly GCA_964399125.1. GTDB lineage: Bacteria > Acidobacteriota > Terriglobia > Terriglobales > Acidobacteriaceae > Gp1-AA112. Next base: position 4,129 of record CAYNPS010000007.1, read on the forward strand.
CGAGACAACGTCCGGCGCAATCGGGACCGCCTTTTGTGGACCAGAGCACCGCATGGAAGTTCGGTCTTCCGTCAGCATCGCCCGGAAGATCGGAGAAACCTACGATATCGCCACGGCTGTTGATTGCGTCGGGGGTGTTCCAGGCAGCTCCTCCAAGGTTTCCTAAGTCTGTAACCGTGCCACTGCGCCAAACCACCGCATGCTTCGCGCTGAACCGTCCTACTGCCTGATCGCAGGTGCCGGAAATTCCGACTGCGTCTCCGTTCTCATTAATCGCGACTGCCGCTCCGTCGGGATCGTCACCGAGCGGCGAAAGTTGCTGCTGAATTTTTCCGTCAGGTCCCCAGATCACTGCTTCGAACTGAAGAACCTGATGCCGGCCGTTGCACGTGGGATCGTGAAAGTTGTTCTCGGCCCAGCCAACGATCTGGCCTGCGTCGTTAACGCCTGCGGCGAATCCATTGTTCCCTCCCAAGGTGGGAAGCGGGCTCATCACGCCGAATTTCCAGGCGAATCCAAGGCAGGTATGTCCGGTATTTGAGGGGAAAAAGAACGAGCAACTCCATTCTTCTCCCAGAGGATCGAGCTCTGCGGTTTCTGAAACTCCGGTGATTAAACCGGTATTGCTCTTGCTCGGGAACAGCACTGCGCTGTTCGGGCCCCCGAGAGTGCCGAGCGGAATCTTCAACCCGTACGCCCATAGGGCAGCTTCTTCAGCCTGATCGCCGGCCAAGTTCGAGGCGCCGGTGACCCAGCCGAGTTCATTAATGCCATTGCCGGCGCTCGTGCTGCCGCCTAACGTTCCCAGATTGATCACTCGATAGCGAACGTGGGTTTCGCTTTGTGTGGAATCTTGAGCATTGCTCTGCAAAACCACTCCAACGAGCAGGAACATTCCTATTGCATAGATCAGCGCGATTCTCGACCTCATGTTTTCTCCTTGTACAGTGGCGATCACCTACGACGTGTTCACAGCCGGCCCAGATGCTCAGCTCCCTGCGCGAGCCGAGTCGATCTGAGCTGCTGTGTCTTGCGCGAGAAAACATAGAGCGTTTGTCGCAGAAAGTTCGGAATTCTTCGGACCTGGTTACCACTGATTTGACGTCCGAAAATGTCCATCGCAGCGTGAATGATCGACTAAAATCACTGGCTCAGTGGACCTCGACTGGCAGATCTGCTCGCGCGCGCGGCTGGCGCGTGATGCGCGCTTTGACGGCAAGTTCTTCATCGCCGTCATCACAACGGGAATTTACTGTCGACCGATTTGCCGCTCCCGCACGTCGAAGGAGAGCAACGTTCGCTATTTCGCAACAGCAGCGGCCGCTGCCGAGGCGGGGTTTCGTCCTTGCCTGCGCTGCCGTCCGGAGTGCTCTCCGGGAACTGCAGCCTGGAGCGGCACAAAGAGCACGGTATCTCGTGCCTTGCGGCTGATCGAAGAGAGCGTGGTTGAAGATGGTGGCATGGAGTCGCTCGCACAAAGCCTCGGTGTCGGATCTCGTCATTTGCGCCGCTTATTTCTGCGACACCTCGGCGCCACTCCGAGCGCAGTTGCTCAGACGCGACGTTTGCATTTCGCTAAGAAGCTGATCGATGAAACCGCGCTTTCCATGACCCAGGTGGCAATGGCCTCGGGCTTTGGTTCCGTGCGTCGCTTTAATGCAGCTATACACGGTACGTACGGGCGAACTCCGACCGAGATTCGCAAGCACTCCAGGCTTCCTGAGCCTCAGCGGGAAGACCAATACAGCTTTCGTTTGAGTTATCGGCCGCCATATGACTGGAAACTTCTATTAAAGTATCTGGCTGCCCGCGCAACGCCGGGCGTGGAGTTGGTGGAAGGGAACACCTACTGCCGCTCAATTTCGTTTGACCAGAATTACGGATCTATTCAGGTCACCTTCTGTCCTGAAAGCGACCAGATACTGTTGCAAGTGCAGTTCGTCGATCCTCGCCGCTTGTACACAATTGTCGAGCGGGTAGCCGCGATGTTCGATTTGAAAGCAGACTGGGCAGTCATCGCGAACACACTCTCGCGGGACGGTGTTTTACGCCAGCTTGTTGAACGCAACCCTGGGCTACGTGTTCCTGGTTGCTGGGACGGGTTCGAATTAGCCACGCGTGCCATTGTGGGACAGCAGATCAGCGTGGCTGGAGCAACCACAATTGCAGGAAGAATCGCTAAAAAGTACGGACGTGGAATCGCAGTTGGGAAAGAGCTTACGCATCTCTTTCCTTCGCCCGAAGCTTTGGCCGATGCGGACCTCACGAGTGTCGGTCTCACAAAAACCAGAGCTGCAACTATCCGGGCAATGGCGCGCGCTGTGTACGATGGCGAGATTAGCTTCGATCGTGTCAGCAACCCTCAACGTTTACTGAACGCCTTGTTGGCAATCCGAGGTATTGGAAATTGGACCGCGCAGTACGTAGCCATGCGTGCCCTGCGAGAGCCCGATGCATTCCCATCAGAAGATATCGGTCTGGTGCGAGGGATGGGCTTGGCGAATGCGGCCGATCTTGAACGCCGCAGCGAGTCCTGGCGTCCATGGCGCGCATATGCGGCCATGTATATCTGGAGCATGGCTGCTCAAGCTCCTGCCTCGACCCATGCCCACCGCGCAGTGATGGACGATTCGGCGCTGCAACAGCCGCGCGATCAATATTCATCTTCAGTCGCAGAATAGGAACTGTAGCAGACCTGGTGTCTCATTCAATAGGTTCTGGACACACGAACAGATGACGAATGTTTTCGCTTGACTTTCACCGAGTTTCGGGATAGCACAGTTATAGAGGTTTACAGTGCGATAAGTATGAAGTTAGAGGGTTTCAAGTTGAATGGCCTGCTTGGCTGCGTCGAACCGGCGAGGTACACCCCTCTTTTTTGGCTTGCCGGGGTAACCCCATTGGAAGTTCGGGGTAACCCCGTGGAAATTTCGGGGTAACCGTGTGGAAATCTCGGCGTAACCCCGTGGAAAATTCGGCGTTACCCCAGAGCTATTCTGGCGCGAAATGTCGATGGATCTGTTTCAATCTATTCAAGATAGATCGAGTTTTGCATGTAGGCGCTGAAGGAAATGAGTCTGTTGCAATCACGAACGTACGGACTGCTTCGATTGCGGCAGAACCATATGCCATTCCCTATCCAGGACGCTACCGACGTCAACCCATGCAGCGATGCGTAACGCTGAGGAAAGGGCAGCGTAACTCTGAGGAAGACTTAGAGTAACGCTGTGAATATCTCTGGATAACGCAGCGGATTTATGCGTCAGAGGTAGAAGGTAGAATCGGCGAAAGAAGTCATAACTACATGACTTACGCTTTGAGTATCAGTAACTTATGAACAATGGGTACTTCGAGATTGTGATTAACTCAACCCAAGAAGTCGAAATAATCAATTAATCGGGATATGTACGGTGTTGAAACGATTTCCTAGCATAAACCTTCGCTCATCACCGACTCCCATGGCCGAGGCTTGTGCGAGCCAGGTCGCAGAAGGTCTTCACGATGGCTCGATCCTCCGCGATGCGAAAGGCGAGTTCGATGTCGCTGGAGACTCGGCCGCGAGCGGACGAGAACGTCAGCTTCTTGCATGAGACATCCGGCGTGGCGATCCGCTGAACGCAGGCTGGTGCGATTGTCACTCCCAGGCCGGCGCCCACCAGGCGCAGAATCGTCAGCCACTGCGGCGCTTCCTGAACCACACGTGGACGATATCCTTGGGCTTCGCAAATGGAAACGGTTTTATCGTACGCGCGTTGGCTCGCGAGTGGCGTGAAGAAGACAAACGGCTCATTGCGCAGTTCGGCTCCAGTGAGAGTCTTGCGTTTGGCCAATGGGTGCTTGGTGGGAACTACGGCGATGAAAGGTTCAGAGAACAATGGCTCGACCTGCAAGCCGTCAACCGGTCCGCTGTCGCGCAGAAAGCCGACATCGAGCGTGCTTTCGAGCAGAGCTTCAATCACGCCGGAGGTGTGGAATTCACGCAACTGCAGGTTCACTTTGGGAAATTGCGCACGATAACGGCCCAGCATGGCGGGCAGGCGCGTAAGCATGCTGGATCCGATGAATCCAACTCTTAGGAAACCGACTTCGCCGCGTCCTACACTGCGTGCCTCTTCGAGGTCTTCGTCGACTTTGCGGAGAGTGCGACGAGCATGTTCGAGGAAGGTCTCGCCTGCGCTGGTGAGCCTGACAGCGCGGGAACTTCGCGTGAACAGAGGATACCCAACGATCTCTTCCAGCTTGCGAATCTGCTGCGATAACGGAGGCTGGGCCAGATGAAGACGCAACGCCGCGCGACCGAAATGCAGTTCCTCGGCTACAGCTACGAAATAACGGAGATGGCGAAGTTCGATGTCGGACATAGGAATGGAAGTGGCAGAACCGCTGCGGTTTGTCTGGTTGATCATACTCAATATGTATCAATTCAAACAAACAAGATATTGGACATATTGATCGCTGAAGGCTAGATTTCCGTTTATGGAAACATCAGTGCATCAAAATTCTTCGCTGCCACAGATGGGAACGCAGGCTAGGCCCAGTTTGTCCGAAATCCTCATTCGCCCGTTTCAGCCCGGCGACGAGGTCCCATTCCGTCAATTGAATGAAGCATGGATCTCAAAGTACTTCGTGATCGAGGATGCTGAGCGCGACATCCTGAACGATCCCGTGGGCAATATTCTCGCGATCGGTGGACAGATTTTCATGGCGACCGCCGAAAGCCTTCCCGTCGGATGTTGCGCCTTGATTCCGATGCAGCCGGATGGTTTTGAACTCGCGAAGATGGCTGTCGCCGAGAATCTCCGCGGGAAGGGAATTGGCCGGAAGCTGCTCGAATATGCGATCACCCAGGCCCGAAAACTGGGTGCGTCGCGTCTATACCTTGAGACGAATCGTAAACTGGCGAATGCGATTCATCTGTATGAGTCGGTAGGGTTCGAGCACGTCTCCCCCGACCTAGTGATCCCCTCGCCTTATGCAAGAGCTAACGTGTTTATGGAGATGAAGATATAGCTGGCTTCAGAAGGCGCAGTGTCAGGATGGGAATGATTCTGGATATTCCCATCCGGGAAAAAATCAAGCGGTCTGTTGTTTCTTCAACGTCGCATCTCGCTCCCGGTAGAAGGTGATCAGGTCCATGCCCTTGGCCGGTGACGCGCCGATCTGGCGCAGCATCGTCGTTACCTGCCCGCGATGGTAGCTGCCGTGATTCACCACGTGTTGCAGCATTTGCCAAAAGACAGAAGACGTCGCCTCGCCGCTCAGGAGCTTGTATTCGAATCTGCGGCTGATTCCTTCCGGCCCCAGCTCGCGTACGAGTTGACGCACATCTCTTTCAAGATCACGCCAGGATGTGCAGAGCGCAGCGACATCAGCAAAGGTTTCTCCAGAGATAAGACCTTTTGGAGAATTACCGCGCCAGCGCGAGTACCAAATCAATTCCGCGGCGAAAACGTGAACGATGGTGTCGCGAATGGATTTGAAGCTGCTGATTAGCGGCTGCGTAAATTGCTCCGCGCTCAGCGGCTCCAACGCGTCAAGGATGCGGTCACGGGCCCAGTAGTGATAGTCCAGAAGGGCATTGAGGTCTTCGTAGTTCATTACAGTGTCTTGTTGAGATGCGAATAGTGTAGCTGGAATCCAGCAGAAATTGGGAGGTATACCACTGACCCGTCTTGCACCACAGCGGCTGTGATTGGGCGAGAAGAAAAGCGGGACGGGAGTGCCGGCGCTTCAGCGCTTGAAGCTGATGGTGATGCGAGTATCGGTTTCAACTGGCATGCCGCCAAGCAGATAAGGCGTGTAGCGCCATTGTCTGGCAGCGATGATTGCTTCTTCTCGAAGCAGAGGGCTTCCGCTCAGGACTTTGATGTTCTTCAGTCTTCCATCGGTCCCGATGGTCGCGCTGAGGATTACGTCGCCTCCGACACCGGCTCGGCGTGCCATTTCGGGATACTGGGGAAGCACTTTTTTGATTAGCTTTCCTTCGACTACGCCCGATGACTGTATCGGATTGAGCTGTGGCGTCGGAGTGTTTGTCGATACGATCTCGGCGGCCAGGGTTGCAGATGAGCGTGTAGAAAGCTGGGCTACGGAGGGAGCCTCGGGCGGCGCGTCGCTCGTGATTGTGGTTGTGCTCGGCGAACCCTCGCGGACTGCAATCTCCTGCGTGTCTTGACCATTATGGGAACCACTGGACGACTTAGCCGCGTGAGCCGGAGTCGCGCTGGGTTTCTTCTGCTCTGGTTTCACAGAATCGACAGTCGGAGCAGGGACTGGCTGCGCTGCAGTCGTGGTCATGGCAGCAGGAGTGACGGCAGACGTTGTAGCTTGGGTTGGCTTCGGCGAGGGAGCGGTCGTGCGGAAACGGAACAGCGCGAATCCCGCAATCGCAATCAGCAACAACGCAACCAGTACGAGGATTAGAAGACGTTTTTGCCGATCATCCTCAGCCGAAATCCTCTCCGGGAGCTCTGGTGCGGGCATCGGCGCCGGAGCGCGCATTGGCATCGGGACAGCAGGGCTCGAAACCACAGAGTGGCCGGCAACCGGCTTAGGCGGCGGAGGCGTAACCACCTCGGATGCGGCAATCGATGCAGGCTCGGCTGCTCTGTGTGACGGGGCTGGCGTTGAGATCGGCGTCGCAGGAATCGGAACTTCCAACGCGATCTGTGGCCGGGGCTGATCCGGTTCCGTCAATGGCTCGAAGCTCGTACGACGCTCTATCGCCGCCTCATTCTGCTCTACCGGGACAGCTGCTCCGGCGATGAGGTCAGCGATGAAGGTGACTACCAGAATGTCGCCGCCTTCGAAATTTCCCGGATTGGGAGAGAGTACCTCGGCAATTCCCGCAGGTTTGCCGTCGGAGAGAACTGGAACGATCAGCAACGAGCGGAAGTTCAGTTGTCGGCAGATTTCCGCGTCGACGCGAGGATCGGTTTCCGAGTCGTGCAGAAGAACGACGTTGGCGGTGCGGAGACATTCGCCGGAAAGTGACGATTGCGAAAGCTGGACGCCAACATCGGGCGCATTGCCGTACGACGCGCGGCAGATCACGTGCTGTCCATCGCGCAACGCAATGGCAGCTCCGCTGGCGCGAGTGAGCTCAGCGAGGCGACGGACGATTAGCGCGAGCGCCGCGTCCTTGTCGAGGTCTTCGGAAGAGATCTGCGCCTGAAGATCTGCGATCTCGCGCAAGCAGGCGACTTTTGCGGCAAGTACCGCGTCGGTACGCATTACTTCCGGCTGGTCGTCGGTCGGAGTGGAGGTTTCGATCCAATTTTGCAAAGTGGCAATCGATCTCGTGCTGATCTCGGTAAAGCGTATGCCTGTGGCCGAATCGTCGGTCCAGGCGACCACTCCACAAGCTTCGATCTGTGCGTTAGAACCAGGCAGGATGAAGCGGACGAAGGTGTCGCTGCCCACGTTCAGATCGGTGCTTCCAAACAGACTTACTCCGGCTTCGCTGACGTCGCGAGCCGAGCCTCCGCGACCGGGCTGCAACTCGATCAGGCTGTGTGCCGGCAGAGGTTTTCGGATCGCCGCGCGGCGCTCATTCTGAAGATGGGGAAGGCGTGCTGGTTCGGCAGATGTGGCCATTCAACGTCTCGCGAGATTATGGAAATTGCTTGGCAGTCGCCCACGCGTTCACAGAGGAGGTCGGTTGCGTGGGAGTTTGTGGCTTCGCCGCTGCTGCTGCACTGAAGACCTGCACTGGGGTCGCCGCAGGATGACCAGCTTCTTCCAGCAGCTTTGCGCTCAGGCGCAGAGCTTCGATTTCATGCTGAATGCGCTGGAGATCGGCCTCTTTTTGACGGATTACTTCGTAGATATCTTTCATTCTGGCTCTCGTAATCGAATAGTTAAGATTTTGGCGGGGGTGGGTAAGCGCATCATTACCCACTCTGGGATGGAAATCAACAGGAATTCACGTCCGCGGGAACGGGGCAGGTGAGATTTGCAGTCGAATTGAGGAGAATGCTCGATCCAGGTAATTACCGTCTTATTACCTCATTTTAAGCGGATTACGGTGGCGCGTTCCGGGACTCAGCGCAGCAGACGGAAGACCGCGATGATGGTAAGGAGAGCAGCGACAATAATGCCGACCCAAGCCCATTTTGGGGCAGGCTCGTTGGACTTTTTATGATTGTGATAGCAGCCGCCTTCGACGATGCGCATCGCGCTTAGATACGCAGCTTGCACGAAATCCGTTCGGTTGCGAAACGTAGAACATAAAGAGCTATAGAGCACTTGTGATACAACTAAACCGTGGCCTACTTTCTCGCGATAGATGGCGGTGGCACCAAGACGGAATGCGTGATCGGCGACGAGCACAATGTGCTTGCGTCGTCAGTCGGAAGCACAATCAAGATTAAGAAAGTCGGGAAAGAAGCTGCCGCTGAGGCTCTGCAATCAGCGATCGGTGAGGCCTGCACGCAGGCCGGAACGACGCCTCGCCAATTCTCCCGTACCTGCATGGGGTTGGCAGGCTCGAGCATTCCCGAAGTGGCTCAGTGGACGCGCCGCACGCTACAGGAGCTTGTGAGCGGGGAAGTGATCCTGGTGAATGACACGACCATTGCTCATCATGCAGCATTTGGTGGTGGTCCGGGAGTGTTGGTAATCGCGGGCACAGGGTCGAATGTCTTAGGAATCAACGAGCGTGGAGAAAGCGCGCGGGCCGGAGGTTGGGGGCCAATCATCTCCGACGAAGGCTCCGGATTCTGGATTGGACGAACCGCAGTAGCTCAGTCGATGCGAGCGCACGATGCCGGACGTTCGACCGAATTGCTGACCGCCATCATTCAGGCGTGGGGACTGAACTCGAGGGAAGAAGTTGTGGCGACGGCAAATTCCAATCCGCCACCGGATTTTGCCGCGCTGCTGCCGGCAGTGCTCCAATGCGCCGACGCCGGCGATGCCCTTGCGCGAGAGATCCTGTCATCCGCCGCCAATGAGCTCGCGCAGCTTGCCCGCATTGTGATCCGCAGATTGTGGAGTTCCGGCGAGAGCGTGAGGATCGCATTGACTGGGGGAGTCTTCTCTCACTCCGCTCAGATCCGTCAGATGTTCTCCAACGCGATTCGCGTCGAGCGTCCTGGCGTAGAGGTGAATCTTGATCCGGTGCACCCCGTCATGGGAGCGCTGGCCATGGCGCGTAATCAGGCGTAATACCGTAGAGACTCGCAGAACCTTGCTCGATAAAATCCGTGGTGTATGACTGGATTCGGCACAGCAATTGGGAAAGCTCAGCCTTTATCGGTATCCCGGCCATCGGCATCGTTGCCCGAGCTCATTGCGAGTGTCTTCAGCGAAGATTTGGTCGCTGCAGCCGCGCACGCAGCGCTTGAAGAAGACCACGCTCTGGCACTGCTCCGCCGCAATGATCTCCCGCCTGCTGCACTTGAAGCCCTCACACGCAATCCGATCGTCGGCAAAAGTCGAAAGACCCTGATGAAAATCGTTGAGCACCTGCGCACTCCACGCCATGTGTCGCTTCCGCTGCTGCGACGGCTGTTTGCTTTTGAACTCATGGACTTCGCGTTGTCAGCTACAGTGGCCGCCGATGTGAAACTCGTTGCGGAACAACTGCTGATCGACAAATTGCAGACGATCTCTCTAGGTGAGCGGGTGAATCTGGCGCGACGAGCTTCGGCTGGAGTCGCAGCGGCATTGCTCATTCAGAACGAACGAATCGTGATAGAAGCCGCGCTGCAGAATCCACGCATGACAGAAGGAAGCGTTGTAAAGGCAATCGCAAAATCGGAAGAACCAGGAACGCTGATTGCGATTGTTGCAGAGCACGCGAAGTGGTCGTTGCGCCGGGAGATTCAGCTCGCGATTCTGCGCACGCCAGAGTGTCCGGAACCGATTGTGATGGGAATCGGCCGGGCGCTTCCTCGCCATGTGATCTACGAACTGTTGAAGGAACGAATGCTGCTCAGCCGCTAACGAACTTCCATCAGGCCGCGATTTGGGCTGCCGGCTTGAGTTCCACTTTGATCCAACCTGGCTGGCGCGTGTCAAACGCTTTGTATGCATCGAGCGCGCTGGTCATCGGCTCGGTTTGCGTGAGTACCTTTTCCGGATCGATCACGCCCGTCAAAACTTTGTCGAGCAGCATGGGAATGTACTTTCGGTGATTGCAATTTCCCATTTTGAGAGTGAGATTCTTTTCCATTGCGGCACCGATAGGGAAGCTTTGCGCAGTTTCGGGATATACCCCGATGATCGACAGTGTTCCCGCTTTGGCGATTGCCTCCACAGCCCAGCTCAAAACCTGTGATGGTGCGTCCCCTGGATGCCAGTTGTCCTGACTGATTCCGCGCTTCGGCGCTACTATGCGGCGTTCGGCGGCGTTCTTTGGGGCCTTCATCAGTCCTTTCAATGCTGCGGGGCCGTGATGCGGACGATTGGCGTCGACGCCAACGGCATCGATGATGCGATCCACGCCGATGCCCCCGGTAAATCCTTTTAAGGCTTCGATCGGGTCTTCCTGGTCATAGTTGATGATCTCCGCGCCTTGCTCTTGCGCCATCTCCAGCCGCGACGGAATCGCATCGATGGCGAAGATGCGTCCGGCGTTCATCAACTTGGCACAGGCAATCGCAAACTGCCCGACTGGACCACATCCAAAGATAGCTACGGTGTTCCCAGAGCAGATTTCAGCCAGCTCTGCGGCCATCCACGCGGTGGGCACGATATCTGAGACGAGAATTGCCTGGTCGTCAGAGACTCCCTCGGGAATCTTTACCAACCCGACGTTCGCGAATGGAACGCGCGCGTACTCGGCCTGCAATCCGTCAAAGGGTCCGCTGCTGGCTGGTCCACCAAAGAAAGCGGTGCCGGCTTCGGGCCCGTTTGGATTCGCTTTGTCACATTGTGCGTAGTAACCTTCGCGGCAGTACGAGCAATTGCCGCAGGCGATAGTTGAAGGAATAACGACGCGATCTCCCGGCTTGAAATTGCGCACGGCGCTGCCGACTTCTTCGACGATGCCGACGCCCTCGTGTCCCAAAATGGTCCCAGGCTTCATATCCGCCATGGTGCCGCGAACCATGTGGAGGTCGGTTCCGCAAATAGCGCTGGCGGTGAGTCGCACGATCGCATCGTTCGGTTTCTGATTCTTAGGATAGGGGACGTTCTCGAGGCGGATGTCGCCAACTCCGCGGAATACTACGGCTTTCATCAAAAACTCCTTTCTCGTTGCAGATCGGGTTAAGCAACTTTGCGGTTGCGAGCAGCCGACTGCGCAAACAGCTTGATCATCTCGCGATTGAATGCCGGTATGTCATCGGGCTTGCGGCTGCTGACCCAATTTCGATCGACCAGCACCTCGGAATCCTGCCATTCGGCTCCGGCGTTGCGGAGATCGTCCTGGATGGTGTGATAGCTGGTAATCTTCCGCCCGCGCACAAGTCCGCTCGATACCAGCAACCAGGGTCCGTGGCAGATCACAGCGATCGGCTTATTTGCGCTGTCGATGGCTTTTGCGAACTGTTGCGCTTTGAGTACTACTCGCAAAGCATCGGCATTGAGTGCTCCGCCGGGCAAGAGCAGAGCGTCGAACTGCGAAGGATCGACCTGATCGAGACTCTTATCCGCTTTGTACTTTTTGGATTTGTCGTGATGCTGGAAGGCTTGAATCTCGCCTCCCTTCGGCGAGATCACTGTGACCTGAGCTCCAGCTTCTTCCAGCGCTTCTTTTGGTTTCACGAATTCTGGTTCTTCTACTCCGTCGGTGAGCAATACGGCAATGCGTACGCCTGCTAGATCCTCTGCCATTTCTAAACTCCTTGTGTATGTGGATGGCTTTTGCTGTTGTGAAGGTCAGCCGTTTAGCAAACCTAGGCTTAATCTCGGTTTGAGGATCAGAACCGCGCCGAGGTTGACCTGTCGAGCGAAACGTCTATCGATTCGAGGAACTTCCAAAGGATGAGGCACGTTCGTTGCCGATGACGATTGGCCGTGGAGTGTCACTCGGAGTTAATGATGTGTGAGATTCAGATTGCGGGATGCTGTGGAAAGCGAACGGATGCAACTGTTCTGTTTTGTTTCTTTTGCCGATAAAGCGGCGAATTTGGTGCAGTTTAGCTCGTCAATATGTCTTTCGTAATCTTCGGAGAACCGACGAGCGCCGATATTATCAGCGCATGGCGACGGCAACCCCCGCCCAATCCTCTACAGGTTTCGCACGCAAACGCCGCTGGGAACGCAGCGGCATTGATGTGCCCATTCGCTTGATCTTCTGGAACTCGCTGCACACGGCAAAGATCGTGGAAGCTCGCGGTCGCGATATGAGCGAAGGCGGCATGGCTGTGTTCGCCGGAGTCGAGCTGCGTATCGGCGACATCGTCGAGATCGAGTTCACGCCCGCCTACTCTGGGCAGCCGATGCGAGTGAAAGCCGAAGTCCGTAACCGTCGCGGATATTCATACGGAATCGAATTCCTCGGCGACACGAGCGAGGAGCAGAATCAGGCAGCACGCCTGCGCGAGCTGCTGATCTCTGCTAGCGGAAAGACGAACATTTAAAAGCAGCAGTAGGCAATAGGCAGTAGGCAAAAAAAGCAAAACGCTTATTGCCTATCGTCTTGCGGTTCAGTGAATCGTTCGCGTTTTACGCGACATGTAATCCATCAGCAGATACTGCCCAAGCGTGTGGGGAGTGGTGAAGTACGCTTTGCCGCGGCACATCTCCGTTACTTTCTGAACGAACTGGATCAGGCCGAAATCAGAGGCGAGCATGAAGGTGTTGATCATCACGCCCGCGCGTTTGCAGCGCGAAACCTCTTCTAGCGTCTGGCTGACGACTAACGGATCGAGTCCGAAGGCGTTCTTGTAAATGCGACCGTCTTCAAGCGTGAGCGCGGATGGCTTGCCGTCGGTGATCATGATGATCTGCTTCATGTCCTTACGTTGTCGCTCGAGGATACGCTGTGCCATGCGGAGTCCCTCGCGCGTATTGGTGTAGTAAGGTCCAACTTTCACCCGCGCCAGTTGCGAGAGGGGAAGCTCCTCTGCCGAGTCGTGAAATAGAACCAGTGAGAGCGAATCACCTGGATATTGTGTGCGGATGAGCTGCGACAGTGCCATCGCAACTTTCTTTGCCGGAGTGAAACGATCCTCGCCATACAAGATCATCGAGTGCGAGCAATCCAGCATGAGCACCGTTGCACATGATGACTGGTACTCGCACTGATGGACCTGAAGGTCCGAATATTCGAGCTCGATTGGAACTTTCAGTCCATCGCGCTGAATAGCGTTGGAGAGTGTCGCGGTGATATCCAGATTCAGAGTGTCGCCAAATTCGTAAGCGCGGGAGGCGCCGCTCGATTCAATGCCGGTCGCCATATCGCGCGTGTCATGCCGTCCGAAGCTGGATTTACCCAGTGAACCAAGCAGATCGCGTAGCGTTCGATACCCAAGGAAATCGAGCCCCTTATCGGTGACCTCAAATTTTACTTGTGCCTGCTGTTGCTCACCGGCTTGTCCTGCAACCGGGGACTGCCTGGACCGGTCAAAAGGTTGATCGATGTTGATGTAGTCTTCCTGCTCCATGCGCTGAATCAGCTTCTCGATCAGCTCATCGAGCTGTCCATCGGCGCGCATCTGCTCGAGGCGCTCGCGCATGTTCTCGTCGAGCAGCTCGCCGGCTTCGAGTGCCTGCTGGATGGCTTGCTTCAGTTCGTCCAGCGTTTGCTCGCCATCGTTGAACTCGTATGAGTACCAGGAATCCTGAAAGCCGCTCTGCAGCAGGTAGTCCGAGAGTGCGCTGAGCAGATCCTCCATGCTCATCTCGGAAGCCGGATCGGGAACATATTTGGAATACTTGATGAACTTCATC
>CAYNPS010000007.1:18070-40505 GCA_964399125.1 uncultured Terriglobales bacterium
ACGATTTTTCCGCGGGCCGTGTAGTCCTCAGGATTTGCGCTAAACACTAAAGCGACATCGAGATTGAGACGTACCGGATAGCCCTTAATCTGGACGTCACCTTCCTGCATGATGTTGAACAGCGCAACCTGAATCTTTCCCGCGAGGTCAGGGAGCTCGTTGATGGCGAAGATGCCGCGATTGGCGCGGGGCAGCAGTCCGTAATGGACGGTCAGTTCGCTGGCGAGGTCGAGCCCGCCCCGAGCTGCCTTGATGGGATCGATGTCGCCGATCAGATCAGCAACGGTGACATCGGGAGTTGCAAGTTTCTCGACGTATCTCTGCGCCGGCGTGAGATACGCAATCGGAGTCGCTTCGCCCTTCTCCGCGATCAGATTGATGCAGCGCCGGCAGATAGGATCATATGGATTGTCGTGAATTTCGCAATCCATCACATACGGCAGGTGTGTATCGAGAAGGCCAGTGAGCGCTCGCAGCATGCGGCTCTTGGCCTGTCCGCGCAGGCCGAGCAGGATGAAGTTATGCCGTGATAGCACGGCATTAATCAGTTGTGGAACGACCGTGTCGTCGTATCCAACGATGCCGGGAAAAATCGTTTCACCGGTTTTGAGTTTTTGGATGAGGTTGTCACGTAGCTCATCCTTCACGTGGCGTGTCTTCAACCGCTGTTCACTGAATTCACTTTTCCGGAGCTCGCCAAGACTGGTAGGGAGGGTCATTACGGGTGGGATCACCTCGATGAAATTATACGGCTGGCGTGAAGGGCAATCTCAGGACGTGTCGCTAAAGCGAAGGGACTTACCTGAGTTGCCGTGTTCGTTTACCTTCAGGCGACTATGCAATCGGCAAGGCTGATGCGGCGGAGGCAGGCCGGCTCACAAAAAATCGTGAGCCTTGTTGCGTGGGAAATTGATTACAAAAACCACGAGACCATTTTTCTAGAAATTCGGCTGCACGTTCTTCCTCTATTAACGCCCACACGCTTCCACCGAAGCCTGCGCCGAAGGCCGATGCGGCCAGCGCGCCCTGCTGTCGGGCTGTGCGTGTCAGAAAGACGGTTTCTGCGATTTGGTTGTTCAGCAGTTGCTCAGCGTTTCGTTCTGACACATCAACGAGGTCGCCGAAGCGAGTCCAGTCACGAGCAGCGAGCGCGTCGGCTGCCTTTGGAATGATTGAGCAGGATTCGGAGACGAACTGTTCGAAACGGTGAAGGAGCGGGAACTCGGAATTCGTCTGCGACGAAGAAAGAAGCTTTCGTAACTCGCCCTCCGCATTCTTGGAACTGGCAAGCGCTGTGGCTAGCGACGAATCATTGCGTCCACTCTCACGATTCCATATTTCCAGAATAGAACGAACTGCCAGCGAGAGGCGATTGTACTTCGCGAGGGCGGAGCCGGTTTTATCAGCAACCACTCCGCTTGCGCCTATCGCAAACGTGAGCCCTTTGGGCAGCTCCAGAGAGCGCTCGAAGCGCGTTGGGCAGAACGAGAACTGAGAAATCTTGTTCGGTTCGCAGCAGAGAATGGCCGTGTGATCTTCGCTGCCGCCGAAGGTTCCGACGCCGCGATCGCCAGTTAGTTCGCGGAAAGTGGATCCGTTCTCCACGCATCCTAAGTAGGTCGCCAGATCTTCTTTTGATCGAATGTTGCGGCGGTACGGCTCCGAGCCAGCGAGATTGTTTACAGCGGCCAAGGCTAGGAACGAAGCCACGACAAGCGCGCTCGAACTGCTCATTCCTGAAGCGCGGGGCAAGTCGCTGGCGAAGAGCACGTCTGCTCCTTTTTTCGAATCGGGAAAGTTTGCGATGATTCGTCGTGCGACTGTTGCCGTATATGCCGCCAGTCCGCGCTGTGGCAACTCGACATCTGTTCTGAAAGGAAACTCGCAGCGCTCACCCGAGATCGCATCCAAGAAGCGTAAAGTTCGGTCGCGCCGAGATGATATGGTGACGCAGAAGCCCCGTTCCACGCAGCAAAGCAGGCTGCGTCCTCCGGCATAGTCGGTGTGCTTGCCGAGAACTTCGATGCGCCCAGGAACAAAGAATGCGTGCTCTACCGCGCTAATACTTAGCTCTGTACCGAGGCGCAGCAGTTGGTCGAAGAGGCGGGCTTTGGCCTCCGCTTCGACTGCGCTCATTCCGGATTTCTGCAGTGCCTCCGCGTATCGGTTCATAGCACGACAGAAAGTCCCTGGAGAACGCGAGCTACGGTCGTGATATCGCCTCGCGTGGAAAGATCGAGAACTTCGCCGCAAAAGGGAATGACGCGAAAGGCTTCGCCTAAGTTCTCGATCGCGTATTGAACGGCTGCGGGAATCTCATACTCTCCGCGCGGAGATGGGCGGATGGCTCCGCAGGCGCGATAAATCGCGGGCGTGAAGGACCAGCAGTTCATGCTGATGAGTGCGTTAGCTTGAATCGCAGCAGGCTTTTCGCTGATACGCCGGAGATAACCTGCAGCATCGATTTCGAGAGTCGCATAGGCGTTCAGGCGAGCTTCGGCAATCTTTCCACTACGGAGGAGCCCGTTTCGATCGAAGCCGACCGTAGCCGATCCGTGGACCTCGCGGAGTTTGCGGAGGGCTTCGACAGGATAGTAATTATCAGAATTGATGACAATTAAGTTGTCTGATCCAGTGAACTCCTGCGCCGCTCTCAGCGCATCTGCGGTGCCGAGCGGCTGCTGCTGTATGGCGAATGAGATTCGGACGCGTGCAGTTTCCAGCGATTCGTAATAACTCCGAATCACATTGTGCTCAGGGCCGATTACGAGGCAGATTTCGCGCAATCCGGCATCGGCCAGAGCGCTGATCGAGTAGTCGAGGAACGGCCGGCCAACGGGTATCATCGCCTTGATGCCTCGATCAGCAATTTGCTCCTGCTCTGGAGTAAGTAAGGCATCGGCAAGGGCAGCTCGCATCCGCTTGCCTACTCCCCGCGCGAGAATCACTGCCTTTGATGTTTCCCGATCCGGAATCGGCAATTTATCGGTCCTTCGCTTGATGCTCGAGAGAGCGGAACATTGCTTTCAGATCACGCAATCCGAGAACACTGACGATCACCGTTATCAGCGCGAACGAGGCGCCAGAGATGGCAAGCCAGATCGTCCAGAAGATTTCCCAGCCTCTCATTGTTCCTCCGTTGCCGCGTTCGCAAAACGCACGTTTGTACTGGGTTGAGCTTTCACCAGGGATCCAATGAATAATCCGGCAGCGGCCAGGCCGAATGCCATGAAGCCGGTGATGTTTTCGTTCCAGTGCAGAAAGAAGAAGGGAACGATTGCGCCCAGAGCTCCCATCAGCATGGCCAGATATCCTCCGGCGATGCTGGCGCGCCTCCAGTAGAGCCCACCGATGACGCAAACGAATGCGCCGGCAAGAAAAATGGTTCCAGTGATATTCAAGTACAGATAAACCGCGCCGGGAGGCGTGTAGTAGAGACCCCAGAACATCAGGAAAAGGCTGACGAACAGGTTCGCGATTCGATTTACCAGAATCTGTGAGCGCGAACTGAGCGGCGTGCGACCGAGAATTTGCCGCATCGGCAAAATCACATCTTGCGAGATCACCGCGCTCCACCCGAGCAGGTACGAGCTGTTGACGGACATTGTTGCCGCGAGCATTCCCGCTACGACGATCCCTTTAATTCCCGGTTTGAGAATTTGCGCCAGCATCGCAGGCATGGCATCGATGGGTGCGAGGGCTTGATTGCCGACTACCGGTGCCGGCACTCCTGCGCTCAGTGCTCCAGTCCCGAACAACGTCAGAGCGGCGATTCCCCAGAGCATTGGGAGCATGCCACGTCCGAGAAAGATGAACCCGGTCCACGTCATCACGCGCTTCGAAATCTCCGGGCTGCGGGTCGAGAACATGCGCATCGCTGTGGTCTGCCAGCAGGTGTGAATGGAGAACCATAGCAGCGTTTGCCAAATCAGGAAGGTGAGACCAAACTTGGGCGCCAGCAGCGGATTGAATCCGGCGGCTCCCATCGTGTGCGTTACTTTATCGACGATGTGAGTCCAACCGGCATGGTGAATCGAGTAGGCGGTTACCAGAATCGTTGCGACTGAGAGCAGAACATATTGCAGGAAATCAGTGATAACGACGGCGACCATGCCGCCGACCACTGTGTACAGGAGCTCAAGCAACAGAATGACGGTCATCGCTCCCACCAGATACTGTGCGCCGATGCCGCTCACGATGGTGAGAAATTCTCCTTCGATCTTGAGAAAGACTCCCATATTGAGAATTCCGCCGAGTGCAACCAGGACGCCTGTCAACACGCGCAGGCCTCGACTGTACTTGCGCTCGAAGAACTCCGGCACGGTCATCAGACGCATCTCGCGAAATCGGCTGATCACGAAGCCGGTGCGTCCAACGACGATCATCACCACACCTGAGATGAGTGCCGCCGCGAACGCCGCAAAGCCGTATCGGTAGCCAAGCTCCGCGTTGTACATGTAGGTGATTGTGCCGATCTCGGTGGCAGCCAGAGTCGCGATGCCGACGAAGACTCCGAGCTCGCGTCCTGCGACCAAGTAATGCGAAACACTGCTGCCGATGAGGCGCTTGCCAATCAGTCCGACGCAAACTGACAGCAGGAGATAGACGGCAACGATGATCCAGTCGAGTGGCGTGAAGGTCATGAAGAGATTGGCAAATCTGTTGAGGCTGCCGCCGAGCGTAATACAATCCGGGGAACTGAACAACCGGGAGATAAGTTGCTTAGAACTTTCCTCGTTTACTCGCTTCTTTTCATTGCTGCTTGTGCCTGTTTTGGACAAGCGACCAGGGACTTATTCATAACTCCTGGTCCGGCAAGAGGCTCGGTGACTCCGGCCAGCAGTACAGAAGCGACCGAAACCCGGCCGAGGGCGCCCGGCTCCACGTCGGCGGTGGAGCTTCAAAACAATGTGATCTCCGCCAAGTGGAGTGTTGGTGACGGCGGGCTCCGTCTCGTTGGAATTGAGGACTGCGTTGCACATCGGCCGATTTCTCTAGATGCTGATGTCTTCGTGCTGAGGTTGCATGATGGCGATGCGGTTCGCTCCTCGGAGATGAAGGTCGTTGCCGCTCCGCAGATTCGGACGCTTTCTGCGGATTCTGCATCATCGAACCTGGCGCAGCGGTCTCCGGGACGCGAGATTACCGCGGAGTTAGAAGACAGCGCCGGACATCTGCACGTCACCTGGCGCGCAATTCTCCGCGATGAGTCGAACTATCTGCGAGTCGAAGTCACGATTCGTGCCATTCAGAAAGACTTGCCTGTCACAGAGATCCGTCTCATCAACTCGAACTCAGCCGACGCTCATGTCGTAGGCACGGTAAAGGGCTCTCCAGTGGTGGAGGGAAGCGACTTTCTGGCTGTCGAGCATCCTCTTTCCACGTGTAAAGTTGAAGAGATCGCTGCATCGTGTAGCTTGGCCCGTGAGCTACCGATCCGCGCAGGGCAGTCTGCTACTTATTCTGCCGTGATCGGGGTTACGCGCCCGGGACAGCTTCGCCGCGATTTTCTGAATTATGTCGAGCGCGAACGAGCGCATCCATACCGCACATTTCTGCACTACAACACTTGGTACGATCTCGGATATTTCGGCCGATACGATGAAGCCGGCGTTCTGGATCGAATTAATAGTTTCGGCAACGAGCTGACGAAAAAACGTGGAGTCAAGCTCGATTCTTTTTTGCTTGATGATGGTTGGGATGATCCCACGAACTTGTGGCACTTCAATCCGGGATTTCCGGACGGATTACAGCGCATAACCACTGCAGCCGCCGAATACGGCGCCGCGCCAGGAATGTGGCTCTCGCCGTGGGGAGGTTATGGACAGCCTAAGCAGCAGAGGTTGGAATCTGCCCGCAGTTCCGGATATGAAACCTATCAGGGCGGCCTGGCACTCTCCGGACCGCATTACTTTGATTACTTCCGCAAAGTCTGTCTCGATTTCATCGACCACTACAGCGTGAATCAATTTAAATTCGACGGAACAGGAAACGCTAATCGCGTGATTCCTGGAAGCAATTTCGACAGTGATTTCGACGCGGCGATCTCGTTAATTTCTGAGTTGCGCTCGCACAAACCTGATCTGTATGTGAATCTCACGACGGGAACTTATCCATCGCCTTTTTGGCTGCGATACGCCGATTCCATCTGGCGGGGCGGGGAAGATCACGACTTTGCAGGGGTGGGAACTGCCCGGCAACGCTGGATTACGTATCGGGATGGCGATACCTACGAGCACGTCGTCAAAGCCGGGCCGCTATTTCCGTTGAGTTCGCTGATGCTTCACGGACTGATCTACGCCCAGCACGCGAAAGACCTCAGCTCCGATCCCGGGCACGATTTCGCCGATGAGGTGCATTCTTATTTCGGGACCGGAACTCAGCTCCAGGAGATGTACATCACTCCATCTCTGCTGAACGCACATGATTGGGATGTGCTTGCCGCAGCGGCAAAATGGTCGCGTGAGAACGCCGAAATATTGCGCGACACACATTGGATAGGAGGCGATCCGCGCAAGCTTGAAGTCTATGGCTGGGCAGCCTGGAGTCCCGATAAGGGAATCGTCACGTTGAGAAATCCGAACGACCACGCGCAGGTGTTTCTCCTTGACGTGAGTCGGGCTTTCGAATTGCCATCGGGCGCATCGCGTTCGTTTAAGGTTAGCAACGTGTGGAATTCGCCGAACGCACCTAAGAAACTCGTCGGCGGGCGAAAGCGGAAAATCGAACTCAAGCCATTTGAGGTCCTAACAATGGAAGCGACACCGCAGAAGCAATAAGAGCAAGAAAGTTTTAAAGGAAACACTCGATTGCGAAGTCGCTGTTCACTTGGACGCATGAGTGTTCTCCCAATCCTCATCCTTTGCGATTTGAACGGCTCCATGCTGGGCTGCCCATTGCAGGAATCCGGGAGGCGCATTGTGTACGCCAAAGAGATTGGCGCCTTGAATACTGCGGATGTGTTGCCATCCTAAATTGGTAATGGTCACGAAGCGGAGATCGGCCCCGTCGAGCGTGCTTTCAGACAGATCGCAGTCGCTCAGGTTCGCGCTTTGCAGATCGGCGTTGTCCAGATGCGTTCCGGCGAGCAGTGCATTTGCGAAATTGCTCTGACGAAAGTTGGCGGAACGCAGTTCGGAATCTTCGAGGTCGGCATCAGAGAAGTCGCTGTTGCGCACGTCGGCGGCACTGAAGTTTGAGCGGATCAAACGAGCTTTATGAAGACGCACTCCCTGCAGAAAAGATCCTGAAACATCCACTCCGACGAGAGGTACGCCATCTTCATTGAGTTCTTGCAATGCGTCGAGCCGACCTCCACTCCCGCCCTTACCCTGAGCGGTGTTGATCACCTGCCACGCCTGATAGTGGCGCTGCTTCGTGCGATTTTCGGCATCGTGAAAGTAGAAGAAAACAGCAACCAGAATCGAGAGGCTTCCGAGATAATCGAGAACAACAACGAAGGTCCAGCGGCTGAGTAGGAACGCTAGCCAGTCCCAGATCCATTCCACAGCGAAGAAGGGGAGACTCCACCGCGGAACTTGGGTGCGGCGCACGGTCCATGCAATTGGGCGGTCCCGCGATTCGCGCACGATCATGCGAGAGTTCCTAGCGATTCAGGCTTTAAGGAAATGGACACCCATTATAGACAGCCGACGACGTCAAAAAATTCCTAGTCATCGAATGCGTCAGGCGCAAGCAAGTTGCGTGGGAAGCAAAAAGAAGCGGCCGACGAAGTGCCAAGGACGTTGTCGCGCATCGTCAACGCCTCCTCGCACAGGCCGGCCGCACCCTTCAGGGTTCCCTTCGGATAATTGTTGGACGTGCTGAACCTCCGTTCGTCATCTCAAGAACGTCAGCAGCACTCGACGGACGCGATTAGATGAAACGCTTCATTTATCCCCAATTAGCCACATCCAAAAGAGGAGAGTACCTTGCGCCAGTGGCCATCAATCTTTCGATTTCATGAACCGGTTGAATTCCACCTCGCGCGCCGACTCCCATGCAATTCAGCGCTGCAGCGGCGCAGGCAAAATCGAGAATGCGAGGAAGCTTCCAGCCCTGCAGCAATCCGTAGATAAATCCTGCATGGAAGGTGTCACCGGCGCCGGTGGTATCGACTGCGTCTACCTGAAAGGCGGGCGCATAGTAAAATTGCTTGCCATCCCAGGCAAGCACGCCGTCTTCGCCAAGAGTTGCGGCAGTGAGGACGCAACCGAAGCGACGCTGCATGAGAGGCAAAGCTTTTTCGAGATCCTCTTCATCCACCAGGCGCGCCGGTACATTTCTGCTGACTATCGCGTAGTCGATTTTCTGCAGCAGGTGCTCGACTCCAGCGTAAACATCATCAAGATCGGCGATGACGGGAATGCCGGCGGCGCGTGCCCAAGTTGCCGCGAGCGTGGCTGCAGCCGTGTCGTAGCCATCTACGTGAAGAGCGCGAGCATTTACGATCCATTCGCGATCAAGTTCGTCGGGACGCAGACTAAGCTGCGGGTCCCGTCGCCAGAGTACAGTGCGCTCACCGTGACGATCGACGAGAATGACGGCCTGCTGACTCGGACATCCGGGGACGGCGATGATCTGTGCGGCAACTCCGGCGCGTGTGAACTCGGCGCGATGCAGCCGGGCAGCATCGTCCTCTCCGAGCTTTCCGACATAGCGCGTACGCAGGCCCCAGGTTTGGCAGGCCATCACAGCGCTCGCGACCTGCCCTCCAGGCAGAAAGCTCGCATTTCGAAACTCGATTTTTGATCCGGGAGCAGGGTATTCGGAGAGGGGAATCAACATGTCAGTAGCGTTGAGTCCCACACCTACGACATCAACCATGGCGGATTTAGTCATTTGGTGAGAAACACTTTAACTGAAGCTTCCCGCCCCTTGCCGGAAAATTTGTGGGCGGAGCGTTTGCTGGCTTTGATTTGGATGCATTCTGCTTCGGCCGGTGTATAGTGCCAGCACTCACAATGACTGCGTCCGTCTCCTCGCCAGCCGATCTTCCGCGCAGACTGGGGCTGACTGATTCGCTCTCGATTGTCGTCGGCGTGGTGATTGGTGCAGGCATCTTCCTGGTGCCCAATCTTGTTGCGCGCGAATTGAAGTCTGTCCCTGCGATTCTTTCGGTCTGGATCTTCGGAGGAATCATCTCGCTCTTCGGAGCGTTGGCATGTGCCGAATTGGGAACAGCTTTGCCTTCGACCGGTGGACAGTATGTCTTTCTGCGCGTAGCCTACGGTCCGATGACCGGCTTTCTTTGTGGCTGGTCGATGTTTGTGGTAGCTCGGAGCGCACAGGTGGCTTGGCTCGCCGTCACGATGATGCTGTACGTCTCATACTTTCATCCGCTCTCGCCCGTCATCGCTAAATTGCTTGGAATCGCTGTGATCGCGATGTTCACGGCGATCAACTATCGCGGCGTGACCATCGGAGCTGCGGTCCAGAATGTGTTTACATTTGCCAAAATCGCAGGTCTCGCAATCATCATCGGTGCTGCCTTCCTGTGGCATGGAACTAAAGCTCCTTCTGCTCCGATTCTTCCCGCTTTCTCCATCGGAGGCTTCGGAACCGCCCTGATCGCGTGTCTGCTGGCTTTTGATGGATGGGTGCAAGTTAGTTTCGTTGCTGGAGAAATCCGTAATCCGCGCCGGAATATCCTCCTGGCTCTCAGTCTTGGGACACTGGCATGTATTGCGCTTTACCTTCTTGCAAACCTGGCATATTTGCGCGTGCTGCCGGTAACAGAGATAGCGGCCAGCGATCATGTCGGCGCATTGGTAGCCGAGCGGGTACTCGGCTCATTGGGTGGACAGTTTGTATCGGTGATTGTTCTGCTGTCGATCATTGCTGCTTTGAACGGCTGTTTTATGACCAGTCCGCGCGTGTACTTTGCGCAGGCTCGTGATGGACTCTTCTTTCGCAGGTTTGCTGACGTACATCCTCGTTACCAAACACCCACGTTTGCCATCGTTGCACAAGGGCTATGGGCTCTCCTCCTTCTGCTCACCGGTTCGTACGAGAGCCTTCTCGACTACGCGATGATCGCGATGTGGTTCTTCTATGGACTGACGGTCGCGGGCGTGATCATTCTGCGCCGAACTCATCCTGAACTTGAACGCCCATACCGCATGTGGGGATATCCGGTGACGCCCGTGCTCTTCATCGTGATCACCGTTTGGTTTCTGGTGAATATGCTCGTGACCAGACCAATACCCTCGCTTGCTGGACTGCTCTTAACTGCCAGTGGAGTACCCGTTTATTGGCTGTGGGTTCGGACGCGCAAGCATGTTGCATCGGCTCCCGCGTGAGTTGTTGGTTAGTGAACGGCCTGGGAGCTAAGGCATCCACCTCAAATCGCTGCAGGTTCCTTACCGTTCACCTCCAAAAAATTACCGCTCGACGGGACTCGCTGTAACTCTATGTTTAAATAGAACTTGAACCGATAAAGATGCAAGAGAGACCCACTCCCCCACAGCCGGTGTCCCGACTTCAGCGCGATGCTGTGGCTGCTAAGCGGCGCCTCCGAGAGCTTTGGATGATCGGCAAGGCGCTCGCCTCGACTGATCATCCCGTCATGGCCCACATCGTCCCCATGCGACGATGCAATCTCTCCTGCGCGTACTGCAACGAGTACGACGACTTCTCCAAGCCAGTGCCGATTGCGACCATGTACGAGCGCATCGATCGGCTGGCCGAACTGGGAACGACAATCGTTACCATCAGCGGTGGCGAGCCGCTGCTGCATCCCGATTTGGACTTGATCATTGCGCGCATTCGCCGCCACAGCATGATTGCCGGCATGATTACCAACGGATATCTGCTTACCGCCGAGCGGATTCATCGCCTCAATAAAGCCGGCCTCGATCACCTGCAGATCTCGATCGACAACGTGATGCCCGACGACATCTCGAAGAAGAGCCTCAAGGTTCTCGACAAGAAATTGCAGCTCTTGTCGGAGCATGCGCTCTTCCACGTGAATATCAACTCCGTCGTCGGTGGCGGCATTCACAACCCGCATGACGCAGTGAAAGTCGGAACGCGCGCTCTAGAACTTGGGTTCACTTCGACCATCGGCATCATTCATGACGGCAGCGGCCAACTGAAGCCGTTGCAGGAAGAAGAGCGCGAAGTCTATCGACTGATGAAGTCGTTCGAGAAGAAGAATTACTCGCGCTTTAATCACTTCCAGGATGCGATTGCCGACGGCAAGGCCAACACCTGGCGCTGCCGTGCCGGCTCTCGCTATTTGTATATTTGCGAAAACGGACTAGTTCATTACTGCTCGCAGCAGCGCGGATTCCCAGCCAAGCCACTGGCGGACTACACGGTCGACGACATTCGTCGCGAATTCCTTACCGAGAAGAGCTGTGCCCCTCACTGCACCGTCTCCTGCGTTCACCAGATCTCCTACATCGACCACTGGCGTGCTCCGCAGACGATTTCGGCAATGCCAAATCGGGAAGAGATCGATGTTGATGTGCGGGAACTCGTCAGGATGGAGTAGAACTGTTTAGCGCCACGGCACTCTACAGCGCCGCTCTCCCAATCAGCCGGCTTGTGGTTCCACCAATTTGTTCTTGAGCGCAAACAGAGCCAGTTCCAGACGTGTAGACATGCCCACCTTGTCGAAGATATTCGTCAGATGGCGCTTCACCGTGTCTTCGGTAATGCTCAGCCGAGATGCCACTTCGCGATTGCTGCATCCCTCAGTCACAAGCCCGATGACTTCGACTTCGCGATGAGTCAGACCAAAGTTGCGGCGAGGCTCGCTGTCGCCTAGCTGTTGCGAAAGCTGGTGCAAGAGCGTTGTTACATCTGAGATCTCACGATCTTCCACCCAATACTTGCCCGCGATCACCGTCCGCAACGCCGGTTCGAGGTTCGCGATGCGATTCTTACTCAGAATGCCGTGCGCCCCGAGTTGCAGAGCCTGCAGAATGTGTTGAGGTCCGGCGGCAGAGCTAAAAACAATCGTGTGACCCTGGGCTTGCTTGGATGACAGTTCTTGCAAAGCCTCAATTCCCGGCAGATTGGGCATGAGGAGATCGAGCAGGAGAACATCAGGATGCAGCTTCTCCATCTGATCGAGGGCTGCTCTACCATCCTCCGCCTCGCCGATCACCTGAAAATCGTTTGTTCCCGAAAGTCGCGTGCGGACGACCTCGCGAACGATAGGATCATCATCGGCGAGCAGTATCGTGTGCCTCGGGCGTGTTGCTGGGATTCCGACTTGGCTCATCAGAACTCGAAAAACTGCAGCCTTGTTTGTATCGAATTCGGAGCTTTCAGGCAACTCGCTAGTACCAGAACGGAACGTTTAACTCTCGTTTTTAGACCTCGCCTGCTGATCCTCAAACTAGCTCTCTGGGATCCACGCATATGGAACAGCGCAATCGCGTTGACATAAGTTTTCCACCCAAAATTCCTGGTGGTCGTACAACGTGAGTTGCTCGATTACACATCGCAGTCAACAAACCGGACGTGTACCTTCAAAACGCATAGGATTCGAACGGCCCGCATGAAGGAACAAAGAAGAAGAGGAACTGCTTGGCGAATGTATTATGCATAGGCATCGACGATGCAACGATGCGGACGAGGCTATTGATTCTCGAGCGGGGCGGTCACTCGGTGACGCAGGCGAAGGATCTGAGACGCGTCCTTGAGGTATGTGAGGGCAACCAATTTGCCGTTGCCGTGCTTGGCCCGCATCTCCGTCAAATGGAAAAATTACGTGTTACCGATGCCGTCCGGAAGCATTGTCCTGGTGCAAAAATTCTCGAACTCTACACTGTCGCAGCACCGGAAATTCCGAACGAAGTTGATGCTCATTTACCCGCGAACAGCGACAATCTTGCTGGAGAATTGGTTGGCCCTGTGAATCGGCTATCCGACCGAAAACCCAAAAAAAAAACAGCGGGGAGCATAGCAAGGAAGATCGGGGAGCGTAACGCTTCACTAACATAGCCGCCGGCTCACGCGCTCGCGTTGTCCGTACGAGGTCTGAGCATCTGATCTACGCGATCAAGTAGAACTTCGGGCTCATCCGGCGATATACAGCTGTCCGCCTGCGTCTCGACGCTCTCGCCGTGTCGAAGCAGCGACAGTACCGGAGCCGGGCAATACATCCGAAAGGTCTTAATCAATTCCGATTTATCGCTCGGTGGGATCGAGTGTCCCAAAATGAAAAGATCGAATCGCGCAGCTTTGCAAGCCGCAACAGCGTTTGTGAATCCAAACTCGGATGTGACGTTGTATCCGCGACGACGCAGTAGCAGTTCGCGCGTGCGCAGCAAGGCTTTGTTGTAGGAAACAGACAGGACGTGCTTCTGCCCTTGATGCACTTGCGACTACCCTTGGTTCTTTGAAGAGTACTTACATTATGCGCCTGACGGTCAAGAGCTGTCGTACCAGAAGTAAAAAATAAAGGGCGCTCGGAGCAAAGCGACTGTGGTTGCCGAAGTGTAGTTGCGGTGGCCTTTGGATCAGTATTGGAAGCGGATATCGCCGTTTTTACTATTTTCTGGACGAGCACTGAGATCGCATTGAAATTGTCCGAACCTGCCGTAGCAGTTCATTCTGTGCTGCAAGTGAGTCCACTCGCACAAACCATATGCTCCCGCAACGACCATCAGACAGGCGGTAACGACCAGAAACGTTCGCTTCGAACGGAATAACCAGCTAGCTGCTGCAGTGATTCCTAAGATGATGATGGCGACCTTCGTGAAATAGAACCACATGAAAAAGTCGAAGTGATAGACGAGTTCTCCAATTCTGAACGCAAATTGTCTCATCTGAGAAACCTCCTCGCCTCTACTCGTTCTGTCGCAAGCATGACTCTCCACATGGTGTGCCGCAAGTTACCAAGGTGGGGATCCTGCCCTTCTGGTCTCGTAGATTGAAGAACTGGCGAAGGTTGGTCGGCGGCATCGCTCACAGCACATTACGGAGATATTGCTTTTCGGAAACCCGGCTCATTGAATCGGGGAGGCAAGGGCTTCTTAAACACTCTCACCTCGGGTTTTGAAAATGTCTGCTCCGCTGCTAATATGAATCTGCGGGGTGGAGCAGCCTGGTAGCTCGTTGGGCTCATAACCCAAAGGTCGGTGGTTCAAATCCATCCCCCGCAACCAAAGTTTAAGGGGCCGCATTTTGAATGCGGCCCTTGTCGTTTTTCTGACGTAGGTTAACGGGTACGTGTTTATAGCCCGTCGGTGGCGCAGGTTCTTACTTAAAGAACTCCGTCATGGCGTTCACGCCGGCTGCGGCTCCAATGCTTCCATCGATTCCCATAAACGTCGTGATCGTCTTTAGCAGGTTTTCGTGCTGATACAAATTCGAACTCTGGACTCCCGCTTTCACTGCGGGTCCTGCCATTACCATCGCCACTCGACCTCCACCGCATCCGATCTGACCTCCACCGCAGCTCGTGTCGGTGTCTTCAGCTTCATCGAAGACCACGATCAACAGGCCGCCGTTTTGGAATTGCGAGCTATTGAACAGCGGCGCGATGTTCTGCTGCAGCCAGCTATCGGCCTGTTGCAGCGTGCCGTCGTGAGCGTCGTCATTGAGGTTGGGCTCAACAAATGAGAAGTTGGGCAAATTGCCGGAGCCAAGATCGTTCGCAAACTGAGTGAAAGGAACCAGGTTTTGCGCCTGCGCATTATTCGTGCCACGGACGTCAGAGAAATAGGAGAACGGATTGTGGTGCTCGACATAGGCTCCCTGATCTGATCCGGTATATCCGACGTACGGCAAATCTTCCGAGTAGGATTTCCAGGTTTTACCGGCGGCGACCATATGCCGGACAAGATTGTCGGCGCTCACGGTGCTTGTGTAGCCGTCATCGTTGGTGATGATCTGCCCAGTCGTAAACATGAAGTAGTTGCCGATCGATGGATGCGTGTCGGCGTAATACTGCATCGCCAACCCGTACTGGTTCGCGAGCTGGTTCAGATAAGGCATCGCGGAGTTTCCAATCACACTGCTATAGCCGTGATTCTCTTCGAGTACCAGCACAACCGGACCAGGCGTGCTGGGCGTCGGCGTGGGTGTCGGAGTTGGAGTAGGTGTCGGGGTCGGAGTGGGAGTTGGTGTTGGTGTAGGCGTCGGAGTTCCTGGTGTCGTGGTCGGGGTCGAGTTCGATACCAAATTTGATGAAGTACTGCTATTTGGAACACTGGAGCTGGTTCCGCAGCCAAACAGGCAAGCTAATAAAGTGAGCGCAGCGATGAACCGCACTCCTTTGCTGAATCGTGATGCAACACGCATTAGACCTCTCGCTCGCGGGGGACGAGCAGATTACCTACACGGGACGAGCAGGGCAATGGTAGGTATTTCGTAATCTTCCAGGTATTAGCCCGCTGCCTTATGGAGTTCGGGAAATTGTCGTAATCCCTCTCTAAGGGAAATTGCCGCGATGCATTGCCGAGGTGACGGACTGGGGGATAACTGGGGTACGCATTTCTGCGGATAAGGGCCCTGCGGCCTCCCCCGCGGCTTGATGTGAAATTGAACACGGAGGCCACGGAGGGACACGGAGGAAAGGAGGGAGGAGGCTGACGTCCTGCAGTCGACCTCACGTCTAGCTCAAGGAACCACCGCGGAGGGAACAATCGCAGATCGCTCTCCTCTGTGACCTCCGTGGCCTTCGTGTTCAAACGGGCGGAGGTCGCGCGTCGGTACAGACCCGCAGAACAGGTTTTCCACAGCGACGCACAAGAAAGACTACTTTCGCACTGTTTTTCCGAGCTGTTTTGTGCATCTGAGATTGATCAACAGGCGGATCGCGAGTAATGGAATTGGCTTTGTAGCTCATTTCCCGGAGGCAAGCGCATGCAAAAGCAATTCGAGCAAACTCAGGGACAACAGTTGCTGAAGCAGCTAAGGGATAGCTATCGAAAGCCGGAAACCCGCGACTCACGAGCTGAAGCAGACGAACAGGCGTCCGGCAGCTTGCCTGATCCTCAATACTGGCCAGCGGAAATCAGCCGCGCAATCAACTAGATCAAAAAGTAAGCGCGGCAATAGAGATACGTGGCTCCCCATTCTCTTTTGGACGCTGGGCTTGGCAACGCACTTAAGGCACATCATGCCTAAAGTCCAAATCCGGACTGAAACAGTGCCTCAGTAGGACAGAGCTCACATAATCCAGCCATCTCCTAAATAATTAGTTACCTTTTCGCCGTACCTCCGTCCAATAAAACAGGAAAAGGAAATGCCACCGAGAAGGTCAGAAACGCTTACCGAAGCTGAGCTTCGGGTGATGAATGTCCTTTGGGAGAGGGGACCCTGCACCGTGCAGCAAGTACTTCAGGGCATTCCTGAAGAACTGGATCTGGCCTACAACTCTGTCCTTACAACCGTCCGGATTCTCGAGAACAAGGGGTACGTACGGCACGCGAAAGAAGGTCGAGCTCACATTTATGAGCCGATCGTTCCGCGCGAAGAGGCTAGTCGTTCGGCGGTACGGCAGGTAGTTAGCCGGTTCTTTGGCAACTCTCATCAATCGCTTTTACTGAACCTCTTGGAAGAGCAGAAGATCGATCCTGAAGAAATCAAGCGATTGCGCGAAATCCTGAAAGCGGGGAGAGGAAAATGAATATTCTCTCGCTGCACTCCGGATGGATTATCGTCGGTGAGCGCGTAATCAACTGTGTTGTTGAAGGCACTCTCATCGCGCTGTTTGTGTCCCTTTTGTTCCGGCTGAAAAGTTTTCGCGATTCTGCAACGCGCTTTGCCATCTGGCTTGTGACGCTCCTTTCGATTCTGATTCTGCCGTTCCTCGGCTCCGCGGGAGCTTCGAAACTGGTGGGTACGTCAGCTCCTCATATAGACGTCCGTGGCGCATGGCTGGGCTACGCGCTGGGGGTATGGGCGGTTGTTTCAGTTCTTGGGATTCTTCGGATTTTCATGGGCGTAACCCATTTGCGCGGTCTGCGCCGGCGCGCACGTGAATTTCAGGCTGGGGAGCTTCCAACGGAGGCTCGTTCACTCATTAAAGAGTTCTCCCGGAAACGCGATGTTCGCATCTGCGTTTCCAGTGAAATCAACGCTCCCACAGCGGTCGGATTCATCCGTCCCGCGGTGCTGATACCGGCATGGACGCTGAGCGAGTTGACTGGGGAAAAGCTGCGCTCCGTGTTGCTGCACGAGCTTGGTCATCTGCGCCGTTGGGACGATTGGACGAACCTGCTGCAAAAAATTCTGCGAGCCATCTTCTTCTTTCATCCGGCGGTGTGGTGGATCGATTCGCGCCTCTGCCTGGAGCGGGAAATGGCTTGCGACGATCTCGTTCTCGCTGAGACGAACGACGCACACGGCTATGCCGAGTGCCTGGTTTCGCTCGCCGAGAAGAGCATGGTGCGGCGCGGAGTGGCTCTCGCTGTCGCCGCCGTGGGCCGAGTCCGGCAGATGACTCTCCGGCTCGGCCGTATTCTGGACCAGAACTCGCGTGGCGCGGTGTCACGCACTGCGTTGGCCGGACTGGCTGTCTTTGGCGTTTTTCTTATTACCGTATTTGCACATCTGCCGGCGATGGTGGTCCTGCAGGAGCCTGCCGCATCAGCCTCGGTGCTGGCGAAGACAGGAGACCTGGTGGTCTCGCCTGAGCCCAAAGTGGAACTCACCTCCACTTCAGCAAACCAGCTCCATGCAAACGTAATTCCTGCAGCGATGAAGATTTCGGGCGCTTCGGATAAGTCGGCTCTGAACATTGCTTCAGGGAAAGCGATGAAAGCTACGCACCATCAAGTGGATAACGCGGCGAAAGCGAGAGTGATCCGAGCTTCGCTGCGTACGGCAAAGAGTCCCGAGAGGGCGCTACAACCCACGTTGCTCCTGGTTATCGGTACGACTCAACCTGAGTGGTCGCAGATTCCCGAAGCGGTATTTGCCGAGCCGTTCTCGACGACGATTGTTTGCGAATCTGGACCGTCGGCGAGTTGCACCGTCGCTTCAAGCGGCACTGTTCAGTTCACGATCTATCGCACCGGTAGAGGTGTTCGAAACGAGTTTGTTGCAAACGTAATTTGAGATCAAAAATTTTTGTCCTTATCAACTAAAAATTTAGTTATTCAGAAGGAGAACGCAATGAACATAGCAATTTGGAAGTCGAAGCTGGGCCGACGCCTCATCGCACCGGCCGTAGCTTTGGCGATGACACTCTCATTTGGAGTATATGAGGTCCTGAAGCCTGCAGTGGCACGCGCTGCTACTGCGGCTCCGCCTGCTTCGGCGCTCGACGACAACAGCGTGAGCTCGCTGCTTGCGCTCGACAATGCAATGGAAACGCTCGCCGCGCGTGTAACTCCCGCGATCGTGAACGTGACCGTCACGGCGAAGACGAAGGCCGATCTTTCCGACAGCGATGATGGTCTGCAGCAAGAGCTGCCGCCGGGTTTCCGTCAATTCTTTGAACATCCGATGCAGCCGCAAAATCGCATTGAACATGGACTCGGCAGCGGTGTGATCATCTCTCCTGACGGATACATCGTGACCAACAATCATGTGATTGATGGCGCTACCGACATTCGCGTGACCATGAGCGATCGTCGCGTGTTGCCGGCGAAGCTGGTCGGCCGCGATCCGCTCACCGATCTCGCAGTGCTGAAGATCAACGGCTCCAATTTCCCGAGCGTGCCGTGGGGTGATTCGACCAAGCTGCGCCCAGGACAGACCGTTCTGGCATTCGGCAATCCACTGGGGTTCCGCTTTAGCGTGACGCGCGGAATTGTGAGCGCGCTGAATCGTCAGAACCCGTCAGAAGATCGCCGCAAGCCGGGAGAATTCATCCAGACGGATGCTGCCATTAATCAGGGCAACTCCGGTGGTCCACTGGTCGATGCTCGCGGCGAGATCGTTGGCATCAACACGTTCCTCATTTCTCCGTCAGGTGCCTTTTCGGGAATGGGATTTGCGATTCCGACACAGATCGTTCGTCCTACGGTCGATCAGTTGATCCGGAATGGGAAGGTGACTCACGCTTACATGGGCGTTGAAATCACCGACGTCACGCCGGAAAACTCGAAGTTCTTCGACATGACGAAGGCTATGGGAGCGGTTGTGACGCAGGTTCAGCCCGACTCTCCTGCATCCAAAGCCGGTTTGAAGATCGGTGATGTAATCACGAAGATCGATGGCCGCGAAGTGACCGACTCCGGTCAACTTCAGGTCCAGGTAAGCGAACAGCAGCCCGGCACGACCATCCATCTCGATATATTGCGTGACGGCAAGTCGATGAACGTTCCTGTCACGGTTGAGGAACTCGGCAACAACAAGCACGGCGAAGA
Source organism: uncultured Terriglobales bacterium (assembly GCA_964399125.1). Lineage (GTDB taxonomy): Bacteria > Acidobacteriota > Terriglobia > Terriglobales > Acidobacteriaceae > Gp1-AA112. Next base: position 37,351 of record CAYNPS010000007.1, read on the forward strand.
GACCGCGAGCAATTCTCATGGCAAAGCGCGTTGGGGACTCGGACTCTCCGATCTCACTCCGGATGTTCGGGATCAATTGCAAGCGCCGAGCGATGTTCAGGGAGCGGTTGTCGAGCGTGTACAGCCCGGCAGTCCGGCCGACAACGCAGGCATTTCGAGCGGCGACATCATCGTCTCCGTGAATCGGAAGCCAGTGAAGTCAGCACAGGATGTTCAGCACGCGTTGTCGAGCGTTCCTGATGGACAGGACGCGCTGGTGCTGGTCTGGAGTCAGGGCGGCAACACTTTCCGCGTACTGCATCCAGGCGAACACTCCTAGTCGGTTATTTCCTAAGCCAAAGCGCCGGAGCGATCCGGCGCTTTTTCGTGACCTCTTGTTTGACCTTCGTGACCTCCGTGTTCGCTCTAGGTTTTTCTGTATCGGCTCACGTACTCAGGAACCGGAGTTTCGCTCACAAGTCTCGAATCGGGAATCGGAGTTTCCGGAACAAGCTTCAAAGGCAACACGCCGGCCCACATCGGCAGAGCATAGTCTTCCTCATCGTCAGCCGGAGGTCCGGTTCTAATCTTTGCTGATGCTTCTTCGATGGAAAATTCCAAGACAGCAGTAGCCTTCAATTCCTGATCGGTCGGTGGACGAACATCTTGCCAGCGCCCACGAATCAAATGTTCCGAGATCACCCGCAGGGCATGATTCTTCTTATCGCGCTCTTCAATTTTTCGTGCCGTTCCGAATGCGACGACCGAGCGATAGTTCATCGAATGATGAAATGCAGAACGAGCCAGCACCAGCCCATCGACAATGGTTACGTTCACGCAGGCGGGTACCCCGGTCTCAAGATGACGCAGCATTCGGCTTGCCGCGGAGCCATGCATGTAGAGCTTGTCATCTTCTCGTCCGAAGAGGGTGGGAATTACGAATGGCTGATCTTCCACACTGAAGCCGACATGTGCTAAAAAAGAAGCATCCAGAATTGCTCGAATGGTTTCTGGATCGTGAGCGCCACGTTTTGGTAGTCGTCTAAGCTGACTTCGTTCTGTAATCGTCATCTCGTCTCTCTGGCCGCGTAGTAGTCCTCTGGCCCTGAACGTTTGCAAACAAGAATTTTGTTGGAGCTACAGTTCAGAATGCCAGAGATACCTCAAGTCTCCAAGCGCAGCGCAGTCTCGCCATGTACGTCTAGCCTCGTTTGCCACTTCTCTTTTCGGCCCAAGGTACAGCAACCTCTGGTCTTTTATGCCTGAGGACACGGCCTGGCGGCATCTATGCGTCCTGAGCCGCCCTGCCTAGACTCGTTTCAGCGCCGCATTTCCCCCACCCACCAAGCGCAACTTCCGGGTGGCAAGCAACTGATTGCCCTAGGAACGCTGACGCCAATCGTTCCTCGTAGAAGCCGATAACCATCCTCTGGCTCGCTGGCCGCTATGGCCAAGCACTGAATGCAGAACGAGTGTGCCCGTGCGCGAAAGACTTTTTAAGTTAGGAATCTTCCTTGTCTCGCTGTCAGTAGCATCGATTTTCATCGGCGGTTGTGGAACCGCCGGAGCCAATGTGGGCCAATCCACAACTACTCCTCCGCAGACTTGGTCCATTTCGGGAACACTGAGTCCCGCATCGAGCACCGCTGGAGCCACTGTGGCTCTCACCGGCACTGCGAGTGCCAACGCGACCGCCGACGCGAACGGGAACTACAGCTTTGCCAATCTCGCCAACGGCACGTATACAGTCACGCCGAGCAAGAGTGGAATCACCTTCTCGCCTGCCAGCCAGAACATCACCATCAATGGTGCTTCGCAAAGCGCGATCAACTTCAATGTTTCAACTCCTGCAGGACCGACTCTGCAATCGATCACCATCAATGCCGGTAGCACATCGATCGCCAAGGGTACCAACGCCCAGTTCACCGCGGCAGGCACTTTCAGCGACGGCAGCACACAGGATCTGACGAACTCGGTAACCTGGAGCTCATCGAATTCATCGGTCGCAACGATTACTGCGGCCGGTCTCGTGACAGGTGTAGCCGCAGGAACAAGCACGATCGGTGCCACGCAGAATGGAATCACGTCAAATTCGATTGCTTTGACGATCACAGCGGCTGCGTTGCGATCGATCACGATCAACGCCTCAAGCGCTTCCATCGCGAAGGGAACGACAGATCAGTTCACGGCGACCGGCACATTTACCGACGGCAGTACGCAAAACATCAGCAATTCCGTTACATGGGCCTCGTCGAACACGAGCGTTGCCACCGTGAGTGCCGCCGGATTAGTTACAGCCCAGGCAGTTGGGTCGGCGGGAATCAGTGCGTCCCAAAATGGGATTTCGTCCAGTAGCATCTCACTTACGGTTACTGCGGCAACATTGCAATCAATCGCAATCACTGTGGCCAAGACCTCGATCGCGAAGGGCACGACTGATCAGTTCATGGCTACGGGCACATTCAGCGACGGCACTACGCAGAACCTGACGACCTCCGTGACGTGGTCTTCGTCTAGTTCGGCAGTAGCAACGGTGAGCGCCTCGGGCCTGGCGACAGGCAATAGCGTCGGCTCAGCTAATATCAGCGCCGCGCAAGGCGGAGTGACATCGAATTCCATTGCGCTCACAGTCACGGCCGCAGTGCTGCAATCGATCAGCATCACCGCGTCAAAGACCTCCATCGCGAAAGGAAGCACAGATCAGTTCACGGCGACAGGTACGTTCAGCGATGGCAGCTCGCAGGACCTCACGAACTCAGTGACTTGGTCTTCTTCGAATTCAGCAGTTGCCACGATAAGCGCCTCGGGTCTGGCCACTGGAAATGCAGTGGGCTCGGCGAATATCAGTGCCGCACAAGGCGGAGTTACATCGAACTCAATCACTCTCACAGTCACGGCAGCCGTTCTGCAGTCAATCACAATAAATGCGCCGAGTACGTCGATCGCAAAGGGAACGACCGATCAGTTCACTGCCACCGGAACGTTTAGCGATGGCAGCACGCAGAACCTCACTAGTTCAGTGACTTGGTCGTCCTCGAATTCGGCCGTTGCGACCGTGAGCGCATCTGGATTAGCGACTGGTGCAGGTACCGGCACAACTAGCATCAGTGCCGCACAAGGTGGAGTTACATCGAACTCAATCACTCTCACAGTCACGGCAGCCGTTCTGCAGTCAA
>CAYNPS010000007.1:40605-53600 GCA_964399125.1 uncultured Terriglobales bacterium
GGAGTTACATCGAACTCAATCACTCTCACAGTCACGGCAGCCGTTCTGCAGTCAATCACAATAAATGCGCCGAGTACGTCGATCGCAAAGGGAACGACCGATCAGTTCACTGCCACCGGAACGTTTAGCGATGGCAGCACGCAGAACCTCACTAGTTCAGTGACTTGGTCGTCCTCGAATTCGGCCGTTGCGACCGTAAATGCCTCCGGCTTGGCGACCGGAGCCGGTGCAGGAACGACGAGTATCAGCGCGGCACAAAGCGGAATCACATCGAACTCTCTTACTCTGACAGTAACCGCGGCGGCGCTTCAGTCGATTTCTATCAGTGCGGCGAAGACATCGATTCCGAAGGGAAGTACCGACCAGTTCACGGCAACCGGAACCTTCACGGATGGAAGCACACAGAACTTGACCAGCTCTGTGACATGGAATTCTTCTAACACCACTGTGGCCGCAGTGAGCGCAAGCGGCCTGGCTACTGCAAACAGCGTTGGCTCCACGAACATTAGTGCAACCCAAAGCGGCATCACTTCGAACAGCATTGCGTTGACGATAACGGCAGCGACGCTGCAGTCGATCACCATCACTGCGGCGAGTTCTTCGATTGCTAGCGGAGCCACAGATCAGTTCACTGCCACCGGAACGTTTAGCGATGGCAGCACGCAAAATCTCACCAGCTCCGCGACGTGGAGTTCTTCCAGTTCGGCGGTAGCGACAATTACGGCTACTGGTTTGGCAACTGGTCTGACTGGCGGTACGACAAACGTGAGTGCGACGCAAAACGGCGTCGTGTCGAACACGGTTGTGCTGACGGTTACTTCTGCAACGCTGCAGTCGATTGCCGTAAGCGCGCCGTCGGGTTCGCTGAACATTGGATCGAGTGAGCAGTTCACGGCAACCGGCACATTTAGCGACGGCAGCACGCAGACTCTGACAAACTCCGTAACATGGAGCTCATCGAGCACGACTGTCGCGACAATTAGTGCAAGCGGGTTGGCGACAGGAATTGCAGTTGGTCAGACAACGATCTCGGCGACTCAGGGGGGAATCAGCGGATCGCAGCAATTGTCGATCACCGCAATGATCTCGGGCAGCTTAACCGCCTCGGGCAGCGCGGCAACAGTGACGCTGAGCGGCGGCGCATCGGCAACCACGACCGCCGACGGCAGTGGCAATTACAGCTTTGGGGGACTGGTAAATGGTACCTACACGGTTACGCCGACCAAGAGTGGCGTCAGCTTCAATCCGGCAAGCCAGACGATCACGATTAACGGGAGTTCCAGCACAGGAGTGAACTTCGGCATCGCGCAAGGGCAACTGACGCCGTCGCCAACATCGATCCCGTTCGGCAGCGTTGCCGTGGGCAGTACCGGGTCGCAATCGCTGACGATTCAGAACACGGGAACCGCAAGCGCTACGATCTCGCAGATCAACGTCACCGGTTCGGCCTTCAGCGTGACAGGGGTTACGCTACCGATCACATTATCGGTAGGCCAGAGCGTTACCTATTCCGCGCAGTTCACTCCCGCTTCGGGAACTTCTGTTTCGGGAAGCATCTCGGTCGTCAGCAACGCAGTTAACACTCCGCTGACGATCAGCTTGACTGGAACCGGAGTAGCGCAGTTGACAATTTCGCCGACTTCGCTCTCGTTCGGCAGCGTGCTTGAAGGAAATTCAACCAGTCTTCCCGCCACGCTAGGCGCACAAGGCGGCAATGTGACGGTTTCATCGGCCACCGTAACAGGAGCCAGCTATTCGTTAAGCGGAGTCACATTCCCGTTGACCATTCCTGCCGGCCAGACAGCTGCGTTCTCAGTGATATTTGCTCCAAAAGCCGCTGGTTCGCTGCCGGGCAGCATAGCCTTTGTCAGCAACTCGACTACGTCGCCGACCTCGATTTCCCTTTCTGGAACTGGTACGGCGCCGCAGCACAGTGTGACCTTAACCTGGGTCGCAAGTACATCGACGGTCTCCGGATACAACGTCTATCGCGGCACTCAGACCGGTGGCCCGTACACTCTGGTTAGCTCTGGGCTGGTCAGCGTTCTGACCTACACTGACTCGACCGTTCAAGCTGGCGCAACTTACTTCTACGTTGTTACTGCGGTCGACAGCGGTGGCAACGAGAGTGCGTTCTCGAACGAAGTACAGGCGGTGATTCCGACACCGTAGGAATCGAGCATCGCTACCGTCCGCAGTAGCGGGTCGGTCTCGTTGCTGACTCATTCTGCTACGGCAGAACGGCACGGACTCGCCTGCTTAGGAAGCGACTGCATTCGCGCAAGTGCCGGTTTCGAACACCTGGCGGATTTCGCATTCGCCGTCGCCTGCCACCTGCAAGAATTCTCTGGCCAGTTCGATCGCTTCCTGCTTCGACTTGGCTTGCAGGATGGCGAAGCCGCCGACCACTTCTTTCGTTTCCGTGAATGGTCCGTCGGTCACGCTGACTCTGCCATTCGACAAGCGCACGCGTGCTCCAAGCGCGCTGGGCAAACAGCCTTCGGTCGCCAGCAAGGCGCCCGATCTCATGTGCTTGTCGATCAGTTTGCCCATAGCAGCCATTTCCTCGGCGGATGGCGGAATGCCGCGCTCCACGCTTCTGTAAATGCTCAGGAACTTCATGCTCTTCTCCTCATTATTCGTTTCTGATTGCCGGAAACCCGGCCGAGGGCGGCCGGCTCCACGTTATCTACCTGTACATCGAATGAGCCTGCGCAAATCGACATCGCAGTCTCAAAAAGACGGATTATTTTTTCGCGGTAATCTGCTTGTGAACCCGTTCTTCCTGTTTTCGCAGCTCTGGCGTGAATTCCTCGCCGAAGTCTTCGGCCTCAAACAAGGGACGAATCTCGAGCTCAGTTCCGCCGTCGAAGGGAGCCTTCTTAAGCCACTCGACAGCTTCGTCTATTGACTTGACCTTCCACAACCAGAAGCCGGCGATCAGCTCTTTCGTTTCCGCGAACGGGCCATCAGTCACAGTCCGCTTTGGTCCGGAAAACTTTACGCGTTTGCCTTTGGAGCTGGCCTGAAGACCTTCGCCGGCCAGCATGATGCCTGCTTTGGCGAGTTCTTCATTGTACTTGCCCATTTTGGTGAGGATTTCTTTGTCGGGAAGGACACCTGCCTCTGAATCCTTATTCGCTTTTACGATCACCATTACTCGCATTGTCGTGTCTTTTAACTGCTTCTCCTCCTGCCAGTATGTCGGGCGGCGGATAGCGATTTCGACAGGTTCGCCGATTCTTTTTAAAAGAAGCGTCGAAGCCACGGAGCTGCGAAGCTTCGAGGCTTGAGTCACTACCGTCCCAGCTTGCCGGGATGGCTTAGTTGGCGTTTATTTTGGTAGGAATTGCCTTAGATTCCGCGCTGCATGTCCGGTGTTCGGCGACTGGCTACGATCACCCATCCCGGCAAGCCGGGACGGTACTGAACGCCTGGAGGACCGAGGATGGACGCTACTCATTTTTGGAGAACGACGGACTAGAAGCAAATGAGATCTAATGTTTGTCAGACGTAGCTTCGCGGCTGCGCAGCTTGGTGGCTCCATGGCTGCCGAACTCAGCTACTTTTTTTTTTCCGGCGCTCTGCGCCTTAGCCTGCGGACGAACTAGTCCCTCGCGTTCCAGCCGATTCTGGATACCATTCCACACCTGCGGGCTGGGATCGCGCAGGGGCAGCAACAGCTTGGCCTGATCAGCGATATAGCGGAGATCTTTTACCAGATCGGAACAGATAGGGCAGGTCTTCAGGTGCTCCATCTCGCTGGCGTCGCCGCCGCTCTCGAATATGTAAGGCAGGACCTCTTGGAATTCTGCGCACGTCATCTTCTTACGCTCTCTCCCGCTCATCGGCGTGCCGCCTTCTCTGCCTTGCTGAGCTTCAGCAAATCGCGCAGCTTCATTCGTGCTTTGTGGAGTTGCGACTTGCTGTTTCCGATGGAGCATCCCATCATCTCCGCTATTTCGTTGTGCTCATATCCTTCGATGTCGTGGAGCACAAATATGATGCGGTAGCCTGGAGGCAGATTCTCGATCGCGCGCTCCAGATTCACGCGGTCGATGGAGCCGGCCAGCACGTTGTCCCGGGCTCCAATGTCTTTTTTCGGCCCGTCTTCCTGCTGGGGTTCCAGCGTTTCTTCCAATGAGACTTCGGGTAAACCCTTCTTACGCAAGTGCATCAGCACCACGTTTACCGACAGCCGATGCAGCCAGGTGGAGAATGCCGACTCGCCTCGGAACGTTCCAATTTTGCGATATAGCTGAAGAAAGGCTTCTTGCGTGAGGTCCTCTGCTTCAGCAGTGTTGCCCGTCATTCTCAGACAAAGCGAATAGACACGACGCTTGTGCAACCCATAGAGCTGCTCAAAAGCGTATGCGTCGCCTCCTTTCGCTCGCTCAATGGCTTCGGCCTCGTTGAAACCAGGGGCGGCGGTTCGTCGTGCCGGAGTTCTCGGTTGTGTGATCGGCTTTTCCTTTGGCGATGCTATTGGCGCTGTAATGGAGCTACCCTCGCAAACTTCGATGCGCCGGAGCTGCTGCATGTTGTATCAGATTGCAAGCATTGAAGATACCTGTGGAAAACTTTATCGAGCGTATTGGCTGATGAGACTGCCAGGCGAGTGCAGATATCGGCGCGCATGCACAAGTGTCCGGTTGTTATAGTGACCCGATGGGGGTGCCTAACCCCACCCAGTCAGAACCGCCTCCCGAAAAGGATCCGCGCCGGAATCTATTCTGGATGTACATCTCATTTCTCGGCATCTCCGTGCCGAAAGCGGGACAGGAAAAGCGCGCATTGCTGACGCTGATGATTGGCGTGATTCTCTTTTTGGCTTTCATTACCTTGGGGATTTTGACCATATTCCGCCTGTGGTAAAACGCATTCCCGAATTGAACCTGAAGACTTCCGGTATTGTTATTGACGTACCCTAAATGTCCAGAGCTCTAAAAGCCCACATCCTCCTTGTGCTGGTTACGTTCGTCTGGGGAGCGACCTTCGTCATCATCAAAGACGCCGTGGAGCAGGACGCAACGCCGCTGATGTTCAATTTTGTTCGCATGGTGTTTGCGACAGTGACACTTGGCATCGTTTTTCATCGTCAGCTCACGCGCATTACACGGCAGTCGCTGATCGCGGGTGTGGTCGCAGGAATCTTCCTCGGCCTCGGATATGAATTTCAGACGACCGGGCTGCGCCTGACAACGGCTTCGAAATCGGCTTTCATTACAGGAATCTCTGTCGTACTTGTTCCACTGTTTCTCATCCTGTTTTGGGGACGAAAAATCACAACCTGGACGGCGCTAGGTGTACTCGCTGCCGTCATCGGCCTATTCCTGCTTACGGTTCCAGCGAGTGAAAGCGGCTTCCGTATCTGGGAGAGCGTAAATCGCGGCGATTTGCTCACGCTCGGATGCGCGATTAGCTTTGGGTTTCAAATTATCTTTTTGGGACGCGCGACGGAGCGCCATCCGTTTGCCCAAATTGGATTTCTTCAGATCGCGACATCGGCTGTGCTGATGGGAATCGCAGCGCCGATTTTTGAACGACCGCACATTTCGTGGACTCCGCAGGTCATTTTGGCGCTCGGGATCACTGCACTTCTTGGGACGGCTGCGGCGTTCACAATCCAAGCCTGGGCACAGCAGTTCACCTCGCCGACACACACTGCGCTGATCTTTTCGCTTGAGCCAGTCTTTGCCTGGATTACTTCGTACATCGTCCTCGGTGAGCGCCTCGGGCCACGCGCAGTGACCGGTGCCCTGTTGATTCTTGGCGGAGTACTCATTTCGGAGTTGCTGGGCGCATCTCCGGGTCAGAAGCTTGCAGATGCTTCAGTGAACCAGACAGATAACGTCAGCTCGGCGCATGCGTCTATTGCTGCAGAAAGCGCGTCTAACCAACAGAAGTGAGAAGTTTTGAAAGGACTCTTCCTGCGGCCAACATCCTGCCTGCCGAGCGCTTCTCGCTATAATTAAGGTTTGCCACCGTTGGTGAGGGAAGATCATGGATTCAAACATGACATTACGAGATCGCATGAGATCGCACCGGTTCTTATCGACCGTTCTTGTGGTTGCGACGTTATTTGTCGGCATTCTTATCGGTACTGTTATTCAAAGAGGCGTTAAGGGGGCAACCAAGGCAGTCAACAGTTCGGACGCTACGCCCCTGAAAGTTCCTGCGCCACAGCAGCTGTCGAATGCGTTTAGCCAAGTCGCCAAGACGCTCGAACCTAGCGTGGTGAACGTCAATACGGAATCGACTCCTAAACAACTCACGCCGAGAGGTCGCCGTCGCGGAGCTCCTCCGGATCAGGATGATCAAGACCCATTTCAGGACTTCTTCGATCGCTTCTTCGGCGGACAGGGTGCGAATCCATTTGGCGGTCAGGGCGGAGCGGGAGCGACTGAACACTCGCTTGGCTCTGGTGTAATCGTTGATCCCAAGGGATACATCATCACCAACCAACACGTGGTCGACAAAGCCGACCGCATTCGCGTGAAACTCGACGGAGATCCGCCGGGTGTGCAGCACGATGCCAAGGTTGTAGGCACCGATGCAGAGACCGATTTGGCAGTCATAAAAATTGACGTTGATCATCCGCTCGCCGCAGCGAAACTAGGCAACTCTGACTCGATGAACGTTGGCGACTGGGTGCTCGCGATCGGGAGCCCATTCGCACTTGAGGAGACCGTTACGGCCGGAATCGTCTCGTCCAAAGGTCGCGATATCGATAGCCGCCGTCAGTTCCAACGATTCATTCAGACTGACGCAGCCATCAATCCCGGAAACTCCGGCGGACCGCTGGTCAACATGAACTCGGAAGTCATTGGCATCAACACCGCCATCTTTACCGAATCCGGCGGATACCAGGGCGTGGGCTTTGCTCTGCCGTCGAATATCGTTGTCGATGTGTATAACCAGCTCATCGGGCCTGAGCATAAGGTGGTTCGCGGATCGATTGGTGTCGCCTTCAATGCACAACCAAGTCCGGCGATCGCCCGCATGTATGGGCCTGGAGTGACTGTTGCCAGTGTCACCCCGGGTGGTCCTGCCGATCAGGCTGGCCTCAAGATTGGCGACAGCATTACGTCTGTGAACGGAAAACACGTAAAAACAGGCGATGAACTTGTGGCTGACATCACAGCCGAGAAGCCGGGAACCAAAATAAAGATTGGATACGAGCGCGCAGGCAAACCGGCCGAAGCTACCGTTACTGTGGCTGATCGTGCCAAGCTCTACGGAAATACCGCCACAAACGAGGAAGAATCGGGTGGAGAAGAAGAGCCCGCCTCTGGAAAGATGGGTATTTCTGTCCGCGCCATCACCCCAGACATGGCTGACCGTCTGGGAATTCCGGCAAATAAGGGCGTGATCGTCAGCGACGTGAAGCCCGGATCCTTTGCCGAGGACGTCGGTCTGAGCCGTGGCGATGTGATCCTAGAGGTCAACAAACAGCCGATCAACAGCGAGGATGATTTCCGGCGCATCACCGGCCAGCTCAAGAGCGGTCAGGATGTAGTCTTCCTGGTCCGCCAGGGGCGGGGACGGAACGCCAGCACAATTTTCCTCGCAGGCACGCTCCCGTAAACGTAAGTAGCTGTAGATCAACAACTTGATGACATGCGCGGTGGCGTCCTCTAGGCCGTCGCGTTTGTCATGCAGCCGATAAAATCCTGAGACTCCGAGCAGAACTGGTTACCAATGGTGCATCTCACCTACCCAAAGGTGAGGTGTACTACCGGGTATTTTCTCGGCAATTTTTTCGGGTGCAAAAGGCCGCCCGGTCAGGTAAGCTGCTTCTCACCCTTAAGAACTTCCCCAAATTGGGTCCGGGGATATCCCCGGCTTCAAAATGGAGGCTTATGCGGTCGAACTCTCTGGCGAAGTTTGGCATTACATTTCTCATGCTGGGCCTGCTAGGCGTGCCGGCGTTCGCGGTGCAGCCAAAGTCCAGCGCTAAGAAGACAAGTTCACATCGCTCTTCGCGCGTGGGTCATCATCTGCGCAGAAGCGCTTGGAAGCGACACGGGCAGCAGCAAATTTCCAGCGATCGTGCGCGCGAGATCCAGGAAGCGCTTATCCGCGAGCACTACCTCGACGGACAGCCCACGGGCGTCTGGGATAGCAGAACGCAGGCCGCGATGCGCAAATTCCAGGCCGACCAAGGCTGGCAGAACAAGGTTATTCCCGACTCCCGGGCTCTGATTAAGCTTGGACTCGGGCCAAGTCACGAAAACGATCTCAACCCAGACTTGATGGGAGACGGCGGCTTTACTCCCATCGCCGCGCCACTCGCCAACACCAACGACATCCCTCGGCAGTAGGTTCCGGATTTCAAAGGTGCCCATGGCGCACAAGCCATGAGCGCCGTTTAGGATTTGGGTGCGAAAGCCCACATCTTTTACCGAGTATCCAACTTTTACTCAGGATCCAACGCATCGCGGACACCATATCGAGATGAATTCTCTGGCTAAGTGAGAGTCACCCAGTCCAGATTACCGAGACGAATCAGTCGCGTATTGCAGATCTGACGGCTTCGTCTAATAACTCGAAAGTAAATATGTAAATTTGTCCGCCACTCCGACGAATTTTCTTGTTGCATTCGTTTCAACTGCTTGAGTGCAGAAGATTTGACCGCTTATCTGCCATTCAAGAATCACCCTTCATCGATTTTGCAGATTCATGCAGCCATCATTCATTGCCGTCGAGCAGTATCGCAACTGGCACAGAAGTTGCATTTTCGATTTGTTTCGGGAGGAAATCATGCGTTCTAAGTTTTGGGCGACGTTATTGATAACAGCGCCGATGTTAACTACAGGATTAATAATCGTCGGATGTGGAAGCAACAGCCCTAACAACCAATCGCTAGCTGCAAGTACGACGATTACGGTGAGTGATCCGGCAACTTGCGGATCAAATACCGGCGGCCCGTTCAGTCACGTTTATGTCACGGTCACAGACGTCATGATTAACAGTAGTTCAACGGCTGACGACAATGATTCTTCGTGGGTCGATTTAACGCCTGCTCTTAAGGGCAACCCGCAGCAGATCGATCTGCTTGGCCAAGCCAACAATCAATGCTTCCTGGCGACCCTTGGCTCGACTACGCAATTGCAGCCGGGAAGCTATCAGCAGATCAGAATCATGCTCGCCGCGAACACTGCGTCCCCCACTGGGGACAAATGCAATGGCAGCGCGAACTGCGTCGTTCTTTCGTCTGACAACAGCGTTCATCCACTCTTACTATCGAGCGAAGCCAAGACCGGTCTCAAGATTCCCTCCGGTCAGATTGCCAGCGGCAGCTTCACGGTGGCTGCCGGGCAGACCAAAGATTTGAATATCGATTTCGACACTTGCGCTTCAATCGTGGCGCAAGGCAACGGACAGTATCGTCTGAAGCCCGTATTGCACGCGGGAGAGGTTTCGACAACCTTAGCCTCGATCAACGGCAAGCTCGTGGATAAGGCCACCGGCCAACCCATCGTGGGCGGCAAAGCCATCGTTGCCCTGGAGCAGAAGGATTCGGCAGGAATCGATCGCGTCGTTATGCAGAGCACTCCAGACGCGAGCGGCGCATTCATCTTCTGCCCAGTTCCTGCCGGCAGCTACGATGTAGTCGCAGTCGCGGTGAACGGAGCCAACGTCGAGTATGCCGCGACGATCACCACCGGAGTTAGTCCGGGCACGGCCTTGGGCAACGTGCAGATGTTCGCGACAAGTGGAGCCAACACGGGTCCTGGCTCCATAATGGGAATGATCACCAGCGCCAATTCAGTTCCCGCAGGCACGATCGCCGATTTCACGATCTCGGCGCTGCAACAGGTCACGACTTCGGGAGGATCGCTGACGGTGACCATTCCGCTCGCACAGCAGTCTTCCGCTACAGCCACGGCTACGACGCAGGCCAGCGCTTCGTGCGCGACGAACACCGATTGTGTCTCATACACGCTCTCTGTGCCTGGCGTGAATCCCTCCGTGACAGCATTCAGTTCCAGCGGAACGAATTACGCCGCCGGAGCCTCTGGAGCGGCGAGCTACACGGTTGAGGCGCAAGCTTTCGTTCCCCAGTCTGGCGGCACCACGGATTGCACCTCACCGGTGCAGACCACGGCAGCTATTTCTGTCACGCCAGGGCTGTCAGTACAGGCGGCTACACTGGCCTTTAAGGGTTGCCAATAACGGCCTTCTAGGAACCGTGATGCCGAAGAACGTGTGATCTTGCGGGTTCAGGAGACAATAGCCTCGGGACCCGCATTGGTCACTTTTTCTATTTTTGGACGGTGTTAGAACGGCGCATTAGATGTCTTCGTCTACGTGCAGTAGGGCACTTGTATCAGGACACGAACGAAGATGAGTCACATCGCCTGCTTGCTCATCTCTGCCTTCTGACCGCCTCTTGATAATGAGAGCAAGTCGCTATAATCAAAGGTTCTCCTATGGCCAAAAGTCCACTCCATGACACGCTCGTCCACTCTGGCGCTAGCATTGGTGAGTACAGAGGCGTTGAGACGGCGTTGTCATTTGCCGATGTGCAGCGCGAATTTCACGAGTTGACGTCCGGCTGCGCTGTCTACGACCTGGGATGGCGGACGAAGGTAATGGTCTCGGGAAAGGACCGCGTCCGCTGGATGAATGGGATGGTCTCGAACAATATCAAGGACCTGCCAGCGAATCGCGGAAACTACAACTTTGTCCTGAATCCGCAGGGGCGAATTCTCGGAGATCTCTATGCGTATAACTGCGGAGAGTATCTGCTGATTGATACCGAACGCTCGCAACTCGAAAGCCTCCTGAACCTGCTTCGGCGTTACATCATCATGGATAAAGTTGAACTCGTTGATAAGAGTTCAGAGCTGGCCGCAATCGGCGTGCAAGGGTCCAGGTCAGCCGACGTTCTGAAAACAGCCGAAATCCACGATCCGGGCTTGGAGCCGATGCAAGTAGCGGATGTGACCTGGAATGGCGAATCCATCACCCTGACTCGAATGGCGAGCGATGAAGTCATGGCCTATGGAGTTTGGGGCAAGGCAGAGACGCTATCGCAGGTTTGGAAAGCACTAATTGAAGCTGGCGCAATTCCCGTCGGAAGTGAGGCGCTGGAAAAGTTTCGGGTGCTGATGGGCATTCCCAAATACGGAACTGACATTCGCGATCGCGACCTGCCACAGGAGACCGGGCAGAGCCATGCACTCAACTTTACCAAGGGCTGCTATATCGGTCAGGAGATCGTGGAACGCATTCGCTCGCGCGGGAATGTGCATCGCGCCCTTACAAAGCTGCGCCTCGAAGGTGAAGTTCCTCCCGTCGGCTCCAAGCTTCATGCCGAAGGCAAGGAAGTTGGCGAGCTCACGAGCGTCAATCGCGTTCCGACCGAAAGCGGGGAAGAGACGCTTGCGCTTGGATATGTAAGGCGCGAGGCGATTGAGAGCGGAGCAAAAATTACCTATTCCGGAGGCGAAGCCAGGCCCGCTGAGTCTCCAGTATCGATGGCATCTTAAGAACATGGCGGAAAAGAAACCTGATTTTGTCGTAAGCGATCGGCGCAAGTTTACCGAGGAAGGTGAATTACGTAACGACGTTCGCGAAGAGCCACAGGCGCAGTTATCTCAACCGACGCAGACCGCCGAGGAGCAAATGCCTCCTACGCCTACGCACGCCGAACAAGAGGCGCAGCACAAGGAGTATCGCGCGTCGAATAAGAAGCTCGATGACATGCTAACGGCTGGAGGTCACGGTAAAGCCGAAGATTTTGAGATGACGTTCGATCGACTGGTGCAGTCGCTTTATGTGACCGCGATGCTGCAACTCGGCCTCATGCACCGCGAAGGCGAGAATCCGCAGCCGGACATCATCGGCGCGCGCCAGACCATCGACACACTCGGCGTCCTTAAAGACAAGACCAAAGGCAATCTCACTAAGCAGGAAGAAAATCTCCTGCAAAACGCGCTGTTCGAATTGCGTATGGCATTTCTTGAGATTACGAACGCGATTACGCGCGCTCCCGCCCCCGGAAGCAAACCTGTCGCAAAATGAAGGCCACACTTACGGTCCTCGGCAGCGGGACCTCGATGGGAGTGCCAACGATCGGGTGCAACTGCAAAGTCTGCACTTCCAGCGATGCGCGCGATCGGCGCACCCGTCCTTCGATCATGCTCGAATATGGCGGACACGCCGTGCTCATCGACAGCACGCCGGATTTTCGTGAGCAGGCTCTGCGAGAAAAGATCACCCGCCTCGATGCAGTGCTTTACACGCACGCTCATGCGGATCACATCCTGGGCCTCGACGATCTGCGTCCGCTCACGTTCAAGCGCGAGCAGAAGCTTCCCCTGTATGCCGACGACAACACAGCTCGCATCATCGAGCGCATGTTTGCCTACGTCTTTGATCCGGAATCGACGTACTCCACGCGGCCTCAGGTCACATTGCGTCGCCTGAATGGCGCGCTCGATCTATTTGGGGCAAAGTTCCAGCCGCTCAAGGTTCTGCACGGCGATTCCGAGATTACGGCGTACCGTTTTGGAACCGCAGCATATCTAACCGATTTCAGCAGCATTCCCGAATTGACCCTGGCGGCACTTGAGGATCTCGACATTCTTTTTCTCGATGCGCTCAGGCGGCGTCCGCATCCCACCCATTCTTCTCTGGACGAATCGCTAAAAGTCGTCGAGAGGCTCTCGCCTAAGCGTGCGTTTTTTGTGCACATGTCGCACGATCTGGGGCACGAAGAGACCAATGCCTCTCTCCCAGCGCATATTCGGCTGGCGCATGACGGCCTGAAGCTGGAGTTCGAAATCTAGGGATGCGCATCTTTCGCCATCTGGATGAGATCCCTGCCGATTGGAATACCACAATCGTGAGCATCGGCAACTTCGATGGCGTGCACTGCGGCCACCAGCACGTGCTTGCGCAGGTGGTCGAGCGGGCCAGGCAGTCTGGAGCAAAATCGATAGCTGTAACCTTCGATCCGCATCCACTTCGGGTGCTGCGAGGAG
>CAYNPS010000007.1:53700-60091 GCA_964399125.1 uncultured Terriglobales bacterium
TCGGTACTCGTCCGACCTTCGCGGGTGAGTCGTTCGCGATCGAAACGCATTTGCTGAACTTTCATCCTCTCGGTCTCGACGAGAGCACAGAAGTGGAAATCAGTTTCCTGAAATGGCTTCGGCCGGAAATCAAGTGGCCCAATCCTGAGGCGCTGAGAGAGCAGATTGGGAAAGATGTGAAAAAGGCTAAAAGATTTTTCGCACTCAACAGTTCTTTGGCTTCCTGAGCTTTTCTTCTGTTACTCTGCTTCCTTTTGGAAGAGCGAACACGAAGGCACGAAGGTTTGAAGGCGGAGGTCACGAATATTTCCCGTGGCCTCCCAGATTGATTCTTCGTGTTCGCCGTTTCTTATGCGAAATCCACTCGCGTTCATTGCCGAGGTCGGCCCCGGCCAGCGCCGCACGCTCGTCGCGGCTGCGCTGGGCTGGATGCTCGATGCCTTCGACGTAATGCTCTATTCGCTCGTCGTCGCGCACATCATGCGCGACCTCCATATGAGCAAGCAGAGCGCAGGTCTGTTGAACACGCTTACTCTGCTGGCCTCGGGAATCGGAGGCGTGCTGTTTGGGTTCATCGCTGATCGCATCGGCCGTACTCGCGCACTGATGCTCAGCATCCTTACATATTCGGTTTGCTCGTTTGCCAGTGGCCTTGCGACTTCTGTTCTGGCGCTCGCCATTACTCGCTTCTTGCTTGGTCTGGGGATGGGTGGCGAGTGGAATACCGGAGCCACACTGGTTGCGGAAAGCTGGCCTACGTACCTGCGTGCCCGTGCCGTAGCCGTGGTGCAGAGCTCGTGGGCAGTGGGATACGCGCTGGCCGCGCTAGTTGCCGGAATCATGCTGCCGCGGACCGGTTGGCGATACGTGTTCTTTGTCGGAGTGCTGCCGGCGCTGATCACGCTTTGGATTCAGAAGGATGTTCCCGAATCGGAACTTTGGGAAGCGCGTCGCGTTTCTGGCACCAGCGGCAACGTGGATTCACAGCTCCGCTTCCGCGAACTTTTCGTTGGTCCATATCGCCGCAAGACACTCACTCTGCTGATCATGAATACCTTCGGCATGTTCGGCTGGTGGGGATTGTTCACCTGGATTCCGCCGTATCTGTCGCTTCCGGTGGATCAGGGCGGACGCGGCTTCGGAGCGTTGAGTACGACAACTTTGCTCGTCTTCCTCAACATTGTGGGTATGGCTCCGGGATACGCGAGCTACGGCTGGGTCGCGGACCGGGTGGGACGGCGTCCGGCATTCATGCTGTATACCATCTGCGCTGCGCTGCTCGTACCCGCCTACGCTGCGGCACGACAGCCCGCGGTACTGCTCGTCCTCGGAGCTGTGGTGGCCTTCTTTGGCACAGGTTTCTTTTCCGGATCGGGGATCATCGGAAGCGAGTTGTTTCCCACCAGCGTTCGCGCGCGCGCACTCGGACTTACCTATAACGGCGCTCGGGCCCTCAGTTCTGTTGCTCCGTTTACGATCGGCCGCATCGGCCAACAGCATGGGCTCGACTCTGCTTTTTATGTCTGTGCTTTGGCGTTTTTCATTTCGGGAATGATTGCGATTCTTATTCCCGAAACTCGCGGTGTCGAGCTGACGTGACGCTGTCCGCGATTGCATTACAGGCGCCAACGCAGGCAAGGACCATGTGACTTATCCGAGCGCGTACTATCGGTGTTCCAGGCTCACTGCCTCTTCCGCCTGCTCCTCTTCGAGGTGCGACTCTTCGCCAAGTTTTCTGAGTGACACGTGCTCGATTCGAGCGAGTATGAGTCCCAACGGTGTGACTGAGACGAAGGTCACGAGCCAGAGCATCATGCCGCAACTCGTGGCTAGCTCTTGTGGAGTATTGAAAAGGGAATAGAGGGCCTTGATCGTTGAAAGCTGCGAGCCGCCTCCAACCACGGGCAACTGCAGAACTCCTCCGGCGACGCTGAAGGCCATCAAGATAATTCCATACACAAACGTCATCGTGTACACGGTTTCGTCGTTGTAGGACTGCAGCACAGCATAGTACGCGGAGGCGATCAGAACCCAGATTGCGACGGAGATAAACGCGATGGCCGCGAAAGATCCGAGATCGTGGATGGTGTGGAGTCCAGCACTGAAGATTCGAATCTTCGATGCGATGCGGTGACCAGTATGCCAATGTCGCCGGGCCGATTTGCGTTCCAACCATTGCGCGATCTGCTCGCCGTTGCGCCATACGCTAAACGCAAATGCCAGCAGACCAATGACAATGAAAATCAGCACTCCACCGAGCGCACGCATGATGTCGATCTGTTTATCGGTGAAGGTCTTCAGTGTGCCTGACAAGAGCAGGTCAGCGGCTACAATGACGGTCACGGCCGAGATGTCAAAAATGCGTTCGACTGTCCATACGGCGAACTGCGACGCAAATGTGAGTCCGGTTCGCCGAGCAATGATCAGTGGACGAATGACTTCGCCAGGGCGTCCAAGTAGCGCGAGCCCGGCAAATCCGATGTATTGTGCCGGGACGAGGCTCCAGGGCGATACTTTCTTCACTGGCCGTAAAAAGATTGCCCAGCGAAAAGCCCTAAGACCGTCCGCAAGATAAACGAGCCCAATGCCTGCGAGGATCTTCCACCAGTTCAGTTGTTCGAGGGATTGGCCGAAGATTTGCCAATCAAACTTGCGCCAGGAATGGATTTGCCAGATGACCAGGACCGCGAGAACGACCACCACAACGGACGTGACGATGAGCCGCTTGCGGTCCACGATCGTTAGTTGCCATCCGAGATTTTTGCGGCTGGAAATTGCGCTGACTGCTTCGCGAGTTTCGCAGCGCGCTCCTCGTCGAGTTTGCGCCGATTAAAGTCGCGAATGATATTGGCCACGTAGGCGCGCGTCTCGCGATACGGCGGAATACCGTGATATTGCTCGACTCGTGCGGCACCGGCGTTGTACGCGGCAAGAGCCCGGATTGGATCGTTGTGATAGCGCGCCAGCAAGGCACGCAAATAGCGCGTGCCCCCGTTCACGTTTTCTGCCGGATTAAAGACATTTCTGACGCCGAGTTTCGTTGCTGTTTGCGGCATCAGCTGCATGAGTCCTTGCGCGCCTTTTGGCGAGACGGCTGTCGCCTTGCCGCTGCTTTCAGCACGAATCACCGCGTGGATGAAATCAGCATCGAGCTGATTATCGTTGGCGGCTTTTTCGACGATCTCCTTCAAATCCGGCTGAGGTGGCGCGGAGATATTTGCAGCGTTGCTGACCTTCGGTTTTGGCGGATCTGCTTCCGGCTCGTAGCTCACGATGTCCGCAGAAGGCATGTCGACATACTCATCTTCAGAGGAAGAGAGAAAGAGGCGCGTGATGGATCCGATCTGGCGGTGATGATCGTGCGAGATACTGAAGCCATTGCGCAGCACTGCCGACTCACGGGCGTGAAGCGAACTCGCCGCCAGAAGCGCGAGGCTGGATAACGCGAGCAGTCGGGTTACTCTCACTTCAGAACTCCCGCCAACACATCCTCCACCGCTGCGGCCACACCACAGGCTTCATTGTCCAGCGTGACTGGCCAGCCATTCTGCTTCAGGTCTTCTGATGCGTTTGCCATTACAAATGGGAACCCTGCAAATTCCAGCATCTCCACGTCATTGTAATTATCGCCGATGGCCATCACTTCTTTGCGCGGGATGCCGAGATGCGCAGCCCATCGCGCCAATGCTGAGCCCTTGGAGCACCCGTGGCGCAAAACATCGAGAATACATAAATCGCGATGATCGTACTGCGTCTTCAGCACGCTGATTTCGCTGGCCAGAGTGCCGTCTTTGAGCCGGGCTTCGGCGGGCCTCATCTTCTCGATCGTGCCGCAAAACATAGCTTGCACGGGATCGCAGACCAGCGCTGTCGTGATCGGAGCGACTTCGGCGATGTACATGCGGTTTTTGTCGATCCACCGCTGGATATTGGCGCCCAGCTCGTCAGTGCGCTCTACCACGATCGCGCCGCGTTCTTCTTTGTCAAAGGTCAAGACCGTGTTGGCCGCGAACTCAGCCATGTGCTCACAAAGCTTGTGCGCCGTCGACCGCGGAAGCATGTCAGCGTAATGCAGGTTCCCCTTTGTTGAGCGCGTGATCGCTCCGTTGGAGCTGATAAGACAGAACTCGAAGCCGAGCTGTTCTGCAATCGGCATTGCAAAGCGGTGGCGACGTCCCGTCACTAGGACGATATGCACACCGAGCTCGTGAGCGCGTCTTAGAGCTTTCAGGTTGGCAGGAGGGATATCCAAGGTGGAATCGATGAGCGTGCCATCGATATCCACGGCTATGAGGCGAACCGGAAGTGTCACTTGGGTTCCATTTTATCGTGAGTTACAGGCCTAGTCGGCGGAGTCTGCCCGTCTTCGCGATATTTCGCTACCTTCAGTGATAGGTTCCTTGTAACCTCTCCCTGTACCTTACTATTGATGATAGGCATACCGGGATTTTTCGGAATCGGTTTCATCCTGCAGGCGATTGCGATCATTCATTTCATCCGCCGCCGGCCAGAATGGTACTGGCTCTGGATCATCATTCTCGGCAGCGGATTAGGGGCTTTCATTTACATCTGCGTGGAAGTTTTGCCGGAGATGGGATTGCTCGTCCGCAGCTTCCAGGTATTTCCCCGTCGCAGCCGCATACGACGGCTCGAAGCTGTCGTGCTGGATAATCCCTCAGCAGGCAACTACGAAGAGCTCGGCGATCTCTACCTCGATGATGGGAAGTATGCGCGTGCTCGCGAGTGCTACAACCGCGCAATTTCTTCACGCACTGACTCCCCTGACCCCTTTTATCGGCGTGCGCTCTGCTCGCTTAAGCTCGAGGATTACCCAGCGGCAGTAACCGATCTTCAACATGTGGTCTCGAAAGACGCTCGTTACGATTACGACCGCGCCGCCGGACTCCTCGCTCATGCGCTGGCGAAAATTGGACAGAGGGAGGCTGCGGCTGCGATGTTCGAGAGAGTGGTGCAGGTTTCGACACTCTCGGAAACCCTTGTGAACTATGCTGACTTCCTCAAATCGCAGGGCAAAGAGCAGGAAGCTCGCGAATGGGCCCAGCGCGTGCTATCGAAGAAGAGAACCTTGCCGCGTTACCTGAAGCGTCGCGAGCGCCCATGGTTCAGGAGAGCGGCGGCCTTGGCGAAGTGAGCCGTCGCGCTAAGCGATGCCCCATTTCTAAGATCCAACAAACCGTGCGTACAAGCTCCGCGCCACGGCGGGATCACTGGTCCCTTTGATAATGGCGCGGCCATCGCGAAAGATCGTCATCTCATACGCATCACGCCAGAACTTCAGCACAACATCGTTGTAGCGAACTAGTCCGTGCGCGGAAAGCCGTGAGCTCATTTCGGGAAAATCGACTGGGCGCTCGCGTTCGTGAATCTGAACGGAGTTGCGACCGCAGAGAGTGATCTGCGGCTTAGCCTTGCCGTCCAGGTAATCAAAAACACTCTGAATGCAGACCTTACAGGCTTCGCGCGGCTTTGCTGCATAGATTTCTGAGCGGTCGTTTGTCCACACGTCGATCGAAAGCAGCGTACGACGCACCTGCGCATGCGCGCCAACCAGAATTTTCAGTGCTTCCGCCACCTGCACTGTGGCGACAAGAGTGGCTGCGGAATTCAAAATCCCTGCGGTATCACACGTCGCGAACGTTCCGCGAGGAAGCTCTGGAAACACGCAACTCAAGCACGCTGTCTCACCGGGCAAAACGTTCATCGTGACTGCATACGAACCGACTGCGGCAGCGTAGATCCACGCGCGTCGATATTTAACTGCGAAGTCATTGATCAGGTACCGAGTCTCGAAGTTGTCGGTGCAGTCGAGTATCAGATCAGCTCCTTCGAGTAGGGAGAGCGATTGTGGCGTCAGGTCTTTCGCATGAGGTTCCACGGCTACATCGGAATTGATTTGCGATAGCCTTCGCGCTGCAGCCTCGGCTTTCGGAGTGCTTTGGTGAGCATCTTCTTCATCGAATAGCAACTGCCGTTGCAGATTGCTCGGTTCTACGTAGTCGCGATCGATGATGCGCAGAGTTCCAATCCCAGCGCGGGTCAGCAACATGCACGTCGAAGCGCCAATGGCTCCGCAGCCGACGACCGCGACTTTCGATTTCCGGATGCGTTCCTGTCCTTCAGAACCGATCGGCGCAAAGAGGATTTGGCGCGAGTATCGTTCGCTGCTGGACCAAGGTGCCTTAGATTCTGGGAACATTTTGCTGCCGAGAGTGCACGATGAGGTCTGGAGTCGAGGAAATCACCTTTATTATAGGCGTATGCTCCCCCAAGGCCGTGTGTGCAAGGCGCGCGTTCGCGCGTGCGAAATCGCTTCGATGGAGAAGGCCTGATTCGATTCCCATTCGCATTGCGCCGGAACGCCATGCAGCGC
>CAYNPS010000007.1:60191-66681 GCA_964399125.1 uncultured Terriglobales bacterium
GTCGAGGCCAGCATTCAGCAGTTGTTCGCGACCGGCAGATTTCGAACGATCTCCGCCGAGGTTGATTCTCACCCGGAGGGCTCACTTGACCTTGCATTCGTCGTCGATGAAAAGCTGTTTCTAGGCAGCATTGTTGTCTACGGGGCTCCGCAGCCACCCACTGCCAATCAGCTTGTGAACGCAAGCAAACTGCAGCTTGGCCAGGAGTTCGATGAAGACGCCGTCGCCAGCGGCATGGAACGCATGAAGCGTTTATTGGCTGAGGCCGGATATTTCACTCCCACCATTCGCATGAACTCTGAGCTTGATCCTCAGCACCAGCGGATTGGAGTGGATTTCATTATCGACCGCGGTCCCCATGCACATCTCGGCGAAGTGATCGTTAAGGGTGATCCCGGGTACCCTCCCGGGAAAATTCGCGGGATTACCAAGCTGCATCCGGGTCAACCGATCACTGCAGGAAGATTGAGTCGCGCGTTTGCACGTTTGCGCAAGAAGTATCAGCAGACGAATCATCTGGAAGCGCAAGTAGCAGTCGTCGATCGTAACTACCATCCCGACACGAACAAGCTCGATTATGTCTTTGACATTAATCGCGGCCCCATCGTCGATGTGCGTGTCGAAGGCGCTCGCATGAGAAAGGGACTAATCAAGAAATACATCCCGATCTTCGAAGAGGGAGCCGTAGACGAGGATCTGCTCGCCGAAGGGCGCCGCAACCTGCGCGACTACTTTCAGACCCGAGGATATTTCGACGCGGTGGTTACATCGAAACTGACGCAGAAAGGTGGGCGCCAGCTCGTCATTTTCGACGTCGATCGCGGCGATCTGCACACGTTCTCCGATCTGGCGATCAAAGGAAACAAATACTTTCCGACGGAAACGATACGAGAGCGGATGGTGCTCCAGCCGGCTGATATTCTCCAGCGGCACGGCATCTTTAGCTCCGCGTTGCTCACCCGCGACCTCGGTGTAATCACGGGTTTGTATCAGACCAACGGATTTCAACAGGTGAGCGTAACGGCAAAGGCCACAGACGATTGCAGAGGAAAAACCGGGAGATTGTGTGTTCAGATCGAAATCGATGAAGGATCGCAGACTCTGGTGCATGCAGTCCAGATGGTCGGAAATCTGCATTTCTCAAATGACCTTCTGCAGGACCAACTGAGTACCATTCCGGGACAGCCATTTTCTTCATACCAGCTTGCCAATGATCGTGACGCCATCGTCAGCTACTACTACGATCGCGGATTCCCTGACGTGCAGGTGGAGACCACTAATCAGCCTGCACCGGGAGAGGCAAACCGTCAGGACGTTACCTTCAAGATTAGCGAAGGACGGCAGGTGTTCGTCGACAAGATTCTCGTTTCGGGTCTTCGCCATACCAAGCCCTTTGTCGTCAGCCGTGAGTTCGAAATCAAGGAAGGGGATCCCCTGAGCCAATCGCACGTTCTGAATACGCAGCGAAGACTCTACGACCTGAGTATCTTCAATCAGGTTGATATGTCTACGGCGAATCCTGACGGGAACGTCAGCAAGAAGAATCTGATGGTTCAGACTGAGGAGGCGAAGCGCTACACCTTCGATTACGGACTTGGTTTCCAGGTGCAAACCGGGAATGTCAACAGCGACTGCAAGAACATTCAGTTGAATCCAACATCCACGCAGGTCTGCAATCCCGGCGGCGGCACGGGATTCAGTCCGTTAGTTACTTTTGGCGTGACTCGGGCGAACTTTCGCGGACGGAACGACACCATCGTGTTTCGTACCAATCTGGGACGACTGCAGCAGCGGGCATCGCTCACCTACGAGCAACCGCACTGGATGAATCGCGACGACCTCACGCTTAGCTTCACCGCTTTGTACGACAGCACCCAGAACGTCCTTACGTTTAGCTCGGAGCAGCTTGCGGGATCAGTCCAAGTCCTACAGCAATGGCGCAAAGGCGAGACTTTTCTCTACAAGTACAGCTATCGGCGCGTGAAGGTCGATCAAAATACCTTACAGATCAGCCCTGAGCTGATTCCGCTGCTAGCGCGTCCGGTACGCGTCGGTATGCCGAGTTTCAGTTACGTACGCGATCACCGCGACGACGCACTTGATTCTCATAAAGGCACTTACAACGCGCTCGATTTCGGAGTCGCGTCTGGGACCTTTGGATCGCAGGCAAATTACACGCGTCTATTCGTCCAAAATTCGAGCTATCACTCCTTTGCCGAAAACAAGAACATCGGTGGACGCCGCTGGGTATTTGCGCGCTCTACGCGCATCGGTGTCGAGAATCCATTCGGCAACGTCGAGGTGTCGCAGACGCCCACGGCAGGAGCGTCGAACGTGCTGACCTCTGTTCCAGGCGTGGTACCGCTTCCGGAGAGATTCTTTACTGGCGGCAGCAACTCGCATCGCGGATTCGGCCTGAACCAGGCAGGTCCGCGCGATGCTGACACGGGATTTCCGCTTGGAGGGAATGGCCTTTTCCTGAATAACCTTGAGATTCGGACGCCTCCGATTGCACTGCCTTACATTGGCGAGAACCTCAGCGCAGTATTGTTCCATGACGCCGGCAACGTCTTTGCCTCGGCTGGCGACATCTTTCCCAGCCTTGGGCATTGGTCGCAGCAGCATCCCGATACCTGCGTGCCTCATGAAACCCAGGTAACCTCCTCAACACCAACCTGTGATTTCAACTACATATCGCAAGCGGTAGGATTGGGAGTGCGGTACCGTACGCCGATCGGACCGGTTCGCGTGGATGTGGGTTACAACCTGAATCCACCGCTTTTTCCGGTTCGCGACGACCCCACGAAGGGCCCATATCTGGATCGTACGAGTCACATAAACGTGTACTTCAGTATTGGGCAGACGTTCTGATGAGGCTTCTGTTTTCAATCGCGGTCGCGGTTCTGTTAGGGAGCTCGACATATGCTGGCGAGACGCTCGATCGCATCGTTGCGACCGTAGATCGCCATCCCATCACTCGCAGCGATGTGGAGCAGGAAGCGAAATTTACTCACCTGATCAATGCAGAAAACACACCGATCACCATTCAGGACGAAATCGCGGCACTCGGGCGCCTAATCGACCGCAGCTTGGTGAGCAATCAGATTGCTGTTTTCGGCGCAATTCCCATCAGCAAGGAGGATCTCGACAGCCGTCTGGCTGAAATTCGAAAGCAGATCCCTGGCGCGGAGACGAATCTCGGTTGGGTTCGCTTACTGGGAGAAAACGGGCTCACACAGGACGACGTCACGAAACGGTTATCTCAGGAGATTGAAACGCTTCGCTTTATCGATCTGCGCTTTCGCTCCGAGGTGAGAGTTGGTCCACGGGCCATTCAAACTTATTACGACACAAAGTTCGTCCCCGAAATGAAAGCGAAGAACCTCACTCCTCTGCCTCTTGATCAGGTGCAGGACCAGATTGAAGCCATCCTTCGTGAGGAACGCGTCAATGCACTAATTTCCGATTGGCTGAAGAGCCTCCGTAATCAGAGCCGCATTCAAGGTTTCGATCCCTCGCTGCCGCTTACTGGAATCGATAAAAAGAGTCCCGATGTCTCTGACTTGCATTTCCTGCCGTTGCACATTTCTGGTCCAACCGAAGCGGCCAAACGATAGCCTCCATGCCTGCCGATTCGATGACACCTGCCTCGCGTAACAAAAGGTGGGTTGCGCTCGGCGTTGTCGCCGCGATCGTGATCGCGATTACAGGAGCCTTGCTCTATCTCCGCAGTAATGCTTTTCGTGAGGTTGTACGCAGTGAACTGGTTGCTCAACTCGAACGAGTGACGGGCGGAAGAGTCGAAGTCGGCAGCATTAAGTGGAGTCTCTCAGGCCTAAGCGCTGACGTAACAAATTTGACAATCCATGGCAAAGAAAAGCCAGGCGATATTCCCTATGTGCACTGCGATCATGCGCATATTGGTTTGAAAATCATTAGTTTCTTCGGCCGCGAGCTTGGATTGCGCGAGCTGGATGTGGAACACCCCGTAATTCATTTGGTCGTCTATGCCGACGGGAGCACGAATCAACCAGAGCCGAAAATCAGGCAGACATCAGGAACTGGGATCGAGCAGTTATTCGCTCTCCGAGCTGACCACCTTCGCATTCGTGACGGCGAGTTGTTGCTGAACGAGAAGCGGATTCCCCTGGATATTGAGGCGAACAGTGTCGCCGCGAGCATGGCTTATGCAGCGGCTCCAGAGCATGGTTACAAGACTCACATACAGTTTGGCAAGGTGCGTCTGCAACATCCCGGCACTGAGCAGGTCCTATCTGAAGGACAAGTGGATTTCACCATTCAGAAAAACGCGATTCGCGTCAGCTCGCTTAACTGGACCAGCGGGAAGTCGCGAATCCAAGCAAGTGGCGCCGTATCCGACCTCCTCAATCGCCACGTCGACGTGAAGTACAGCGGCACAGTTGAATTGGCTTCTGTAGGAAAGATGTTCGGCGTACCGGAGCTGCGAGGTGGGATTGCCGAATTCAATGGCACTCTCCGCTATCTTTCTTCTGAAGATTTCTTCAGCTCCGGAAAGCTAAAGCTAACTCAAGGCTCTTACACTGCCCCCGAGCTTCGGCTCGTCGATGTCAACGCAACCTCCGACTATAGCGTCGATGTCGATCGCATCACTCTCACAAACCTAAACGGGCGAGCCATGGATGGCGGCTTCAAAGGAGGAGCCAGCCTGGCGCATTGGATCGCGCTGGTTCCTAAATCGGAAATTGGAGTGGGTCCCCGCAGAAAGGCTTCAGCAAGACCTCAAGAGGGTTCAATTCAGCTTGCTCTTTCGGGCGTGCAATTATCGGAGGCGATGCGCGCAATTCTGCCCGCCAAAAATCCACTGAACCATCTATCCATAGCCTCGAACTTAGATGGCAAAGTAACGATCCGATGGACAGGCTCGCCGAAACTTGCCGACGCAAGCGTTGACTTGAGCGCCGAAGCGTCGGCACCCGTTGGGGCATCTGAGATTCCTTTGCGAGGATTGATTCAGGCGACCTACCACGGTCGAGATGAGCGAATCGACGTTACCGAACTCGCACTTGCGACGCGCATGACGCGACTCAATGCCACGGGAGCGATCGGAGCTCAATCGCAGCTCAGGCTATCGCTGAACACGTCTGATCTAGCTGATCTCCCGCCGATCATGCGGGCCTTCGGCGAAACAACGACGCTGCCGGCCGTCGTTAACGGACAAGCCTCGTTCAACGGAACGGCGACTGGTAAGTTGGCGTCGCCGACCATTAGCGGGCACCTGCAGGCCACAGACTTTGATACCTTGCTGCCTTCCCAATTTGGTCTGCGGGCAAACATCTCTGCCGCCTCCGAAAATCATCAGATCCTACGATGGGATTCCTTCGATGCAGACGTAAGCTATTCTCCGGCTTCCATTTCGGCGCGAAACATCGTTCTGAAGCACGGCAACGCGCAAATTCTGGGAACAGCCCGGGCCGGCCTGCGCGACGGCCAGTTCGCGGCTGATCTGCCGGTCGAGGCGCGCTTGCGATTACTGGACAACGATATCGCTGGCTGGCAGACGATTGTTGGAACCACTTATCCCATTTCTGGAACATTCACCGCGCAGCTAACGTTATCCGGCACCGAACAGGACTTGCGCGGCAGAGGTCATGTGCAAGTCATGGGAGGAGTAATTTATGGCGAGCCGTTTCGGTCGCTTGCTGCCGACGCACAGCTCAGAAATAAACAGCTAGATTTCACAAATATCTCTCTCCACCAGGATGGTGCGCGAGTGACAGGCACCGCCAGCTACAACATCGCTTCCCAATTGTTCATCTTGAATCTGGCCGGAAGTGATTTCGATCTGGCTCACATAGCGCGCCTGCAAAGCAAGAAGCTGCCGGTCGGCGGACGCGCTCAATTTACGCTTACCGGATCCGGAACCATTTCGCAGCCTTCTCTTAACGCCCAAATTTCCGTAAAGAATCTCGTTTTGGCAGGAGAACAGGAAGGCGATCTACTGGCTACCGGGGTTACCCACGGATCAGACCTTCATCTTGAGGCGCGCGCAAACACGCAGATAGCCTCTGCAAGTTTGATCGGCGACGTAACCCTACTCGGATATTGGCCAGCCGAGTTGCATCTCGATGTGGCGAAGCTGGATTTTGATCCCCTGTTGCGAGTCTATCTTCCCGGCAAGTTGACCGGACATTCATCCCTTTCCGGGAAAATCACATTGCGTGGTCCTCTCAAACGTCCGAACGAGATCGTTGTTACGGGCGACATCGACCAGTTCGCTACGGACATTCAGAACATAAAGCTTCGCAATGAGGGGCCAGTCAGATTCTCCATTGGTAACGGGACTGCAAAGATTGACCAGCTGCATATCATCGGAACAGATACCGACATAACCGGATCGGGGACAGTGGATCTCACCGGCGCGCGTCGGCTCGATCTTCACGGCAACGGACATGCCAACCTTGCAGTGCTCGAAAGCTTCAACTCGAACATTGCTTCGTCTGGGCAAGTC
>CAYNPS010000007.1:66781-73017 GCA_964399125.1 uncultured Terriglobales bacterium
GATCTCCGGCTGGTGGGAACGGCACAGAACTCCGTGCTGTCCGGCGATGTCACGATTACCAAGTTCGGACTCACTCCACAATTCGACCTCGCCACTTATGTACAACGAGCGAAGCAGGCTCCTGCTCCGCCGAATCCAAATTCTCTGGTAGACAACATCCGTCTCGACGTCCACATCGTTTCGACTCCCGAACTGCGAGTTGAAACTTCTATGGCGCGACTGTCAGGCGACGTGGACATTCGTCTCAGAGGCACAGCGGCAAGACCCTCCGTTATGGGACGGGCGAGCATTGCTGAGGGTGATATTACCTTCAACAGTACTACCTACCACCTCGAGCGCGGCGATGTAGTCTTCGCTAATCCTGTGCGTATTGAGCCGGTGATCAACGTGGAAGCGTCCGCACGAGTGCGCGACTACGACATCACGCTGGGATTTCACGGAACACCCGACAAGCTCAACATTACCTACCGCTCCGAGCCTCCACTGCCTTCTGAAGACATCATCGCCCTGCTCGCCTTCGGCCGCACGCGCCAGGAAACAGAAATCCAGGCGGAGCAAGGGTCGCAGGCAGCAACTGGAGAGAGCTTCGCGCAAAACGCGTCAAGTGCTATTTTGGGAGAGGCCCTAAACGCTGCCGTCAGCAGTCGAGTACAGAAGCTGTTCGGCATCAGCCGCATTAAGATCGACCCGAATTTAGGCGGAACCGAGGGCAATCCTAACGCCCGACTCACTGTGGAGCAGCAGATTTCCAAGGACCTGACTGTCACTTACTTGACCAATCTCGGTCAATACGCACAGGAGGTCGTGCAGGTCGAATACAACATCAACAAGAATGTCTCGTTAGTCGCCGTCCGTGACTACACCGGCGTGCTCGCTATTGATCTGCGCGTACGGCAGCGGAAGAGATAGGGCAGGGAGCAGCTTAAACTTATGGCAAACAAATCATATGATCTGTGCCCTGCCCCTGTCCTCCCACTTATGGGAACTCGCGAGTCCATGATCGAGCGCCAGCTCAAGGCACGCGGCATCTTCAACGAAGCAGTTCTCGCCGCCATGAGTAAAGTTCCACGCGAGGAGTTCGTCGCACCGGAGCTGCGCGAGCACGCATATGAAGATCGACCGCTCGTCATTGAATGTTCGCAGACCATCTCGCAGCCGTACATTGTGGCTGCGATGCTCCAGGCGCTTGAATTGAAAGCCGAGGACCACGTCCTGGAAGTAGGCACCGGTTCGGGATATCAGACAGCGCTGCTGGCAGAAATCGTGCGCATTGTAGTCAGCATAGAACGATACTCTGCGCTCGCGCAGGTTGCGCAAGAGCATCTTGCGCACCTGGGATATGACAACTTGGAAGTGATCGTTGGCGACGGTACGCTCGGATACGCACCGAAAGCTCCCTACGATGCAATCATTGTCTCGGCAGCCGCTCCAGACATCCCGCAGTCGTTGGTCGATCAGCTTGCAACCGGCGGACGCATGGTTCTGCCCGTAGGTAGCCGCGAGCTACAGGATTTGGTTTTGGTTAGGAAAACTGACGAGGGAATCCTTCGCTTCCGCCTCGACGGTTGTGCCTTCGTGCCACTCATCGGCGAAGAGGGATTTCGAGAGTGAACATCCTCACCTCAAGTTTGAACGCACTAGTAAGCGATGATTTCTGGGGATCGTGTGACGGGCGAGACTATCGCCAACGGATCGCTGTAACTGTAGGAGATTGTGAGCCCACTAGATAATGTCGCCCCTGCTGCCCTTCCGGCCTTGGCGAATCCTCGGTTCTGATCGAGCGACCGATAGTGCTCTCCTTCTGACAGCATTTCTGCTGAGGGTAGCGTTCGTCTTGTGGAGCAAGACATATGTGCCTAATCACGGTTATCCCTATCCATATGGAATGGAAGTGGCCAGCATCGCTGCACACTTGGAGCGCGGACAAGGTTTTAGTTCGCCATTCATGGGCGACACTGGTCCCACAGCGTGGGTTGCGCCTATCTATCCCTATTTCGTTTCCCTAGTTTTCAGGGGTTTTGGCGCCTACTCTATCACCTCAGCGCTCATCATCATCATTCTGCAATGTGTAATGGCGGCCGCCACAGCGATCGGGATCTATGCTTTGGGACGGCGAACCTTGGGCAAACAAGTGGGACTTGCGGCAGCGTGGATTTGGGCTGTGAGTCCGTTCTTTTTCCGATGGCCAGCTTCCTGGATATGGGATTTTGCCGCGAGTGCTCTGCTGCTGATCGTGCTCCTAATCGTGACGTTGGATCTCGCGCAAGGTGCCACACTTCGACTTTGGCTTCTGTATGGATTTCTTTGGGGAGTTACTGCGCTCACGAATCCCGCGCTCTTGAGCCTTATTCCGTTCACCTATCTGTACGCCGTCATAGCGAACCACAGAGGGAGACGAGGTTGGAGTATGAGTTTAGTCGGGTCGAGCCTACTATTTATTGGGGTGATTGCACCGTGGGGAATTCGAAACGACATTGTGTTTGGCCGCCCTGTATTCCTTCGTAGCAACTTCTGGTTCGAGTTTCATTTAGGGAACTATCACTACTCGAACGGCATGGGATATTTGGGACTTCATCCCGGCGCGAATCCGCGCGAGTTCCGAAAATATTCGCAGATGGGGGAGCAAGCCTATATCCAACAAGCGCGACAGGAAGCCCTGGAATTCGTTCGGCGTTATCCGCGTGAGTTCATTGATCTAACACTGCATCGTTTTCTTTGGTTCTGGGATGGCACTCCTCTTTCGGTTCAGGCTTATGAGTGGTGGAAGCCATGGGAATTCTGCGTGCTCTCGGTCACGGGATGGCTGGGCTTGCTTTTTGTCGTTACACGCCGGCCAAGAGGTTGGTTCCTATACCTGGTTTGCCTGCTGATTTATCCTTTGCCGTACTATTTTGTTTATCCCATCGCGAAGTATCGCCATGCGATCGAACCCGAGATGTTGCTTCTGAGTATGTACCTTGTAGTGGTCTTATGGTCGGAGGTTAAGCTGATGCGTGACCGTTCGCGCCAAATGTTATCGCAGAAAGTTTTATCAGTTGAGCAGTTTCCCCATCAGTAATCCGTCCAAGTCTCCCGGATAATATCTGCGCAGGATTTTGAGAACAGAAAATCCTTGGCGCTTGTAAAAGCGCATTGCAACAGGATTATTAACCGCGACCTCTAATAACACCGAGTCGCATCCGGCCGACAGAAATCGACTCTCAAGCGCATTCATCAGGATGGAGCCGATCCCTTGCCCACGAGCGGATGGAATCACGTCGAGCGTAACAACGTGTCCACAGTGCTTCCGATCATGGTGGCCCAGAACGAAACCCAGTGTTTGAGGCTCATCCACGGCTAGAATGCAGACTGCTCGAGAAGAGCGCAGGTATTGCGTGAACTCTGCGCGAGAGTAGGCGATTTCTGGAGGGAAGCAGGTTTGGTCAATCTTCCACAGAATCTCGAAGTCACCAGGAATGTAGTCACGTAAAACAGGCATAAAAAAGCACATCGCGGAGCATGGCATTGCTCTCGCCCGGCTGTGGTCAGGTTTATGATGGCCTGCCTACATGGATAAAGGGAAACTGCTTGGGATTTGAAACAATCACTCGGCCGTTTTCTGTCAAGATGTACGGATTGCCTGCTGGATCCAACGGAACTCCGCGAAGAGCTCCGACATTGACCAATTCTCGCCATGAGATCGGCAGGCGGCCAAAGCGCTGCTGAAACTCAGAGATCAACTGTTCCAGCTTTGGTACTTCTTCATCGATAGCCAGGCAAGCCAGATGCAGTTCGGCGTTGTGCCTGAGATCTTTATCGTCCGAGTCTTCGTAAATGCTCTGCCACAGCGATCGTGCTGTCTCCGGGCTGCCGGCGTTGCTCAACATCTTCGCCGCCATTCGTTTCAAAATGGGATTGGCCTTCGGAAGACGCGATCCTTCTTCGAAGCTTCTGGCAGCACCAAGGTAATCATGCTGGCCCATGTACTGGATAAATCCCATGGTGAAATATAGATACCCGTTGTTGGGATTATTTTTGATGCCCTTGCGAATAAGCGCGATCGCCGCCGCATCGTCACCAGCGCCGGATGGAGGCGGTTGGTCTAGGAATGTGGATCCCCACTCGTAAGCGATCAGAAGATTCGGGTCCAATGTAGTCGTAATGTCCAGCAATGGGGCGAGTGATTTGTACTCCATTGAGTCTTTCAGATGTTTGTTGCCGAAGTACTGCGCAACACGGATCCAGTAGATGTCCGCCAGAAGCCCCGAATATCCAAGACTAGCTCGCTTCGCAAACTCAGGCGACGAGATAAGCAGAACGTCTTCCATGGAGCTGGTTGGGAACACCGATTCCACTCTGCTAACCACGAAGAAGCTTGCAACCAAAGAGCCCACTAGAACGCATGCAACAACTATCGTCGAAGAGCGGCTCACTTCAGATTCCTTCGTGAAA
Source organism: uncultured Terriglobales bacterium (assembly GCA_964399125.1). Classification (GTDB taxonomy): domain Bacteria; phylum Acidobacteriota; class Terriglobia; order Terriglobales; family Acidobacteriaceae; genus Gp1-AA112. The sequence continues at coordinate 71,213 of CAYNPS010000007.1, forward strand.
AGATGAGCGCAGCTCCACAAATTGTGGCTACGGTGTACAGCACGGAATACAGAGTGTTATAGACCACCAGGGCTGCAGAAATTAATTGATCGTGAGCCACCCGGGTGATCACGTTCAGCGAAGCCAGGTTCGGAATCAAGTATGATGCGGCCAGCTCCAACCAACTCTGCGGCCCATGCACAGAATGAGCCAACGATCTTAGATCTGCGGCAAACGTACCGGCGACGAAGAAGCAAAGGGCAAATAAAGCCGAAAGAACCGGCGAGGAGAAAGACGAGAACAGTAGGGAAAGGCCAATGATTACCAGGAATTGAAGCAGTATGAAGTAAATCGCGATGAGCACATTGGCGTCGGCACGGCCGATGTGGCGCATCACTCCCCATAAAGTCAGGTAGAAACCCAGGGCCATGGCGGCGGTGTTCGTCAGCAGGGTACCGGCAAGACCCAGGTACTTGCCGACGATAAATTCTCCTCTCCCCACTGGGCGCGCCAACACGGGATACAGGGTGCGTCTCTCGATCTCTTTAGAAACCAAGCTGATTCCAAGAAAGATCGAAATCACGGTCCCAAAAATGGAAATGGCACTCAAGCTCAGGTTGATTAGGAGGACTCGCTGCACCCCCACTGAGATTTGGCCGAGAAGCGGAGCCGATGCAACCAGCAGTAAGGCAAAAAAAACTAGGTTATAAAGGATGCGATCGCGAACCGCTTCGCGAAAGGTGTTGAACGCGATCGCGCGGATGCGATAAATCATTCTGCTTCGGCGCTCCTTCCCAGTTTCTGAAAGAAGTAATCCTCAAGCGATCCTCCAGCCGGATTCACCGAGACCAGGCGAGCTTGTTGTGCACGCAACGCGGCAAGCATCTCGTCGAGCTTTCGTGCATCCACAACGGCGCGAACAGTTTCACCGGTAACATGGCATCGTGCTCCGAGACGTTCGATCGCTTCGACCGATGCATCGCCCTGCCAAATGATCTCCATGCGTCCTCGATTTGCCGCGATCAAGTCAGCGACTACACCGGTACCACGGAGCTCGCCTTGATTTAGCACAGCTACGCGATCACAGAGAGCCTCCGCGTCGGAGAGAATGTGCGTCGAAAAAAAGATGGTCTTTCCTTCGTCATTGAGACCCTGAATGAAATCGCGCATCTCACGTCGGCCGATCGGATCCAAGCCGGACATCGGCTCGTCAAGAAATACGACTTCAGGTTCGTGCAGCACCGCCTGCGCAATGCCCACACGCTGCAGCATGCCCTTGGAAAACTTGCGCAACTGCACGCGACTCTGTTCAGCCAACCCAACCCTTTCAAGTAGCCTGGGAATTCGCTGACGACGGTCCGCCGCTGAGACGCCAGACAGAGAGCCGTAGTAGTCGAGTAATTCAACAGGAGTGAGATAGTCGTAAAAATAGGGCTGTTCAGGAAGGAAGCCGATTCGGGAACGCGCCCACGGATCGCGCCAGTCGTGCGCAAGAATTCGGGCGGTTCCCCCGGTGGGAAACATGAGTCCCATCAGCAGCTTTAGTGTAGTGGTCTTGCCGGCGCCATTTGGACCTAAGAACCCGAATACTTCACCTTGCTTGACTTCGAGCTGCAAGCTCCTCAGTCCGATCTTCCTTTTCTTGCGCCAGAATCCGACAGTGTAGGTCTTTTCGAGGCCTAAGATCTCGACTGCCAACATAGGTTTGGTTGCAGTTCAAAACTAGTGCTATCACCTTCGATCGCTTCCCGCAACGAAGAGTGCCTGAATCGCAAACAAGAAGAAGGCCGAACTCGCGTTCGGCCTCCCTGGCTGGTACCCTCCCC
>CAYNPS010000008.1:0-65819 GCA_964399125.1 uncultured Terriglobales bacterium
CGAAGTTAACCGGCGACTTCTTCGAGCTGCTTGGTATCCACGTCGAAGTTGGAATAAACGTGCTGCACATCATCGTGGTCTTCCAGCGCCTCGAGCAGACGAATCATCGTGTTGGCAGCCTGCCCTTCAAGCTTGATGTAGTTCTGCGGAATCATAGAGACCTCGGCCACGGATGTCTCAATGCCCGCTTTCTTGATCGCATCCAGAACGCTTTCGAAAGCGGAAGGATCGGTGACGATCTCCCAATCGTTTCCATCGTCGCGCAGATCGTCGCCGCCGTTTTCGAGAACGAGCGACATCAAATCGTCTTCCTTCGCTGCCGATTTGGGAACGACGATGTAACCCTTCTTGTGGAACATCCAGGCGACTGAACCCGATTCTCCGAGGTTTCCGCCATTCTTGCTGAATGTATGGCGAATTTCGCTCACGGTTCGATTGCGATTGTCAGTCGTGACATCGACGAGCAGCGCGACTCCTCCAGGGCCATAGCCTTCGAACAAGATCTCTTCGTATGTAGCGCCGGGAAGTTCTCCAGTACCGCGCTGGATCGCGCGCTTGATATTGTCCGCGGGCATGTTCTCGGCTTTGGCCGCAGCAACAGCAGTACGCAGCCTTGGATTACCTTCCGGATCACCACCACCGCTTTTGGCGGCCATGGTGATTTCTTTTATTAGCCGAGTAAAGATTTTGCCGCGCTTGGCGTCCAGCGCGCCTTTTTTGTGCTTAATTGTGGCCCATTTTGAGTGGCCAGACATGTGACTACCTCAGAACCTGGGATTGCATGCAGAGGAGCTCCAAATGCCCGCATCCGCATGAGAACAAACGAGAAGTATAGCATGTGGGCTGGGCGTCTTCTTTCTCGTGACACTAGGTCAACGACCAGTCATTCTCGCGCAGCAACAAAGGTCATGGCCACTTTCACAGTTGAGTTTGCGACCGGAGAACATTCTGTGTGGCTCCGGCAGGTTACCTTCGCTCAACCAACTGCTTCGGTCTCCGATGAGCATAGATCACCGCGAGCAGTGGGGGCGCGAGCAACACTCCCCAGAAGGGAATGACGAAGCCGAGCACGATGGGAGCGAGAATCGATGCCCAGATCGGTACTCGATTGCTGCGCTTCATGAGGTACGGCTGCAGCACGAGGCCATCGATCACAGCGATGATTGCGTAAAGAATGAATACATAGAGCAGATGCATCAGCGCGTCGGACTGGGCGGTAAAGAGCGTCGTGAGCGCCGGCCCAATCACCGCGATCAGCGGTCCGAAATTGGGGATAAACTGGCAGGCTCCGCCGATAATCGCCCACACGAAAGCGAGGGGAACACGCAAGATTAGGAGTCCTATAAGCCACATCGCGCCCACTGCCGCTGCATCCTGCAGCGTGGCGATGAACCAGTTCTTCAGTGCGGAAGCGGTGGTCTGTACATGCGATCTGAAATCCATTGTTTGATCAAGTATTAGATGCCGAACTCTGCTACTGATTCACCGATCCGGAGAGGTAATGCATTGCACCATCGATCCCTGGCGCTCCGATTTGGAGTTTCTCTTGAACAATTCCTATGTGAGCCTGAGAATGTTGCGCGTCCGTTCTACTAAAACGATTGAGTGCATCGCACATGAGACTTGCCCGGTTTCTCCTCTTCGTCTTTCTCATTTCAGCGGCTTTGCCGCTAAACGCGCAGTGGACGCCGCGGAATCCCGTTGCGGCTGTGCAGCAAGAGCCAGACGGTCTTGTGCTGACCATGGACAAAGGGACGCTACGCATTCAGATCTGCTCAGATTCTATCGTCCATGTGCTCTATTCACCGACCAAGGATTTCCCTTCCCGACCGGAGTACGTGGTTGTAAAGCAGACCTGGCCGGCGGTTGAGTGGAAAGGGGACGACAACGGCGACAAAATCCAGCTCTCAACCGCACGACTGCGAATCGTGGTGGATCGAACTGATGGATCCATCACCTACAGCTCCTCCGATGGCAGGCCGCTGATGACGGAAGCGAATCGGATGATGAGGCCTGTCCAGGTAAACGGCGAGAACACGTATCACGCCGAGTCGTTGGTAACTATGTATGGCTCTCAAGAGGGCCTCTACGGCTTGGGGCAGCATCAGGCCGGTGTGTGGAATTACCGCGGCGAATCCGTCGATATTTCGCAGGAGAACACCAATATTGCCGTCCCCTTTATGGTCTCTTCGCGCGGCTATGGACTGTTTTGGAACAACGACTCGCGCAGTCGCTTCAACGACCGTTTTCTCCATTATCTATACATCAGCTCCGAAGTTGCCGATGTAATCGATTACTACTTCTTTTATGGGCCAGAACTCGACAAAGTCATCGCCGATTACCGCGAGCTTACCGGGCAAGCTCCGATGTTCGGCAAATGGGCTTTTGGATTTTGGCAATGCAAGAACCGCTACAAAACGCAGGACGAACTGCTCGGCATTGCCCGCAAATATCGAGGACTGAAGATCCCAGTGGACAACATCGTGCAGGACTGGTTCTGGTGGGTGCGGAAAGGCGAATTCGTCTTCAACAGTAACTACCCGGATCCAAAGGCGATGATCGACGAACTCCATCGCGAGCACTTTCACCTGATGATCTCCGTGTGGCCGTTCTTCGAGCCAGGTTCTTCCGAGTACGACTACATCGAGAAGCAGGGATGGTTCATCGATAAATTCAAATTTGCCAAGCCTCCGTATCACACCAACGGAATGGCCGTTTACGACGCCTCGAATCCGGAGGCGCGCAAATATTACTGGAGCCTTCTCGACGAAGGTCTGTTCAAACTCGGAGCCGACGCCTGGTGGATGGATACGACCGAACCCGAAACCGAAGGCCAGGAGGAAAACGTTCAGCTCGGACACAAGCTGGCCATTGGCAGCGGCGATCGTTACGTAAATCTCTTCCCGCTCATGACTACGTCCGCTGTTTACCAGGGACAGCGGCAGACTTCGTCAGACAAGCGGGTGTTTATCCTGTCGCGCTCTGCATTTGCCGGCTCACAACGGAATGCCGTCACAGCATGGTCTGGAGATGTGAACTCCACCTTCCTCAGCTTCAAGCGCCAGATCCCTGCAGGGCTGAACTTCGCCCTTTCGGGAATTCCCTATTGGACGACGGATATCGGAGGCTTCGTCGATGGCAATCCCGATGATCCTGCGTACCGCGAGCTCTTCATTCGGTGGTTCCAATACGGAACGTTCTGCCCGATCTTCCGCGTCCACGGCACGCGCGCGACCAACCAAAACGAGCTTTGGTCCTATGGCCCTGAAGCGCAGCAGATTCTCACAAGCTTCAATAACCTGCGCTATCGCATGATGCCTTACATCTATTCACTTGCGTGGCAAGTGACGCACAACAGCTACACCATCATGCGTCCGCTGGTAATGGATTTTCCTTCAGATCAGCGCGCCATCAATGTCGGCGATCAGTTCATGTTTGGACCGGCAATCATGGTGAATCCCGTAACGGAACCGGGAGCAACGAAGCGCCACCTCTACCTTCCGAAAGCAAAGTGGTACGACTTCTGGACCGGAGCCGCGCAGGATGGCGGAGTAGCGATCGACAGCGCAGCACCTCTCGACAAACTTCCGCTATATGTGCGCGCCGGCTCGATTCTACCCATGGGCCCCGAAGTGCAGTACGCAACCGAAAAGCCCGCCGATCCTATCGAGATCAGAGTGTATCCAGGCGCCGATGCCGACTTCACCATCTACGAAGATGAAAATGACAATTACGACTACGAAAAAGGCGAGTACGCCGTCATTCCCCTGAACTGGAGCGATTCGACTCGAACTCTGACAATCGGCCACCGCACTGGAAGCTTTCCTGGGATGATCACCACGCGATCATTTCAGATTGTTCTTGTCACCGATGGGCATGGCACCGGCGAGGCGCCAACTTCATCGCCGAACAAGACGGTCCAATACTCGGGCACACAGGTGAGCGTTGCTTTGCGGTGACTCGATTGTAAGAAGCCTACTTCGCAACAGCCACGCGTTCAGCATGCAGATGCTGCAGCACGCGAACCGAAATTTGCCCGCCTTGCCGATAGGCGATGCCATCTGCAGCGGCTCGTGCAGCGGCCATCGTGGTGAGAGCAGGAATGCGCTGGGTTACTGCAGCGCGGCGGATGGCCTGCTCGTCGAACCAGGGGTCCTGTCCTTGCGGCGTATTGATGATGAGTTGAATGCGTTCGCCCTTGATGAGATCGACGACGTTCGGGCGTCCTTCCTTGACCTTGTAAACGCGCTCGACCGGCAGGCCCGCGCGCTCCAAGATGTTTGCCGTGCCATGCGTCGCAACGATGTTGAACCCTAGCTCGACAAACCGCTTTCCCAATTCGGCGAGATCGCCCTTGTCGCGATCGGCGATGCTGATGAAAACAGTTCCGCTCGTAGGCAGACTCTGTCCCGCTGAGAGCTGCGCTTTCGCGAACGCCTCACCGAAGGTATCGCCTACGCCCATCACTTCGCCGGTGGATTTCATTTCGGGACCGAGAACCGTGTCCACGCCGGGAAACTTGTTCCAGGGAAACACCGGGCTCTTAACGAAATAGCAATCCCCGGTTTCCAAATCGGCGCCGCGCTCAACGAACTCCGGCAGAAATTCGCGAAGCTTGCGGCCCGTCATCAATCGCGCGGCGATCTTTGCGAGCGGCACTCCTGTCGACTTCGATACATAGGGCACAGTGCGCGACGCGCGCGGATTTACCTCAAGCACATAGACCTTATCGCGCTGAATCGCGAACTGGATGTTCATCAAGCCGATTACCTTCAGAGAGCGTGCGAGTTTGAACGTGTATTCGCGCATGGTGTCGAGCAGATGCGGAGCAATCTCCACCGCAGGCAGCACGCAAGAAGAGTCGCCCGAGTGAATTCCAGCCTCTTCAATATGTTGCATGATGCCGGCGACAATAACATCATCACCGTCAGAGAGCGCATCGACATCGACTTCTATCGCAGCCTCAAGGAAGTGGTCGATCAGCACAGGCCGCTCCTGCGAATACTCGACCGCTTCCTTCATGTATCGGATCACGGAGCCATCGTCGTATGCGATGACCATTGCGCGTCCGCCAAGCACGTAGGAAGGCCGTACCAAAACGGGATACCCGACCGAATTTGCGCCCCTCACAGCCTCATCCACACTCGTGGCCAAAGCTCCCGGCGGTTGCGGGATTTCAAGCTCTTCCAGTAGCTTGCCAAAGCGTTTGCGGTCTTCTGCCAGGTCGATGGATTCAGGAGAGGTTCCGATGATCGGCACTCCTGCTGCTTTCAGAGGAAGCGAAAGGTTTAGCGGAGTCTGCCCGCCGAACTGCACAATCATCGCAACCGGCGCACCACTCGAAGCTTCGTGCTCATAAACTGCGAGGACGTCTTCCAGGGTCAGCGGCTCGAAGTAGAGTCGATCGCTGGTGTCGTAGTCGGTCGAGACCGTTTCGGGATTGCAGTTGATCATGATGGTCTCGTAACCATCTTCGCGGAGAGCGAACGACGCGTGGCAGCAGCAGTAGTCGAACTCAATTCCCTGCCCGATGCGGTTCGGACCACTGCCTAGGATGATGACCTTCTTCTTGGTCGTCGGAGGCGCCTCGTCTTCTTCCTCATATGCGGAGTACAGATACGGCGTGTAGCTCTCGAATTCTGCCGCGCACGTATCCACTAGCTTGAACACCGGCTTAATGCCGTTCTTCGCGCGAAGATGGCGCACCTTCTCTGCAGCGCCTTTGCTGTCTCCGATCTTCCACGAGTCGGCAAGCCGCGCATCGGAGATACCCATACGCTTGGCCTCGCGCACAAGTTGCGGTGGAACAGAATCGATCGGATGCTTCTCAATCTCCTTCTGCATATCGGAGATCTCTTTCATCTGCTGCAGGAACCACGGATCGATCGCGGTAATCCGCGCGAGCTCTTTCACGGTGTGTCCTTCGCGCAGAGCGTAACGCAGATACATCAGGCGCTCAGGATGCGGAGTGACCAGGCGTTGCATGAGCCGTCGTGGCTCGATGTCCTCGGCAGTTGCGCGCTTGCCAGTGTCGAGCGAGCGCACGCCTTTCATCAGGGCTTCTTTGAACGTGCGGCCGATAGCCATCGCTTCGCCGACCGACTTCATCTGCGGACCGAGACCTTCTTCGGCACCAGGAAACTTCTCGAACTGCCACTTGGGAATCTTCACAACAACGTAGTCGATCGTCGGCTCGAAGCACGCTGGAGTCTTGCGCGTGATGTCGTTGGGAATTTCGTCGAGTGTGTAGCCTACTGCGAGTCGCGCAGCAATCTTTGCGATTGGGAAACCCGTGGCTTTGGAAGCGAGCGCAGACGAGCGCGATACACGCGGGTTCATCTCGATGACGACCATGCGACCGTTCGTCGGATGAACTCCGAACTGAATGTTCGATCCGCCGGTTTCAACGCCGATCTCGCGAATCACGCGAATGGCTGCATCGCGCATACATTGATACTCGCGATCGGTGAGTGTCTGCGCGGGTGCGACAGTGATCGAATCGCCCGTGTGCACGCCCATGGGATCGAAGTTCTCGATCGAGCAGACGATGATGACGTTGTCTCTCAGATCACGCATCACCTCCAGCTCGTACTCTTTCCAACCGAGAACTGACTCTTCTATCAGAACTTCATGTACAGGAGAGAGATCGAGGCCGCGCGCAAGAATCTCCATCAGCTCTTCACGGTTATACGCGATGCCCCCACCTGACCCGCCAAGTGTGAAGGATGGCCGAATGATGACCGGAAATCCAATTTTGCCGGCGAACTCCAACCCATCGCGCAGATTATTGACCAGCGCCGATTTAGGAACGTCGAGACCGATGCGCGTCATCGCATCCTTGAAGAGCAGCCGATCCTCGGCCATCTTGATCGCGCGCAACTGCGCTCCAATCAGCTCGACACCATATTTGTCGAGCACTCCCGAATCCGCGAGTTCGACTGCGAGATTCAAAGCTGTCTGTCCGCCAACAGTTGGCAGCAAGGCGAACTTGCCCCCGATCTTCATTTCCGATTCGAGACGAATGATCTCTTCGAGGTACTCGCGAGTGAGCGGCTCTATGTAGGTGCGGTCGGCCAGTTCAGGGTCAGTCATGATGGTCGCCGGATTCGAGTTGGCCAGAACGACTTCGTAGCCTTCGGCTTTCAGTGCCTTGCAAGCTTGCGTGCCGGAGTAGTCAAATTCAGCGGACTGGCCGATAACAATCGGGCCGGAGCCAATCACCAGAATCTTTGATATATCGTTGCGGCGGGGCATTGGTTTTTAGCTCTTCCACTCCTGCATCAACTTCACAAAATCACCAAACAGGTAATGCGAATCATGCGGACCAGGCGATGCTTCGGGATGGTACTGCACAGTAAAGAGCGGCATTGTTCGATGCCGTAGACCCTCGAGCGTGCCGTCGTTCAGATCAAAGTGGGTCATCTCGACTTCACTCTGATTGAGGGAATCCGGATCAACGGCGAAATTGTGGTTGTGCGCTGTGATCTCAATCTTGCCGGTTCGCTCCTGGCGCACAGGATGGTTGCCACCATGATGTCCGAATTTCAGTTTGTAGGTCTTGCCGCCGAGCGCCAGGCCAACCAGTTGATGACCTAGGCAGATTCCAAAGATCGGTGTTTTGCCTGCCAGCTTGCGAATGTTCTCCTGCGCATACGTGACCGGCTCGGGATCGCCTGGACCATTCGATAGGAAAACGCCATTGGGCTTGAGCGCTAGCACATCTTCTGCACTCGTATCCGCCGGAACCACGGTCACATTGCATCCCTGATCGACCAACATGCGCAGGATGTTCTGTTTAATTCCGTAGTCGTACGCCACAACGTGCAGTGCACTCTCAGGATCGAGTTCCTTCGTCGCCTGAGCCGGATAAGTCACGATCGGTCCCTGATTCCACGAATAGCGCTGCTTCGTGCTCACGACGCGTGCGAGATCGGTTCCATCCATTTTGGGAATGGAACGCGCCTTGGCGACGAGTTTGTCAGTATCGGACTCGATCAGCGAGATCACGCCTCGCATGACGCCATGCGTGCGCAGATGACGAACAAGAGCGCGTGAGTCGATGTCGGCGATTACCGGAATATTGAAGCGTTCGAGGTATTCGTCGGCAGCCTGCTGTGAACGCCAGTTCGAGCTGATGGGTGAGAACTCGCGCACGACTAGGCCTTCAATGAAGGGTCGAACAGCTTCGTTGTCTTCTGGGTTGGTGCCGTAATTGCCGATTTGCGGGTTGGTGAGTACTACGATCTGCCCGGCATAGGAAGGATCCGTGAAGATTTCCTGGTATCCGGTTAGAGAGGTGTTAAAAACGACTTCCCCGTAGCACTCTGCTTTCGCTCCGTAGCCTTTGCCTCGGAAGATGCGGCCATCTTCCAGCGCAAGGATTGCTTGCACCTGTTTCTCCGGGGGTGGATTTTACAGATTCTATCACGCAGAACAGCTTCTAAGCTGCTGAGCTCCTAAGCTTCTAAGCAGATTTTTTCTGTTCACCTTGCATTCTTTGAATGATCTGGCGATTGCGGCTTAGAAGCTGAGCAGCTTAGAAGCTCAGGAGCTGCTAGCGAAGAATGCCGAGCTTATCGACAGGCCAATACACAAATACAGCCTTCCCGTAGATGTAACTCTGATCCACGGCGCCAAAATCCCGGCTGTCATTCGACAGGGAGCGGTGATCGCCGAGGACAAAATACGAATTTGGTGGAACTGTGGTTTCCGCCATCGAGCGATAGTCGAAGTATTCTCCGGGAACGTATGGTTCTTTAATGGGATGCCCGTTGACGTAAACCTGGCCTTCGACGATGTGCACGCGGTCGCCGGACACGCCGATCACCCGCTTGATGTAGCTCTTCGATGGATCGAACGGGTAGTGGAAGACCACGATATCGCCGCGCTCGATCGGCTCCAGCTTGTAAACGAACTTATTGATGAAGATGCGCTCCTGGTCCTGCAGACCAGGAAGCATACTCGTGCCCTCCACTCGCACTGGCTGATAGAGGAACACGATGAAGAAAGCAGAGAGTCCAAGCGCGATCAGAAGGTCGCGACCCCAACTCCAAAATAGGCGCTGGCGGCGCGATGCTTGAGGTGGAGACTGATTCGTCGCTGACGTGCTCATCACAAGTGCGAGTGATCGAACCAGTGCAGCGAAATGCACCGTCGATCTACTCCCATATTATAAAGACGAACTCAATAGCCTCTTTGTTTATCCACTTCTCCCAACAGCGGCTCACCACGAACGTAGCGGCGTAGATTCTCGCTGATGCGGACAAAGTGCCGCTCCCAGAGCTTGTCAGTAAGAGCTGCCGTATGAGGAGTGATGAACAGGTTTTCGAGTTCCCACAGCGGCGAGTTGGCCGGCAGCGGTTCAGTTTGAAAGACATCCAGAGCCGCGGCTCTTATGTTGCGTTCCCGCAGAGCTCGCCCGAGCGCGTCTTCATCGACCAACGCGCCACGGGACACGTTCAGAAAGCATGCATCGCTACGCATGTTGTCGAATGCGTGGTCATCGAAAAGCGCCTCGGTTCTTGGAGTGAGCGGCGCAGCCAGCAGAACGTAATCAGATTCTCCGAGTAATTGATGGAGTTGAGCAGGTCCGAAAACGTCGTCTGCTCCTTCCGCTCCGCGCTCAGGGTGCTCACGAACAGCAATCACTCGCATGCCGAGCGCCTTGGCGAGGCGAACGCTCTCGCGTCCGATCGCCCCGAGGCCAATCACGCCTAGCGTCGCTCCTGGAATCTCTCTTGGACGGGCAAAGCTTCGCCACAGATCCTGCTGTGCCCAGTGATGTTGTTGTTGATACCTGCCGATCCATGGCAGTCCCTTCGCCAGTGCAAGAACGAGAGCTATTGCGTGCTCAGCAACAACTGGCCCGTGGATCTGCGTCGAGTTGGTCACGCGGACATCGCTCGCTACCAATTCGGGAAACATAAGCTGATGCACAGCAGCCGTCGTCGCATGAATCCACCGCAGCTTCTTAGCCTCTTTGAATTGCTCCGGACGGAGCTGCCAGCCCACCAGAACTTCGGCATCGGCAATCTCGTTCGCAAGACTGTCGAGGCTCTCAAGTTGAACGAACCGGTGCTCGGGAAACTCTTGCTGCAGCCGCCGACCGAGCCACTCCGGCGCATTCCATAGTTCAAAGCGATGATGAATGGCGAGAAGAACTTTCAACGGGAGCTATTGACGTGCAATGTCGATTGCCAGAGCGACGATATCAATCATATCTGCCTCCTGTTCATCCGACAGCAACTTCGCTGCCGGTCAGCTCGTGTTTGAATTTTCGAGCGCGCGGTCCGATGTACTGACTAACGCATTGTCCCTTGCCGACGAGGATGTATTTGTACGTGACAAGTCCTTCCAGCCCCACAGGGCCCCGCGCATGCAGCTTGCCCGTGGCTATGCCTACTTCCGCTCCGAAGCCGTACCGGTATCCGTCGGAGAAGCGCGTTGAGACGTTGTGGAAGACTCCGGCCGAATCAACCTCGCGCAAAAACTTCTGGGCTGTCTCCTGATCCTCGGTGATGATCGAATCGGTGTGATGCGACCCGAAGTGGTTGATGTGCGCAATCGCCTGATCGCAATCTTCTACGACGCGCAAAGCGAGCGTGAGAGATCCGTACTCGGTGTGCCACTCGCTTTGGTTTACCAAATCGACGGCAATGCCGGAAATCGCACGAGTCTGCTCGCAGCCTCGGACTTTCACTCCTCCGAGCTGAAGCAGCTCTGTCAATTTGGGAAGGAAATCGTCAGCAATGTTGCGGTGGACGAGGACGGTTTCGACTGCGTTGCAGGTTGCCGGCGCCTGAATCTTGCTGTCGAGGATCACCGACGTGGCTAGGTTGAGATCGGCAGCGGCATCGACATAGATGTGACAGACACCATCAGCATGCCCCATAAAGGGAATCCGCGTGTTTGCGGAAATGAAGCGAACGAGCTCCGAACTTCCTCGCGGAACGACGAGATCGATGTACTCGTCCAATTTCAGCAACTCGTGCAGCTCTTCCCTGCTCCTCACATTCGTAAGCGCATGCGACGGAAGGCCCGCACGCTCGTATACGGTTTTGAAGACTCTGAGAAGTACTTCAGTCGTTCGAGCAATTTCAGTACCGGCCTTGATCATGAGCGCGTTCCCGGATTTGAACGCGAGTGCTGAAAGCTGCACAACAGCATCCGGGCGTGCTTCGACGACGGCGGCGATGACTCCAAACGGGCAAGATATCTTTCTGAGTTCCAGTGCTTCGTCCAATTCGGATTGAAGAAGAATTTTGCCGACTGGATCCTCGAGACTGCTCACAGCATTCACACTGCGCGCCATCTGCAAGAGCTTTTCTTCGTTGAGGGTCATGCGGGTGAGCGCAGATGAGGAGATCGCACTTTGGTTCGACCGGCTTCTGGCGTCGATCACGTCCTGACGATTGGCTTCAAAGATGGCTTCGGCAGCACGTTCGATTTCCGCAGCAACGGCTTCCAGAACCTGCCGTTTGGCTTGGGAAGTTAACACCGCAAGCCGGCGCGAGGATTGCTTCGCAGCTGCGGCCGCACTCTGTAGATTGGCGTGAGTCATTTCGCCTCCACGGCAGCAACCAGAGTTCCAATTTGGTCACCATTCAAAATTCGTTCTAGAACATTTGGCGTACGACCGTTAGCGATCACGGCTATGGTGTGGCGCTCTCGCGTGGCGTGAATTGCCGCTTTCACTTTGGCTCGCACCCCGCCGCGTCCATTGCGGCTTTCCGCAGCCGTTTCCACATGCTCGCCCTGGAGCTCCGAGATGAGTGCGGCATCGCGATTCTCGGGATGAAGGTCAAAAACACCATCCACGTCGGTGAGAAAGACGAGCAAATCTGCTCGGAGCTCGCGCGCGATGAGCGATGCGAGCATGTCGTTCTCGGAGAACGCGCGGGCAGAGTCGTTTTCAGCTTGGGAACCGCTGATCGCATCGTTCTCGTTGAGAATCGGTAAGGCGCCAGCGTCGATAAGATGGCGAAGGGTCTGGGTCAGCTTTGCGCTGCGGGAGGACGTGGCGAAATCTTCGGCGGTGACAAGAATTTGAGCTACCTGGATGCCGTGCTCACGAAAGGCTTGTTGATACAACGAGGTGAGAACGCTTTGCCCGGCTGCCGCACAGACCGAGACGAGTTGATTCGAGATCCCGAGTGTAGTCGCTCCGATTCCGACCGCTCCGGACGAGACCAGCACTACGCGACACCCACGCGATCGCAGCAGAGCAATCGATCCTGCCAATTGGTGCAGCACCTCAGTCGCAACCGCACCGTCTGCGCCGATCAGCACTTTGGTCCCGACCTTGACCACAATGTCATCAGCATCCGCCAATCTTCTTCGCACCGTCATTCCCGATCTCCAGAACAAAACAAAAGGCCCACAGTCTCTGCGACCGTGGGCCTTTGGGATGATTGCGTTTTAGCTATTCACGAAGTCATTTCCCAAAGCGGTCGCGGCGTACCGGTGACGGGCACGGGTTCGGCGACGGCGTTGAGAAACGCTGAGTCATGAATGAACTGATTTTCCGGAACAGAAAAGAGTTTGTCAACAACAATCTACGACAACGTGAACAATGATCGTTCCCGGTTCAGGATTGGCTTACAACAGTTACTCCGTCGGGATTCACACGAAACGGCAGCACGCGACCACCATGTTTCCGAATCGCTTCGGCTACAGAGTCGTGACTGCCTTCGCTCACAAATAAGACGAAACAGCCTCCGCCACCGGCTCCGCAGACCTTTGCAGCCACTGCTCCCTTCCGCTTTGCGGCCGCGATCAGCTTATCGATAAGCGGTGTTGTAATCCCCGGGGCGTTGGTGCGGCGAAGCTTCCATTCTTCCCCGAGGAGTCTTCCCACTTCGGGCCAGTCACCCGATTCGAGAGCCGCATGCATCGCCCGGGCGATCTCGCCGATCTGCTGGAAGTTGCGGAATACGCGTTTGTCACCGTTGATGTGGGCTTTGAATACTTCCCAATTGTTGATTCCCGATTGCCTCGGAGCTCCGGTATAGACAAGGACAAATCGAGCTTCGATATCTTCCGGAGCAACCGCGATTGATTGGCGATGAATTCCATCGACATCGAGATGAATGGCATTCACGCCGCCATAAAGAGCCGGATAGTAATCTTGGCATCCAGTCGGGACATTGATGAGTTGAGCCTCGACATTCTGGGCGATTTGCCGAATCTGCTCGCGATCAAGCTGGCGTCCCGTGTACCGCGCAAGCGCCGCCACAGTTGCAACCATCAATGCGGACGATCCAGAAATTCCCGCTCCTGCCGGCGATTCCGAATTGGTCTCAATGGTGAACCCACGGTCATTTGCCGGACCTGTCGGCATGAAGAAGTGAATCAAATGAGCGGCCAAATGGTGCTGAATCTTTTTTGCCTGGCAGAACTCGTCGAAGTTGAGGAAGTGATCTTCCCGTCCAGTGTCAATGGATTTGAAGTGAATCGAAGAGTCGCGTCCCGGAATGATCTGGCATCGCGTGAGGATGTTTATCGCAAAGTTAACCGTTACTGCTCCAGGATGAAAGAGATAGAGCGGCCAGAGATCGAGCGTGCTGCCGGCGAGATCGACTCGACACGATGCATGGGCAACGATGTTGCCATGAGCAGAATGTTGCTGAGAAGAGCTCGATGATTTCGGCATCAGCTCTCAGTGAAGAACTGGGCGATGTTTCGAAATTTGTCATAGCGCGACGCAAGCAGTTGATCGCAGGGCATGCTCTTCAACTCGCGCAAGTATCGCTGAAGGGCTTCATCCACCAAGGCTGCAGCGGCATCGGGATCGTTGTGAGCACCGCCATCGGGTTCCCGAATGATACCGTCGATGCATTTGAGTTCCTGCAGATCTTCGGCTGTAATTCTCATCGCCTGCGCCGCTGCTTCCTTCTTCGTAGCGTCACGCCACATGATCGATGCGCAGCCCTCGGGAGAAATGACGGAGTAAATCGAGTTCTCCATCATGAGCACACGATCGGCTACGGCAATCGCTAATGCTCCTCCACTACCCCCTTCACCGGTCACTATCGCAACGGATTGCACCCGCAGCCGCGCCATTTCGCGCAGGTTTACCGCGATGGCCTCGCCCTGACCGCGCTCTTCGGCTCCCAATCCCGGAAACGCGCCAGGTATGTCGATGAAGCTGATCACCGGGCGGTGAAACTTCTCGGCCAGCTTCATGCAACGCAGGGCTTTGCGATAGCCTTCGGGGTTTGCCATGCCGAAATTGCGCTGGACTCGCTGCTTTGCGTCGCGGCCTTTTTGCGTTCCGAGCAGTAGAACTTCCTCACCGTGGAAACGAGCCATTCCGCAGAGCAACGCCGGATCGTCTGAAAAGCGTCGATCGCCGTGAATCTCGCTCCAATCGGAAAAGATGCGCTCTACATAGTCAAGAAAGTACGGACGCTGCGGATGACGAGCCAGCTCTGTCTTTTGCCAGGCGGAGCTGACGGTTTCGAGCTGATTGCGAAGCGCTTCTACCTGGCGGTGAAGTTCATATAGCTGCTGCTTAGTTTGAACGTCGGCGCCGGGAACAGATTCCAAATGGGAAATCTGGCGCTCGATGTTTTCTATATCTCTTCTGGCCTTTGTAGCTGCGTCCATGAATGGAGGAGGTGCGGCGCTGAGGGCAATAGCGCTCAATCAACCACCTGAACGCTGCCACGTCCGCAGAGTTCCTCTGCGCGTGAAATGAAGACCCGGTCAGCTTGAACATTATAGCCGTCGGCTTCCATCACCACCATAAAGTCGCCGGGACGTTCCAAATTGAACAAGACCTTGGCTTCGCCTTTGCGCTCGCGGAAGAGAGTGTGGAGAGCATCCACCGTTTCGGGACGAGCAGCATCCAGCGGCAGACGAATGCGCAGCGAGCGCGGCAGCTTTGGCTTTGCTTCGTCAAGCGATTGAATATTGGAAATCGCCAGCTTCGGATTGGCGCCTTCCTCAACGCGCACGGAGCCGTAAACCAAAACGGGAACTTCCATCTTCAGCTTCTCTGCCAGGCGCCGGTACGCTTCGGGAAACACGATTGCTTCGACGGAACCCGCCATGTCTTCCAGCACAGCCTGAGCGTAAAGATCGCCTTTACGCGACTTCACCACTCTAACTCCGGTGATGATTCCCGCTGTCTTGATCTCATCTTTGCCGGTGCCCTGCTTCATGGCGCAGATAGATGCGGTGTCCAACGCATTCAGATCGAGCAGCTTGTCGCGATACTTCTCCATCGGATGTCCAGTGATGAAGAAGCCCAGGATCTCTTTCTCAGCCGCGAGGCGCTGATGCTCATCCCAATCTGGGACATCTGGAAGACGATCCTCCTGCTGCGGCATCTCTGACTGGAAAACCCCAAACAATCCGTGTTGTCCCATTTCGGCATCGCGTTGCGTTTTCTGAGCGCGCTCGATTGCTTTGTCGAGTCCCGCCATGAGCTGCGCGCGTGTGCCGAAGGCGTCCATTGCTCCGCTCTTGATCAATGATTCCAGCACGCGCTTATTCAGCAAACGGAGATCGACTTTCTCGCAGAATTCGAAGATGGAAGAGAACCTCCCGATCTCTTTCCGCGCCTGGAGAATCGAGTCGATCGCCGTACGGCCCACGTTCTTCACTGCTGAAAGCCCAAATCGAATCGCGTTCCCATGCGGCGTGAAGTTCGCGTGGCTGAAATTAATGTCTGGGGGTTCGACGGGAATGCCCATCTCGCGGCACTCGTTGATGTACTTAACCACTTCGTCCGTGCTGCCGGCTTGCGACGTGAGCAGCGCCGCCATGAACTCGACCGGATAGTGCGTCTTTAAATATGCCGTTTGAAACGCGAGCAAAGCGTAGGCTGCAGAATGGGACTTATTGAATCCATATCCCGCGAACTGCTCCATTAGGTCGAAGATCTTGACGATCTTCTTCTCCGGGAAGCCGCGCTCGACCGCGCCTTTCACGAAGCGATCGCGCTGCTTTGCCATCTCCTCCGGATTCTTCTTGCCCATTGCGCGGCGCAGCAGATCGGCTTCGCCGAGCGAGTATCCTGCGAGCCGGTTAGCGATCTGCATGACCTGTTCCTGATAGACGATCACGCCCAGCGTCTCTTTCAGGATCTCTTCCAATTCGGGAAGCTCGTATTCGACTTTGCGCCGGCCGTGCTTACGTTCGATGAAATCATCGATCATGCCGCCCTGGATCGGACCCGGACGATAGAGAGCATTCAGGGCCGTGAGATCTTCGACGGTCGTAGGCTGATACCGTCGCAAAACGTCTCGCATGCCCTGAGATTCAAACTGGAACACACCAGAAGTTAGGCCAGTATGGAAGACCTTCTGATACGTGACCGAGTCTGTAAGCGGCAGAGCGAGCAAGTCGAGCTTCTCACCTCTCGACTGCTCAATGAGACGAAGCGCGTCGTCGAGGATCGTCAAAGTGGTCAACCCAAGGAAGTCCATCTTGAGCAGCCCGATCTTTTCGACCGCCTTCATATCGAAAGCAGTAACGATTTCGTCGTTCTTCGTTTTGTGCAGGGGAACCAACTCGGTAAGCGGTTCTGGCGCAATTACGACGCCGGCGGCATGCACGCCCGAGTTGCGCACCAAACCTTCGAGCTTGCGCGCAATGTCAATCAGTTCCTTAACCTGCGGCTCGCCCTCATATGCTTGCTGGAGCTGCGGGGAATCCACCAGCGCTTGTTCGATGCTGATGTTGAGGGTGTTCGGCACCATTTTGGCGATGCGATCCACGTCCCCGTAAGGAATCTCCATCGCACGGCCAACATCTTTAATCGCCGCCTTCGCCGCCATGGTGCCGAAGGTGATGATCTGCGCTACCTGCTCGCGTCCATATTTGCGCGTGACATAGTCGATGACCTCTCCGCGGCGATTCATGCAGAAGTCAACGTCGATATCAGGCATCGACACGCGTTCCGGATTCAGGAAGCGCTCGAAGAGGAGCTCGTTCTGCAGTGGATCGATATCGGTAATGCCCATCGCATATGAGACTAGCGATCCGGCTGCCGATCCGCGGCCTGGACCCACCGGAATGCCGTTCTCTTTTGCGTAGCGAATGAAGTCCCAGACGATCAGGAAGTATCCCGAGAACTTCATCTGCTTGATGCAGTCGATCTCGCGCGAGAGTCGCTGCTCGTATTCGCCGATCGTCTTCCGCAGTTCGCCTTTCGCCTGCAGCGCGCGAATGATCTCCAGCCGCTTGGCAAATCCCTGCCGGCAGACTTGCTCGAAGTAGCTGTCGAGGTCTTCCCCTTCTGGCACTTCGAAGCGGGGGAACGGATTATGCACCTTGCCGATCTTCATGTTGCAGCGCTCAGCGATCGCCATGGTGCGTTTGAGCACGTCAGGAATTTCGCCGAACAGGCGGTGCATTTCGTCTGCGGACTTTACGAAGAACTGGTCGCTGTCGAACTTGAAGCGCTTCTCATCGCGAATCGAAGACGCAGTCTGTACGCAAAGCAATACTTCGTGCGCATATGAGTCGTCGCCGCAGACATAATGGCTATCGTTTGTAGCAACTAAAGGAATGCCAAGTTCTTTCTCGAGCCGGAGCAGATCAGGCCGAATCTGCTTCTCCAGTGCGAGTCCCTGGTCCTGGATTTCGAGAAAGAAGTTCCCTTCTCCAAAGATGTCTCGATAAGTGACCGCCGTGTCGCGTGCAGCTTCGTACTTGCCGGCCATCAGGTTCTCGCAAAGTTCGCCCGCCAAACAGCCGGATAATCCGATGAGTCCTTTCGCGTGCTGAGCGAGAAACTTCTTGCTCACACGCGGCTTGTAATACATGCCGTGGAGCGAAGCTTCCGAGGTGATCTTTACCAGATTGCGATAACCCTCATCGTTCTCGGCCAGGACCAGCAGATGGTTGTACTCATCGCCTTCCGGGGCGGCGCGATGATCGTCCTTCTTGCAGATGTAAAGTTCGCAGCCAATGATCGGCTTGATTCCGGCGTTCTTGGCGGCATTGTGGAAGGCTACTGCACCAAAAATGTTGCCGTGATCGGTCATCGCCACCGAGGTCTGCCCCAGCTCGGCCACACGCTTTACCAGCCTATCTACGTCACAGGCGCCGTCCAGAAGTGAGTAATCGGTATGGAGATGTAGGTGGGTAAACTCAGGCATTTCTGACGGCTCGTTACTCTCAATTTTACCGGAGAAGTCCTGAAAGCTTGTTTGCGGATATCAGCCGTCGTAAGTGGAAAAGTGGGTAATATTTGAGTCGATTACTGCCAATTTGACAGCCTCAGACCCCGCAGGCACAATCTCGGCTCTCCCCAAAATTTCTCCCCAAACTCACCTGGAGGAGCAACGTATGCGCTTGCTTTTTGGAGTTTCGGTTCTTTGGTGTGTCGCCATGTTCGTTGCAGTCGCGCTCTGCCGCGCCGCGAACTCCCCGGACATCCGCGAGCGAGTTCGAGACTGACTCTTCAACCGTTGCCAGGGTTGCTTAGGGTTTTTTCCCCGAGTTCTTCGCCGCTGCTTCCACTTCGTCTTTGAAGCTCTTGAACAACGGCGGATTCTTCCCCGCGAGTCCGTCATGTTGTGTGGCCACCCAGAGCCGCGCAGCTTCCCTGCCTCCGTCGGCCTGATAAACAGCTAGATAGTCATCTGCCGGTCCAACTTCAGCTCCGAACACTGGGCCAATTCCTCCGGAGGTGCGTCTTCCCGTTGTCGGATCGATGCCGCCTGTGCCGACGCGAACTCCTCCCATTCCCGAGGCTCTGCGGCCGGTGCGAACGGCGATCAGCATATCCGCGTCTGCAGGATTGATGGTGACCGTGTACCGTTTCCATTTGCTCAGCGCATCATAGATGTTCGCTATTGCCTGACGATCGTCTGGCTGTACTTTGGCGCTCGTGAAAGATCGAAAATCGGTTTCCGCGATGAATCCTTCTGCCGTCTCATAGCCTATCGCTACATATCTCGCCTGGAGTATCAAGGCCGGAACTGTTGGAGCTTTGGCATAGCTTTGCAATGCCGCCAAAAGCGTTAAAACGAGCAACACGCCAAAGGTTTTCCGCACTGCAGGACCTCCGTTTACCGGAAATTTTAGTCCAAGACTATTAATTGCCAAACCCATGCTGATAAGGAAGTTTCGGGAAATTAGGTCATTCTGACCGAATGGAGTATCGAATTGTGGCGATTCAGTAAAATCCTGCGTTTCAGCACGCTGATGGTGAGTGGACAGCGCGGAAAAATCAAAAGGTGACGAGCGAAAGCCGCAGCCTGAGCCCATGGGATGAACGAGGCGAGTCTCACGATTCGCCACATTGTTCAGCGCTTTAGTGCCAGGGCTCCATCCCAGACAGGATGCTCTGTAAGCAATGCCGCTGCGCCTTCAGCACTGAGCGGCTTGGAAAAGTAGTAACCCTGGCCGTATTTGCAGCGGAGTTTTCTCAGGCTGTCAAGTTGCTCGGCAGTCTCCACTCCCTCGGCAATGACGTCAAGGCGAAGATTGTTAGCCATTGGAAGGATAGTGCGGGCAATCTCCATGCCCTCATTCCCTTCCCAGTCCATGCCGCTGATGAAAGAGCGATCGATTTTCAGAGTGTCCAACGGGAATCGGTGGAGATAGCTGAGCGAGGAGTATCCCGTGCCGAAATCGTCGATGGCCAGACTAATTCCGAGAGATTTGATCTCTTCAAGCATCTTCACGGCCGCTGCAGGGTCTCCCATTACCGTGCTCTCTGTGATCTCCAGCTTCAAAGTTTGCGCGGGAAGTCGAAACTCTTCCAGAAGTAAGCGAATCTCTTCAACAAGGTTTCTCTGGACAAACTGTTTCGCGGAGAGATTTACGCTGATAGTCAGTTGAGAGTAAGTATCAAACTTCTTTCGCCACTCGGCCATTTGTCGGCAGGCTTCACGCAGATTCCACCAGCCTAGATCACGAATAAGTCCGGTTTCCTCGGCGACGGAAATGAACTCATGCGGTCCAACCATGCCACGCGTAGGATGGTGCCACCGCAGTAAGGCTTCGAATCCGACGATCTCTCCTGAAGCGAGCGAGACAATGGGCTGATAGTAGTTCTCGAACTCGCCTCTTTCCAGGGCGCGGCGCAAGTCCGTTTCGAGTTGCAGACGCGCCATCACGCTGGCGCGCATATCTGCATCGAAGACTTCGTATCTTGCCTTGCCCAGCGATTTCGCGCGATACATTGCCGTATCTGCATCGCGAAGGATCTCTTCCGGTTCCTCGTATGCCGGACTGCTCAACGCGATGCCGATGCTGACCGAGGTGAAGACCTCTTTACCGCCGATCACGAAGGGAGATGTCAGCGCCTTCATGAGTCGGTCAGCGGCTTTTTTCGCGTCATTGGGATCTTTTAAATCCTCAAGAAGAACCGTGAATTCATCGCCGCCAAGTCGGGCCATTGTGAAGCCCTGTCCGAAGCGAGCGACTGTGTCGCCTGAGCGGAGAGATTTTTCCAGACGCGTAGAGACACCCACCAGTAGCTGATCACCCGCGAGATGACCCAGGCTGTCATTGATCATCTTGAAACCGTCGAGATCAAAAAACAGTACGGCAAAGAGAGAATCTTTGCGGCGTTTGATGTGCTTAATCGCTCGTCCGAGGCGATCGATGAACAGGAGACGATTGGGCAGACCAGTCAACGGATCCGAAACTTTTGCTTCGGTGATGTCGGTTAATGATCCCGCCATGCGGAGCGCCTTGCCGCTTGCATCATGAACCGCCAGACCACGGCTTAGAACCCAGCGGAAGCTTCCGTCACGGTGAAGCATGCGATGCTCGCTCTCGAAATGCTGAGTAGAACGGTTCTGGTGAGCTGCGATTTCTTCCCCTACGCGGTCTCGATCGGCATCATGAATGCGGCCGAGCCACTCTTCAGGGCTCTCGCCAATCTCATGCTCCTGGAAGCCGAGCATCGATTTCCAACGCGGAGAGTAGTAGATGTTATTCGTGACCAGATTCCAATCCCATAGCCCGTCATTGGCGCCCTGCGCGGCAAGCGCATAACGCTGCTCGCTCTCTCGGAGGGCCTCTTGTGCCTTCTTATGCGATAGCTGCGTTCCAATGCGGGCCAGGGCAACGGGAAAGTCGATTGGCTTCGTTACGTAATCATTGGCTCCCAGATTGAGTGCCCGTACAACATCTTCGCTCTGATCTTTTGCGGTAACCATAATGATTGGAAGTTCAATTTGGGAATAAGCGGCGCGAAGGGTTTTTAGTGCATCGAGGCCGCTAACCTCCGGCATCTCGATATCCAGCAACACGAGATCGACCGAGCCTTTTTTCACGCGCTCGAGCAGATTTCGCGCGTGCTCGGCGACATCAATGACGTAACCTTTGCGCGCCAGTCGGCGAGCGAGCATATCGCGATTCATTTCGTTATCGTCGACGATCAGCAATCGGCTCTGCTCGGTTTTCATGACACACTCTTTTCTACGAGTAGGTGCTCGATTTTTTCGCTCAGCCGTCCGAATTCGACAGGCTTCGTATCGTAATCGTCGCAACCGATCTCAAACGCCTTCTGCCTATCAGTGGACAGCGCATGCGCAGTTAGGGCGATCACCGGTATGTCTTTCGTCTCCGGGCTGCCCTTCAGCAACTTCGTTGCCTGCCAGCCATCGATTTTAGGCAGGCTAATATCCATGAGTATCAAATCGGGACTTTCCGATTTTGCTAACTCGAGCCCCTGCTCGCCGTCGTGGGCCATCACTACTGAATAGCCTTTTCTCTGCAGGCGGCGCGACAGCATATCGCGATTCATTTCGTTGTCTTCGACCAGCAGGATTTTTGGCATAACTAACCTCTCACGCCTGTGGCGGGCGCGAACTCTTCGCGCTTTTCCTTCTTGCGATTACTTGAATGTGTATTGGGAGACTTAGAAGAACGGCCGGCGCGGTGCTTCTCGATGAGTACCGCGAGTCGCTCACGATCAAGGGGTTTTACCAGGTAATTGGAAGCGCCCATGCTGAGTGCCAAAGCTTCGTTATCGATGATGGTCAACATGATCACAGGAATGTCGGAGAGCTCCGGATCTGTCTTGAGCTCGTGAAGCACTGACCATCCATCGCGATCGGGGAGAAGCACGTCGAGCGTTATAAGAAGCGGACGCACCCGCCTGGCCAATTCAATGCCTTCCTCGCCGCTGCCAGTCGCGATTACGCGCAAACCGAGTTTGTTTAAAGAACGGGACATCAAATCGCGGCAAGTCGCGTCATCATCGATGACCAGAATCGCGTCTTGATCAACTTTCTCGGACAGGTTTGGCTTTGCAGTCTCTAGTGGCACATCCGAAGCCTGGCTTTCCTGTCCATCGACCTTAACGTCGACCGGTAAAAGGACCGTGAACGTTGAACCGACGCCGGGCTCACTATCCACATGGATGTGCCCATTCATCATCTGAGCAAAACGATGACTAATGGCCAGACCAAGGCCGGTTCCGCCGTACTTACGTGAGATCGAAGTGTCAGCTTGAGCAAACTCTTGGAATAACTGTTGCCGCTGCTTCGGCGTAATACCGATGCCAGTATCACGAACCTCGAAACGGATCAAATCCTGCCCCTTCTCAGTAGTCGGCTCTACATTGACCGAGATTGTCCCTGCATCCGTAAACTTACAAGCGTTACTCACGAGGTTAACCAGGATCTGACGGACCTTCGTGACATCGGCACGCATCGAACCCACACCATCGGCGATTTGCACCTTAATCACGTTGGCGTTTTTCGCCGCCGCCGGCTCGAGAGTAGTTACGATCTGGCGAATCATCGGTGGCACATCGAAGCTTTCGAGGTGCAGCGTCATCTTTCCGGCTTCGATCTTGGAAAGATCGAGCACATCGTTGATCAAGGAAAGCAGATGCTTACCGGCTGTCTGGATCTTCTGCAGGTCTTGAATCGCTTCGGTGTTACCCGATTCGCGGGTTTCTTCTTCCAGCATCTCGCTGTAGCCGATGATGGCATTCAACGGCGTGCGCAGTTCATGACTCATGTTTGCCAGGAAAGCGCTCTTTGCTCGGCTCGCCTCTTCGGCGGCGTGCTTAGCTTTGAGAAGTTCTTCTTGAGCCTCTTGTCGCTGCGCGACCTCGCTCTCGAGTTCTTCCGTTCTGGCATGCAACTGATCATTGGCATTCAACAGTGCCGTGTCGCGCTGTTGGATCTCGGCAAGCATATTGTTGAAGCCGTCCATCAACCTGCCGATTTCATCGCCATATGTGTTTACCGCGCGTATTTCATAATTCTTGTTCGCAGATACGATCCTGATCGTGTCTTCGAGTTGCAAGATCGGGCGAGAAATCATTCGTTGGAGCTTCGAAGAGAGGAGGAATGCAAATAGACTCGAGGCAAAGACGAAGATGAAAAAGATAAGAGCGTAGCGTTTGGCGCGACGCGACCACTCACGCATATCGGAGCGCAGCAGCAGCGTGCCAACGTGCTCTCCGTTCAGAGTTACGTCGTGAAGTACATCAAAGTATCCGCCCTCGAAGCGATAGCCTGTGCGAGAAAGTTTCGGTGGAACAACCTTTGGTGCAGCCTTATCGCCCGGAACGTATTGAGCGAAGATCTGGCCATCAGGAGTGTAGAGAACTGCGGCAACGATATCGTCTTTGGCCTTTAGCGCCGCCAGAGTCGCGGTCGCGACAGGTTCATCCCTGAAAGCCATGGCGGCTGCACTGTTGTACCCAATGATCTGCGCCTGCGTCTCTAAATCTTGCGTAAGCAAATGGCGGAAGGAGACCAGATCGTATGTCAGGAAACTGGCAGAAGAAAGCAGAAGCGCGACGCTGCTCGTCAGCATCGTGATCAGCATCAGCTTCCTTTTAATGGAAAGGTTCTGGAGTTTCATTCCGTCTTCCTTCCATCACCCGATTGCTGAATCACTTTGGCTAGTACCAGCAGTCTGGAGCTGATATTGAGATCTGCCTCCTTGGCCGCGTCTACATTCACTTCGAAGCGGACTTTGTTCTGCTCCAGAGTTAAATTGATGATCCCGCCGCGATCGGCAAAGCCCGGAATCTCGCTGATTGTAAGTACCGGAGTGCCTCTCGTCATGCGGATGGTCTCGGCAACGTGAGGGCCTAGCGATGAGCCGATAAACAGGATGTGGCACTCTTTTACATCCGCAATCGCCTTGAGCCTTTTGATCAGGAACGGATGCCCATTCACCTTCTTGCCTTCGAGCACCTTGTCAATGATTGGACCAAACGGATCATTGCCCACGATTCCGATCACAATCGGAGAATCGGGTTGGGCGAACGAACTCGCGGGCCATTCGACGAGCTTGGCAAAGTTGTAGATATAACCGGCCTTGATCAGGTACTCAGATGATGCTTCAGTGTCCTGTGCCCAGACATGCGAAGCCTGGCCCAGCATCATCATCACCATCAAAATGATCAATCGCCGCACTGTCATGATCGCTCTATTCTGTATTTGTAAAACTCTATTGACGAAAATCGATCAAAGAGACTGGTAACTGTCTCAGTCGACTCTCCAAGTAATTTGCCCGTATACGGTGCGTTTGACTTCCGTGGGAGCTGTGTTCACGAAGTCCGGCAAGAACTCCAGGTGGCGATTGTTGAGCAGGTTCTGGCTTCCAACCGAGAGCTCTACGCCAGAACCTGCCTTCCAGCTCAGGTGCATGTCGAGCGAGTTGTAGCTAGGAATGCTCAAACCTGGCAGGCTACCTACGTGACGCACGATGAAGTCGTGCTCAAAGTGTCTGCCAAGGTCCAAAGAAGATCGTAAGTACACCTCGTTATGCGGGCTCGATCCTGCAGGATTATCAGGAAGAGGATCAAGACTGTTCGAGTTCTTTCTAAGGCTCATCTGCAGATAGCTGTATGAGCCAAGGAGCCGCCATTTAGGCAGAACTCTCCAGTCACCGAAGATCTCTCCACCGTAAGTACCGCCGCCCATGTTGTTTGCGGCGTAGAACGGAACCAGAACATCCGTCGGAATCGGGCTACCTTCAACCATCGGCTGACCAGGTTCGGCCGTCCTCAAATGGGAATATTGGTTGTAGAAGGTCGCGACATCAGCTGAGAAGTTGCTGGACACCTGCATGCGATATCCCAGTTCGTATGCCAGAAGATCTTCCGATTTGAACCCATGATTTCCCATTATGGCCACAACTGCAGGGAGTGGTGCCGGATTGCCCGGCCCACCCGGCGGAATAATCTGAGAGTTCAACTGCAGACCTTCTTCGGTGATCGCCGGCGTGCGAACGGCTCGTGAGACGGCAGTCCAGACCGATTGCGTCTTAGTCAGATTCCACAGCAGGCGCGCATTCGGCTCTACTTCTAAACCGGTAAAGTCATTGTGTTCCAGCTTGCTGCCGAGCGTCAGACGCAGACGCCGGTCGGCAAAGCTGATTTCATCCTGAGCAAAAGCGCTGAATTGATTCAGCGTGAGCTGGTTCGGCTTTATTGCAACCGTAAAGCTCGATTCGTTGTTGTCGTCAATCGCGCGATAACCAAGACCCCATACGACTTCGTGGTTGGAGCCAGGATGGAACGAATGCTGGAAATCGATATCGAAGATATTTTGCCGGTCAGAGAACAAAGAATCATCGATGAGTTTGGTATGGTCATAGTACATCTGCAGCGACATTGTCGATGTCGAGAACGAGTGGTTCCACCGTCCCAGAATGTTGCCGCCGCTAAAGCTACCTTGATTCGGAAAGGTGTCGCTAAACGGAGCTGCTAACGAGGGTACTGTCAGAGTCTCTCCGAACTTACTGCGATGAACGTCCCCCTGCAGGGTGAGCGAATCTGGTCCAGATGGAGACCAGTCGGTGCGGAATCCCCCCCGCCATGCATCCCAATTGTCATTCGCAGTAAGATTGTTTCCCGGATACGTAGAAGGACCAATATTGAAATACTTACCGTAAGCACGGTAAGAGGTATCTTTATTGAGCTTTCCGCCGTAGCGAACGTTCGTTGCTCCGCGCTCTTCTGTTCCTCCACCTGCAGTTACCAGAGCAGATTGCGTCGACTGAGCGGACTTCGTGATGATGTTGATTACGCCGTCAACGGCGTTGGCGCCCCACAGCGTGGCTCCGGGTCCACGGATCACTTCAATTCGATCCACGTCCTCAAGCATCACGTCTTGAACGTTCCAGTACACGCCGGAAAACAGAGGCGTATAAACGCTCCGGCCGTCGATGAGGACCAGCAACTTGTTATCGAAGCGCCCGTTGAAACCACGCGAGGCGATCGCCCACTTGTTCTCATCGATGCGCGCCACCTGAATCCCAGGAACCATTCGCAATGCCTCGGGAATGCTGGTCGCGCCGGAGCGGCGAATATCGTCCTGCGTGATCACGAATACAGCCGCTGCCGCATCGGCGAGCTTTTGGCTTCGCTTAGAGACAGAAGTCACCTGCATGTTCATCAGGTCTTCCATGCTCATTGCGGTGACGTCGGGAATATCGCTCTGCTGCGGTGCTGCAAACGTGCTAGTCGTAAACAACAGCACAAGCGCAAGTACCTGTTTCGCGAATCGAACGATTTGGGGGTTGGTGGATGACATAGTTACTGTCCCTTCATGCTTTAATTAGGGCCCTTTTTCGGGTACGACTCCAGAAGCGGTTTCTCTCCCGTTACAGTGAACACGTTGGAATAGGTAAGCGTGTCCGGCCGAGAAAGATACTCGATAAATCTGTCTACCTGCTCCTGGGCTCTGCGTTCGGTACCGAGGACTTGAGCGATTTGTGGCAGAGCTATATCCAGTTTTAATTTCCACTGCTCCAGAATCGCAGGAGATGCTTCGCCGGCGATGAGGTGATAGCACTCAACTTGGACTTTGAGATTTTCGAGGCCTGCCCGTTGCGCTAGACGAAAGAGTTTCCTGCCAACGAATGGGTCAAAACCAGTCTTGTTAAGCGCAGCGAGCACGTGCTCAAGAGCGCTCTGAAGGGCAGGTTCCTCGGGATAGTTCCACAAGAGTTGCCCATCGAGATCCTGCAGCAATACAGTACCGCCCGGCCGGCACACGCGAACGATCTCGTCCATCGCCTGCTCTTTCCTCTGTAGGTACTGAAAGAGCATGCGCGAATAGACAAAATCGAAGCTGTTCCTGGCAAACTGCATCTCATGAGCGTCGCCGCACACGAACTTCAATTGACGATTGCCGGCGTTTTTCTCTCTGGCAGCCTGCACGCGCGTGGGGCTGATATCGATCCCCGTACCGCGAATGGATGGATCGAGCTTGGCAATCTCTCTCAGCATCAATCCTGGTCCGCAGCCTACAGAGAGAACTTCAGATCTGGGAGCTACACGATGAGCAATGTATTTGTGAACCCAGGCGTACGGATCCACTTTCTTCTCGAGGCGCATCGCCTCGCGCGGATCGTCCATGATGTAGTCAACTGCGTACGCGGTATTCATCATTGATGGCTCCCTGCAAGAGCTTCACGCACACTCTGCTTTTCGGCTCGCTGCAACAATCGCGAGTAGAAACCGTCGATGTGGTGATAGAACGCCGAGCACCCGTCCTTCAGCCAAATTCCCTGGCAATAGTGGCGCAGGAACTCGGCTCCGAGCTGACGGCATGCAGGGGCTGCATGATCGTCGGCAATCAACGGAATGTCATCGAGTTCAAAGTCTTCGTACGCGCCAACAGCGGCACCCAGCAACGCACGTGCCACGGCAGTGGTCTCATTCTGGGAAACACTATGATTGATCAGAAGGTCGCAACGATTCTCGAGGTAACTGAAATTAACTCCTAAGGGACCACGGTAGGCGATGACTGCTCCAAGGACTTCCTGAGAATGGGTTCTGTAGGCCAGCCAAACATGCCTGGTCCTACGCAGACCGACGCGACGATAGAGCTGATTGATGCCGGTAAACTCCACATCTCCAGCCAAGCCTTCGGCCACAACATAAATCGAGCCACGTACTGCCGCCGCCAGTGCGCAAAGTGTTGCCTTCTGCGGACTGTCATACCCAACTACGTATACCTGCGGATCTGCGAGATACGAGAGTCTGCGCGACAGTGCAAAGTAGCTAAGGCGCTGTACCGAGGAGCGAGCTGTGCCTACTGCCTCAACGACTGATCCAAATATGCGAGCCGGAAATCGATTTTGCGGACGGAACCAGTTCTGCCCCGAATCTTCGCTCTTATTGGCCATGCTCGCAGCGCCGGAGGCGAGCATCACCGCCCGCGAAGCGAAGGGGTTGCTCTCGCTTACAAGGTGCTGCAATGTCGAGCCGCGTTGTGCGGTTCGCCATACCGTGAGCGACGCCATCCCTCGATGCGAGTCGCCGGCCGTGAGAACCGAAACCAAAGAATCCTCAGAGCTGAGCATTCGATCCCAGTTATCTTTTATCTTGTGAATATGGGGACGCAGACGAGCTGCTTTCTCCGGATAGAGAAAGCCCGAGCGCTCATATAGTTCGAACAACTCCTCTACCGACAAGGCATTCACGTGAACTCCATAGTCGGCGTAGACATCCGATACTCTTGAGCGCCTATCTATGACTTGTTCCGGTACGGCTATCGGCATTCTCGAAGTCTCCCCGAATTCTCCGCGTGCGCTGAGCCAATCCGTTCCTGTCGACTAGGACAGTCTCAGCTTGCGTAGGCGAACACAGCCGAATCGAGGGGAGGACTTCGAGTCTCATCGGCCACACGGATGCATTTACCCGCCGGGTCATCGTCTCAAAGTCACTCATGGCAAACAAGTTACGAAGGTAAGGAATTTCTAACCGACCAGTAATATTTCTTGGGTCAGTTGCGTACCGTCACGGCCCGAATAGCCATTCGCCGATACGTGCAATAGTTGGCCGCCTCAAATACAGGCACTTGAGCTGAACCTTCGATATTTTCCCGTTAACGGTTAGTAATTCGTTTGCGGTACGCAGGTAATCACAGTTCACGAAACTCGATGTCCTCGCGTCGGGAAAGCGAAGGGCACGCTCTTCTCGGATTTCACCTATTCAGAAGTTTTGTTTGAATGGATAGCGGAAATTGCCGGTTGGGATAGGATTCTGGCAGCTGAGCTCAGTTGTAGATCGTTTTATCTGCCCTAGAAGCTTGGGGCCGCCGACAATTTTGGGGCATTCATCAGGCGGTGACTTGGCTAATAGAAGCGGGCGCCAGCTTGAGAACGAATGAAAATGTTGAACCGTGATTGAGTTCGCTACTGACATTCACTGTTCCGCCATGGACGCGAACAATGTGCTTAGCGATGGCAAGGCCCAAGCCGGTTCCACCTGATTCGCGCGATCGAGCTTTATCCACGCGGTAGAAACGCTCGAATAATCGAGGCAAATGTTCTGAGGCGATTCCTGGACCATAGTCGCGTACGTAGAACTCGACTTCCTCGCCGCGATCACGTGCGCCGATGTCGATGCGACCGCCTGAACCGGCATACTTAATCGCGTTCTCGATCAGGTTCGTGAAAACCTGATGGACAGCATCTTTATCGGCGAGCACTTCCTGGTTTGCGCTGTTCTGGATTCTAAGTTCGATTCCAGCTAGTCGCGCGGTGTCGCGGAAGGTCCCTGCGGCCTCGCCCAGAAGCGACGCTGGCGTGACCGGCTGCATATTGAAAGCTCGCTCACCGGATTCCACTCGTGCGAGAACCAGCAGATCTTCGGTGAGACGCGTCATGCGAGCGGCATTTTTGCGGATGACTTCCAGGAAGTCGCGTTGCGTTGTCGCATCGCCATTGCCAGAGGCTTCCATGTCGAGCAGAGTCTCGGCGAATCCTTGAATCGAGGTGAGCGGAGTTCGCAGCTCATGCGAAACATTCGCGATGAAGTCGCGGCGCGTCTTCTCCACACGCTCGATGCTGCTCATGTCGTGGAACACCGCGACTGCTCCGCCCCCGGGGAGCGGCGCCGCCGTCACGCGAAAAGTCCGGCCGGGAATCAGGACTGCGGCCCGCGCGGTACGAACCTGCTTGCTGTCGAGCGCGCTCTCGATACTCGCCAGGACTTCAGGATCCCGAATGGCGGTCACAAGCGGCGAGCCAATCGCAACTGGCACAATCGCGCGCATCGGTCCGTTCGACCACTGAACACGGCGGTCGCGAGAGATTGCCAGCACCGCCTCCTGCATGCTGTTGAGCAGCGCTTCCAATTCTTTTCTGCCTGTCTCAACCGCAGCGAAGCTTTGCTCAAGTTGACGCGCGGTGCGGTCGAGTGCAGAAGCCACCAGTGCGATTTCGTCTTCGGCGGACTCCTCAATTCGTGCACTGAGGTCACCTGCAGCAATACGATCAGCGAAATTCACGATCTTCTGCAGCCGTCGTGAAATCGCGCGCGCCACAATCGCAGAAATAATTGTCGCCAACAACAGCGCTGTCAGCGAAGCCCAGAGCAGGTGCAGGCGAATGCGGCGAGTCGTCTGCTGAATCGCGGAGAGTGGATACGCTAGCCGCACTGCGCCTCCGTGAATTGGGGCAGCAACGTAGAGGAATGGAATCCCGACCGTGTGGCTGGTGCGAGTGGCGCTTCCTATGCTGCCATGCAATGCACTGATAAATTCAGGCCGAGTCGCATGATTCTCCATTTCCGCCGGATTTGCTCGGGTATCGGCGAGCACGCGTCCGTCGTTCTGGATGATGGTGGCGCGAGCATCCGCCGCACTGGAGACATCGTCCGCAATTGCTTGCATGCTGCGGCGATCACGATTTTGCTCTACGGCTTGAGCAAACAGCCTCGCTTTCTGTTCAAGCGACGTACGCGTCTCGTTGACGAAAGACTCTTCCCATGCTTTGCGGACGGAGAAATCGAGCGTGAGAGTCGCGACAGCAATAACCAGTACAAAAGCGCCGACCAACTTAAAAAAGATACGACTTCTCACCTCGGAACCTCGAAACGATAGCCTGCACCGCGCACGGTTCTAAGGTACCGCGGATCTTCAGGATTCGACTCGATTTTCTCCCGCAACCGCCGTACGTAAACGTCGACCGAGCGCGGGGTGACGAATGCCGTATCGCGCCAGACCGCATCGAGGAGCTGATCGCGTGTAAAGACGCGTCCGGGATGGCGAGCGAAGTAGTCCAGCAAACGAAACTCTGTCGCCGTGGTCGCGACATTGCTCCCTCGGACCGTAACCGTCATCCCTCCCGTATCAATGCGCAGATCACCGAGCTCGCGAACTGCAATCGGCATTACAGGTTCGAATCGGCGCAGCACTGCTTTCACTCGCGCCAGCAGCTCGCGCGGACTGAACGGCTTGCCAATGTAATCATCCGCGCCGCGCTCGAGACCAAGCACACGATCCGATTCGCTCGCTCGCGCAGTAAGAAAGATGATTGGAGTTCCCGCGAGAACCTCTGAGTGGCGGATCTGATCGCAGAGATCAAGTCCGCTGCCGCCAGGCACCATGATGTCCAGAAGAAACAGCAGCGGGCGGCTGCGAATTGCTTCTTCAAGAACGCCCGCAACCGCGGCGAAAGTACGAACTGTGTATCCGCCGTTTTCGAGGTGATGTCGCAGCAGCCGCGCAATATCTGGATCGTCTTCTACTACAAAGATCGGTTGTTTCATTGGCCACATCGTCTAGTCCGCGAGCGTGGCGCGCGCGAGTTTGACTCAGGGTAACCATATCCTCCGATTGTTACGACAGAATTACAAGCATCCAACTAATGCTAAAAGCGTGCGTTAACGCACAATTCATATGGTTGTAACAAGGCTGTAGCAATTCACTACTACCTTCGTGCTCGAAGACAAAATTATGGAGAACTTGAATCGATGAGACGATTGCTAGCGTTCGCGTTCCTGATAGCGGCAGTGGCAACTTCGAGCGCGCAAGTGAATTTGAATGCCGCCGGAGCCACTTTCCCTTATCCCATTTATTCCAAGTGGTTCAGCGAATTTCACAACGCCCACAGCGATATACAGATCAATTATCAGTCGATCGGCAGCGGAGGAGGAATCCAGCAACTCAAGGCCGGAACCGTGGATTTCGGCGCCAGCGATATGCCGCTCGATGACGAGAAGTTGAAGGACATGGGTAAGCCGATCATTCAGCTTCCGACGGTGATGGGAAGCGTCGTTCCTGCATACAACATCCCGGGCGTTTCGGGTGAAATCAAGTTCACGCCTGAGGCTCTGGCCGGAATCTTCCTGGGTCATATCAAGAAGTGGAATGACAAGGCGCTTACGGATGCCAATCCCGGTGTGAATCTACCCGACCAGGATATTGTTGTCGTTCACAGGTCCGACGGAAGCGGCACCACGTTCGTATGGACCGATTACCTCTCGAAAGTCAGTCCCGAGTGGAAGTCCAGCGTCGGCTCGAGCACATCAGTCAAGTGGCCGACGGGAATCGGAGGAAAGGGCAACGAACAGGTGGCAGGGCTCGTCAGGCAGCAGCCGGGCGCGATTGGTTACGTTGAGCTCATTTATGCGCTCCAGAACAACATCACATTTGGACCGGTGAAGAATGCCGCCGGAAATTTTGTGAAAGCCAGCCTCCAGTCCACCAGCGCAGCGGCAGCTTCGGTGAAGAACATGCCGGACGACTTCCGGATTTCCATCACAAATGCCGCAGGAAAGAACTCGTATCCGATTTCCAGTTTTACCTACCTGCTGATTCCCACTCAGTGGCAGGACCAGACAAAAAAGAACGCGGTGGTCACGTTCCTAAACTGGATGCTGGATCAGGGCCAGTCGATGGTTGAGCAGCTCAACTATGCTCCTCTGCCGAAGCCGGTCGTGCAAAAGGAGAAAGCGAAGATTAAAGAATTGCAATAGATTTAAGTCGTTAATTTATAACGAAGTACATGTGGAAAGGAGCAGGTGTAATACTCCTTTAACAGTCTTCATTTACTGTGGGCTGCAGAGATGCTAGTTCAGCAACCGCAGCTGGAGAAAGACTTGACCAACCCGCAGCCCACTCTACCCAAACTGGAACTGCCGGTCCGGGAGCGCCTAAAGCCTGTGGCTACTGCCCGTCGCTGGCGTTTGGGCATACAGGCCGACGCGGTATTCAAGTCCCTCATCCTCCTTGGGGCTTTGTCGTTGGTGGCCATCCTCGGCCTCATCGTTTTTGAGCTGATCTACAACTCCCGACTGACGTTGGCGAAATTCGGGTGGCACTTTTTCGTCAGCGATATGTGGGATCCAGTCGCCGGACAGTTTGGCGCCTGGGCCTTCGTTTACGGCACCCTGGTTTCCTCTTTCATAGCCCTCGTTCTTGCCGTTCCGCTGGGCATTGCGGTTGCAGTCTTTATCAATGAACTTTGCCCGCGAAGTTTGCGCAAATTACTTTCATTTGCAGTAGAGCTGCTGGCAGCGATTCCGAGTGTCATTTTTGGCTTGTGGGGAATCTTTGTGCTGGCTCCACTGCTCCGTTCCTATGTGGAACCAGTCCTGGCTAAGTATTTCGGATGGACCGGACTGTTCAGCGGTCCTGCTTACGGGATTGGCATGTTGGCTGCCGGGATGATTCTCGCGATCATGATCGTGCCGATCATCTGCTCGATCTCGCGCGAAGTAATGCTCACAGTTCCTCAGCAGCAACGCGAAGGCGTTCTTGCGCTCGGCGCTACGCAATGGGAGATGATTCGCATTGGAGTCTTACGCAATGCACGCACCGGTATTCTAGGCGCGATCATTTTGGGATTGGGAAGGGCGCTTGGCGAAACGATGGCGGTCACGATGGTGATCGGCAACAGTCCTGACATCGTCAAATCGCTCTTCGCTCCCGGTTACACGATGGCCAGCGTCATCGCGAATGAGTTAAACGAAGCAATGACTTCCCTGCACCGCAGTGCTCTGATCGAAATCGGGCTTGCCCTGTTCATTGTCACGTTGGTGGTCAATGCCTTCGCGCGTCTGCTGGTTTGGACGTCCAAGCGAGGAATGCCGGCGAGGGTACATGCCTAAGCCACAACGCAGCGGAGTCAGCCTGTACCGCCGATTGATGAACTACGCGGCGATGTCGCTCGCCGCCTTCTCTGCAATTGTCGTGCTGGCGCCGTTGTTCGCAATTCTCATTTATCTGCTCATCAAGGGTATCAGTGCCATCAACTGGGCCTTTCTAACGCAGATTCCCAAACCCGTCGGCGAAGTCGGGGGTGGCATGGCCAACGCCATTTGGGGATCCGGCGAAATACTCGCTATCGCTAGCCTTATTGGTGTTCCGCTGGGAATCGCAGGCGGCATTCATCTCGCAGAGTATGGACGCCACCGCTTTGCCGATGGCATCCGGTTCATGGCGGACGTTCTGAATGGCATTCCATCGATCGTGATTGGAATGGCAATTTACGGGCTCGTCGTCGTGACACAAAGGCATTTCTCTGCGCTAGCCGGGGGAATTGCCCTCGGCGTGATGATGATCCCAACCGTCATGCGTGCCACCGAAGAGATGCTGCTGATGGTGCCGCACTCTGTTCGCGAAGCTGCATTGGGACTCGGCATTTCGCAATGGCGCACCACGATCTTCGTTACGCTTCGCACGGCGACCTCTGGTGTCATTACAGGAATCATGCTGGCGTTTGCTCGCGTGGCCGGTGAGACGGCGCCCCTACTCTTCACGGCTTTCGGCAATCAGTTCTGGAATTTCAAAATCAATCAGCCGACTGCCGCGCTGCCTTTACAGATCTACACCTACGCGATCTCCCCGTATGACGAGTGGCATCGCCAGGCATGGGCCGGAGCGATGGTGCTGATCCTCCTCATCATTGGAACTGTTTCGGCTGTTCGCTTCGTCGCCGGCCGCGGAATGTCCAAAGGAGTTGCATAGGTGGGCGTCAACATCGACGTTCGAGATCTCCGCGCCTGGTTTGGTCCGGTTGAAGTGTTGCACAGTGTCGGCATGCATATTCGGTCGAACGCGGTCACCGCGATCATCGGCCCTTCAGGTTGTGGGAAATCTACCTTCATCCGTTGTTTGAATCGCATGCATGAAACAGTTCCAACTGCACGCGTTGAGGGCTCAGTTATGATCGGTGGATTCAACGCATACAACGGCACTGCGGCAGTCGACGTGCGACGTCGAGTAGGCATGGTTTTTCAGAAACCAAATCCGTTTCCCACAATGTCGATTTACGACAACGTCGCTGCCGGTTTGAAGCTCAATGGATTCCGCAATCGCCGGGAGCTCGATGAGGTGGTTGAACGCTCGTTGCGACTGGCTGCTCTGTGGGATGAAGTCAAGGATTCTCTCAAGAGCAAGTCCGGCGCCAGCCTTTCCGGAGGCCAGCAGCAACGTCTTTGCATTGCGCGTGCTTTGGCAGTGCAACCGGAAGTGCTGTTGATGGACGAACCCGCGTCGGCGCTCGATCCAATCTCCACGGCCAAGATCGAGGACCTCATTTATCAACTAAAAGAACGCTTTACAGTGGTCATTGTGACGCACAATATGCAACAAGCAGCCCGCGTGGCGGATTGGACGGCATTCTTTCTTATGGGCCATCTCATCGAGTACGAGAAGACCGAAAAGATATTCACTGCTCCGACCGACAAACGCACGGAAGACTACATCACCGGCAGGTTCGGATGACCCGTACTCGTTTCCATGAAGCCCTTGATGAATTGAAAGACCGCCTGCTGCGCATGGGCGGAATCGCTGAGCAGTCGATTGCGTACGCCATCAATGCCTATCGCGACGCCGATCGCAAGCAATGCGCAATGGTCTTCGAAACCGAGCAGGTGATCAATGCCGCGCATCGCGAGATCGATGAGCTCGCGTTGGATTTGCTTGCCATGCAGCAGCCCATGGCGGTGGACCTGCGATTCATCGTTGCGGTCATTAAGATCAATGCCGATTTGGAACGCGTGGGCGACCAGGCGGTCAATATCGCCCAGCGAGTGGCAGAGGTTCTCGATCTTCCTCCGGCTGAACTTCCCGCGGATGTTCCGCTCATGTCGAGCATCGCCTCGCAGATGATCCGCCAGTCCCTCGACGCATTCGTGCGTGGCGATGCTGATCTCGCTCAAAATGTCCTCGTAATGGACAACGAAGTCGATCGCATGAAGCGCGAGATCGAGCAATCCATGCTCGCTAAAATGCACGACTCGCCCCAATTCACGCGACAAGCATTGGACGTTCTGCTGATCGCGCGGAATCTTGAACGCATCGGCGACCACGCAACCAACATCGCCGAGGACGTGATCTTCTGGGTGCGTGGTGCCGACGTGCGCCATGGGCAGGTGGACGTCACCGGCTAGTCGCTCCAAATTCAGAGGCGGCCCGCATCGAAACGTCTACCCACTCGCATCTCCTAGCATATTGAAAAGAGGCAGCTTAGACGGTCCAGTTGCCGAACAACCTTACGTGCGAAAATCTCTCGCGCGGGCGCAAGCAGTGGGCCTACAATAAATATCGAAACGTTTTGGCAAATGTCCGGGAGAGACTTCATGAGCACCCTCAAAACCAGTGCAGTCACTGAGCCGCTTTCCAATATGGAACAGTGGGAAGACTTCGTTCAGGGCCGCTACAAGGAAGGCAAATCCGAGTCGGAGTTCCGCCAGTATGACGAAAAGGCGAATCCGGGCGTGGCGGAGTTCTATCGCCTGAACCACCAGCACCAGACCGTCGATTACGTGCTCGCGAAAGAGAAACAATATTTCGGCTTAACCCGTGGCAAGAAGAGCGTGTGGGAAGCAGCCGAGTATCTGAACACGTTGGTCGATGACAGCGATCCCGACACTGATCTTACCCAGCTCGAGCATTTGCTCCAGACCTCAGAAGCGATCCGCCGCGACGGCCATCCGCGTTGGATGGTTCTGGTAGGCTTCGTCCACGATCTCGGCAAGTGCCTGTGCCTGTACGGCGAGCCGCAGTGGGGAGTAGTAGGGGATACATTCCCAGTGGGCTGCGCCTGGTCGGATCAGGTGGTTTTCCCGGAGTACTTCGCTGCAAATCCCGACGCAAAGATCCCTGAGTACCAAACCAAATACGGAATCTACGAACCGAATTGCGGCCTCGAAAGCGTCCACATGTCCTTCGGCCACGACGGCTACATCGCCGAAGTCATGAAGCCGTACTTGCCGGACGAAGCTCTCTACATGCTCAGGTTCCACTCCTTTTATGCCTGGCACCGCCACGGCGCCTACAAGCACCTGGAGAACGAGAAAGACCGGGCAATGCTACCGTGGGTACAAAAGTTCAACCCCTACGATCTGTATTCAAAGGGACACACGAAGCCCGATTTGAAACAGTTGAAGCCGTATTACGACGACCTCTTCGCGGAATTCCTACCAGAAAAGCTCGCGTGGTGAGAGCAGACTTTTAACTATCTTCCTCGCCGAGATGTATTCCGTGCCTCTAACCGTAACGGAAGTGCATTGAGCTAGAGTTGCTGCTGGCCACAAGGGATCAATGCTCCTTTGTGCTAACATCACCTCCACTGGCAATTTTCTTTGGGAGGCAGTAATGGCAGATAACGACAGCAACAGCATTGGATGGTTTCTTGCGGGTCTTGGACTGGGCGCTCTCGTCGGCGTTCTCTATGCTCCCAAATCGGGGCGTGAGACGCGCGAGACGATTCGCCAATCGGCCACTGAGGGCCGCGATTACGTCGTTAATCGCAGCCAGGAATTCCGCGGCCAGGTTGATACCTGGGTAAAGAAGGGCAAAGAAGCGGTTGGCCGTTCCAAAGATCAGATCTCGTCGGCAGTCGAAGCGGGACGCCAAGCCTATCGCGAAGCGGTCGAACCAAAGAGTTAGCAGCGCTTCGGTCCATCGCCCGCCGCGGTGGACCGAACGCATCTCCGCATGACCTCTACCCTCCTAACCATCTTTGTAGCGGTTACGTCTGTGGCCGTTGTGCTGCAGATGCTGATACTGCTTGGGATTTACGTTACTGTTCGCCGGTCAACATCGCAGATGGAGAGCATCGCCCTCGAGGTACAGCGTCGGGCCACTCCGCTGATCGAGAACGCACGCGATGTGCTGGCCGACGCCACTCCTAAGATAAAAGAGATCACTTCCAACCTGACCGAAACGTCTGCGAACTTAAGGCGACATGCCGCCACGCTCGGCGATACTGCTGTCGAGATGGCGGTTCGTGCCAAGAACAAAGTCGTGCAGGCCGATGACTTGTTCACACGGACTCTGGAGCGAGTAGAAAAGACCACAGGAGCAGTTCAGAATTCGGTGCTCTCACCAGTCCGCCAGGTGAACGGCGTGCTCCACGCAATTACTGTTGGAATCGGATCGTTGCTGAATCAAAAGCGCGAGACGCGGAAGCAGCAGAGGACAACTTCAGGCGACGAAGGGATGTTCGTCTAGTCAGCAGATTCGCTAAAACCTACTTCTCTCTTCCGACCACAAACTCAGGAATCCACAAGAGAGCGCGCTTGATTTCGCTATCGGGAAATAGAGCGATGGAGCGGCGTGCCTGCTCGGCATGCTCGTTGGCGGAAGCGATTGCGTACTCGACAGAGCCGTAGCGTCCCAGAATGGAAACGACATCTCGATGCGCCACATTCGCGAAGCAGCGCTCGTCGAGAACGGTCTCGATCAGCTTGCGTTCTGATTCGGTGCAGCGGTCGAGGGCATGAATCACCGCCATCGTGACCTTGCCTTCGCGCAGATCGCTCGCGACTGGTTTGCCGAGGACATCTTCAGAGGCGGTGAGGTCAAGAACGTCATCGACGATTTGGAAGGCCAAGCCCAAATTGCGACCATATTCGCCTAAGCGATCTTCATCGTCAGCGCTGGCACGGCCAAGCACGGCTCCGAGCTTCATCGAGACAGAAAAGAGGCAGGCAGTCTTGCGGTAGATGAGATCCAGATGTTCGGCCTGGCTGATGATCCGGCCCAGGCGCTCCATCTGCATGAGCTCGCCTTCAACCATCTGCTGCGTGAGTCCGATCAGCAGATCGAGAACTTTGAAGTTCTGTTCTTCGAGGGCGATCTTGAACGCCTGCATGTAGAGCCAGTCGCCGGCCAGCACGCATTTGGAATTTCCCCACTGGGTGTTGGCTGACGGGCGTCCGCGGCGAGTTAGGGCTTCATCGATGATGTCGTCGTGTACTAGTGTGGCAGTGTGGACGATCTCCACCACAGATCCCAACCGAATGGCTCCCTGCCCTTCATATCCACACAGCTTCGCCGCAAGCAGCAGCAGCGCTGGACGAATGCGCTTTCCTCCGCCCTCGCGCAGGTATTCGCCGATTTCAGTGATCACGGTGACGCCCGAAACGGCGTCGCGCTCGAACTCGCGCTCGATGGCGAGCAGGTCGTCGCGCAGAAGATCAAAGACCTCTTTCGCCGTGACGCTGGCCGGAGCACTCACGCTAATTGGACCTATAGTTCGTGAACTGCATGTCGATGCCGAAATCCTTGTTGCGCAGTATCCCGATGACCTGTTGGAGTGTGTCGCGATCCTTGCCGCTCACGCGTACGGTGTCACCTTGAATCGAAGCTTGAACTTTTAGCTTCGAATCTTTGATTAGTTTGACGATCTCGCGCGCTTTTTCGATTGGAATTCCCTGCTGCAGCTTGATTTTCTGGCGCACAGTCGAGCCTGCCGCCGGCTCGATCGCTTGATATTGCAACCCTTTCAGCGGGACTTGGCGCTTCACCAACTTGTTCTGCAGGACGTCCGTCACAGCCTTGAGTTTGTACTCGTCGGCGGAGGAGAGGACGATGGCCTCCTTTCCTTCCATGCCGATGTCGGATTTGGAGTCCTTCAAATCAAAGCGCGTGTGAATTTCTTTAAGCGCCTGTTGAATGGCGTTCGCCACTTCTTGCAGGTCGATCTTGCTCACCACATCGAATGAGTTCTCAGAAGCCATAAGGGATTGTGTAGCAGTCTAGCTTAATCGGTTCTGAGTCAGGATGCACCTGTGGTGTAAAGCGTCGCGCGGGAAAGAATGAGGTGCAGCAGCGTGGAAGGCCCGCAGATTAGGTCATGCTCAATTTCGTGATTCTGTGATTTCGTGATTGTGTGATCTCAATCCCGAAATCACGAAATCACAAAATCGCGAAATGGAGACACTGCGAAGGCACACCGGAAGTCGCATTCCGAAGACGCACCAGATTCGAGCCTGCGGTTTATGAAGCTTCCTGCTTGCGCAGGTCCTCTGCAGTAGTTCCGCGCTGCGGGCTCATTTTGGATTGAGCTGCGAGCATCGCGCGCTGCGCCTGCACGATCTTGTGCACTACGCCTTCGCTGAGGCCGAAGCGGCGAGCGATGTCGGGCGGACGCACACCCATCTCGCGCAGCCGGAAGATTTTTTGTCTTTCGACGTCTGTGAGTCGGAAAATCGCCTTGATCATAGAGCGCGGACATTTTGCACACAGCACTGGAAATTGTGCAGTGGGTCGGAACCCACGGAGTAAATAGCGTTGTGCCACCGGTTCGTCGGTAGCTGGACAAAGTGGACGACGTGGACGCGGTGGAAGACCTGACAAATGACGCCTGAGTGGCTGGGAGTTCGGCAGGAATCGTCCAAGAACATTCGATTGACATTTCTTCGCTGCGACAGGCAAACTACCGATTCAATTCCAACAGGCGTATTTCCATGCAATTCGGGGTTTTGCGGGGAGCTATACTGTCGCTTCGGAAAAGCAATTCATGACCTTAGAACGGGTCTCATACACGCTGGACTCCACACTCGACAGCGTAAACAAGGCAGAACAGACGGCCGAAAAATTGGCCTCGAAGATGCCTTTTGATGATGAAGATTGCCATCGAATCGCCATGGCCGTGCGTGAGGCGGCGGTAAACGCCGTGCTTCACGGCAACGCCTACGATCCGAAAAAGAAGATGACGGTTTCATTTGAGAATACGGGCGAAGCACTGGTTATCAAGATTTCCGATCAGGGCCGCGGACTTCGGGAAGAAGACATCCCCGATCCGCTCGCGGAAGAGAATCTGCTAAAGCAGTCAGGGCGCGGAATCTTTTTGATTCGCTCATTTATGGACGAGGTGCGGATCCGCAACCTGGAGCCTGGAACAGAAATCACGCTGATAAAACATACCGGCCATTCCACAGAGAGGGCCTCGGAGGGACGACAGTGACAATGAAATCGAATAGCCGTCGAGTTGACGGCGTGACCATCATGGATCTCAGCGGACGTAT
The DNA here is from genome assembly GCA_964399125.1 of uncultured Terriglobales bacterium. Classification (GTDB taxonomy): domain Bacteria; phylum Acidobacteriota; class Terriglobia; order Terriglobales; family Acidobacteriaceae; genus Gp1-AA112. The sequence goes on from CAYNPS010000008.1 coordinate 40,946, forward strand.
CACTCTAGGCGAAGGCAGCGTCATGCTGCGCGACCAGATCCGCGAGCTTTTGGGCAAAGGTGAAAAGAAGATTCTGCTGAATCTCGGCGACGTCACTTATATCGACAGCTCCGGTATCGGAGAGCTGGTTAGCGCGTTTACGACAGTCCGCAACCAGGGCGGCGAGCTCAAGCTGCTGAACCTGACGAAGAAGGTGCACGACCTGCTGCAGATCACGAAGCTCTACACCGTCTTTGACGTGAAAGATGACGAGGCTTCTGCAATTAAGGCCTTCACTAAGTAGTTCTGTTTGGGTGGGCTCCCCGCTCGGAATCACAATGGAGCGGGGACCTCGTCGTGCTTTGATCTGTCTCTCTTTCTCCTGTCTCACTCCATTCCCTAATATCTCCTGTCAGGCTGCTTTTTGTGCTCACAAACTGGCTTTCCAGAAAAGCCGGCTTTGAGAGCTCTCGCTCTGCGGATACTATGCTTCCAGCAAAATGGCGCGCAGGAACTTGAACAACAAGGCGGGTAGCGCGAAGCATCACGTCACGATTCGCGAGGTGGCGAAAGCTGCGGGCGCGTCGGTCTCTACTATCTCGGCGGCACTGAATAACTCTGACTACGTCAGTGCAGAGATGCGCAAGCGCATTGAAGACGCGATCAAAGAACTCAAGTATCGTCCGAACGATCTGGCGCGCGGGCTCCGGCTGCAAAAGACACATTCGATCGCAATCGTCGTACCCGATCTTTCCAACAACTTTTATGTTGATCTCGTGCGTGGAGCAAAGGATTACTCTGCCTCAGCTAATTACACAATTTTGATCGGCGACTCTCGTGAGAGTTGGGACGAGGAACGAAATTATCTCGATTCGTTTCATCGTCGCCGTGTGGATGGAATCATCCGCGTTCCTGCAGTCGAAGCTGTTGGCAAGAGAGTCCGGCCTGTTTTGGGAAACCTCCCGGTCGTCTATGCCGATCGGTATCCAGCGGCAGGCGACGGGTCGATTGGGCGGGTCGGTGTTGACAACACCCTCGCTGCAGACGAGGCCACGCGCTATTTGCTCAGTCTCGGTCACAGGAAGATTGGAATCATCACCGGCGATACTTCCAGCGGAACTTCGGCCGAACGACTCAAAGGCTTTCTGCAGGCTATGCGAAGCGAGAAGATTCGGCCCGAGCGAAGCCTGATTCACTCCGGCCACAACGACATGGAGAGCGGACACGATCACGCCATGCAATTGCTGGAAAACTCCCCGCGTCCAACGGCGATCTTCTGCACGAATAACATGATGGCGCTTGGCGCGCTTGCCGCGATTCAGGAGCTCGGGCTTGGTTGTCCGGAAGAAATCAGTTTGCTCGGCTTCGATGACTTTTATTGGTCGACGCTGTTGCGTCCGCGACTGACTGTTGTGCGACAACCTGCACGGGAACTCGGTACAGTCGCAGCGCGCTTGTTGATCGATCATCTCGAGAAGCGCGGGAAGAACATCACTCCCGTTCTCCTCGCCACCGAGCTTGTGGTCCGAGATTCCTGCGGTCCTCCCAAGCACAACGGCGAATAATCTCAAGCACCTCCGGTCATGCCCAATCGGTTCGCCGCATCGCCCAAATTGCAGCTATCATGCCTATGCGATCGAGAGCGATGCATCTGTGATGAAGCGGGAATTCAGTAATCTTCGTCGAGCCGGCGCTCTCGTTTTTGTCGGTGCATTTTCCCTTGCAAGTTTCTCGCAAAGATCCCACGCGCGAAAGCAAGAGCAGGCCGCACCGCCGACGCCTCCGCCTCCTGTAAAAGAAATCGTTCGCCGCGCTATGCAGCGCGATGTTTCTAACTGGGAACAGGAAAAGAACTACACATTCCTTCAGCGCATCGAACAACGCGAGCTGAACGCGGACGGCAGCATTAAATCCAAAAAATCGGAAACAGAAGAGATCATCTTCTTGTACGATCAACCCTACGCTCATCTCATTAAACGCAACGATCAGCCGCTCTCAGATGCTGAAGCACGCAAAGTCGAGAAGAAGCTGAATGACACAATGGAGAAGCGACGTGCGGAAACTCCCTCAGAACGCGAAAAGCGACTTGCTGACTTCGATAAACGGCATCGGGAGGAGCACGAATTCCTTCTCGAGGTGCCTGAGGCTTACGACTTTAAAATCGCGGGTGAAGAAACCCTGAACGGTCGCCCAGCGTACGTTATCAGCGGCGAGCCACGTCCCGATTTTCGGCCGAATCTCAATGCGGCGCGCGTACTTCCTAAGCTGCATCCGAAGCTATGGATCGATAAGAACGAGTTCCAATGGCTGAAAATGGAAGCGGACGTAATCGACACAATCACATGGGGAGGATTCCTGCTGCGGCTGCACCCGGGTTCCCATATTGAAATTGAAGAGACGTTCGTTAATAACGAAGTCTGGCTACCTCTACACGCGCATATCGGTTTCGATGCGCGCGTGGCCCTGGTGAAACCCATTCGATTGGATATCGACGCTGCTTTTAGCGATTACAAGAAATTCAGGGCAGAATCGAAGATCATCTCCGCAGGGGAGGTTCAGCACTAGCGTGAAACGGCGTCCTGCAGGCATTAGCGTGATTGCGTTTTTCTATTTTCTCGGGGCCGCTGGATATACAGCGCTGCTGATGACCTGGTTATTTGCACGCCTGTCAGTGATCGGCTTCATCGAAAATGCAACGCCATCGGCCGAGCTCGGCCCGACGCTGCTGCTCGACTTTCCCGGAGTTGTTACTGCTTACTTCATCGTAATGGCTATCTTCTGCTGCTGGGTTGGTATTGCATTGTGGAAGCTGCAGCGGTGGGCGTGGTTTGTGACCTGCGCTTTCGTAGTGCTCTCCTTCGTGCTAGACGTCAGCCTCTTTGCCCGTATGTTTCGTCATCTTCCGCCCGCGCTGGTAGTTCTCGGCACATTGCGTTTCTGCTTTCTGATTCTGATCCTTGGCTATTTCAGTCGTACGGGCGTACGGAGTGCTTTTGGACTCGTACGTTCAAGTTCCGCAACCACCTCTCGCTAAGATCGGAATCGACACGAATCACAAACCTTAACGTCTTTCCTCCTTCGGCTTCGATAACCTGTAAATTTCGCTCGATTGCGATTTTTTCCATCTGCATTGCAGAATGCAAAAGGGCAGAACGGTGCCCGCTTTACGTTGGAGGATCAAAACATGCGTCGACTAATTGCAGGACCCATTGTGCTTGCCATCATTGTTTGTGCAGGTTGGAGCGCTCTATCTGCCCAGCAGCAATCGTCGGGCGATTACACCAACGGCGCTGCCTACTTTCCAACTGTTCTGGCCCCGTATCGAGCACATCATGTGGCGGAACCGAACCTCACAAACTCCGCGCGAATCAACACCTTGATCCAGAATGGGAATGTCATGCTCTCACTCGACGATGCCATCACGCTGGCACTCGAGAACAATCTCGACCTGGTGATTGCGCGATACAACCTTCCCATCGCAGATACCGATATTCTTCGCACCAAAGCCGGCGCGAACGATCGCGGCGTGAACACCGGAATCGTGCAGGGCACACCCGGCGCTGGCGTCGCCGGCATTGGCGGCGGGACAGCAGGCGGCGGCGCCGGAGGAACGGTAGCTGCTGCAGGGGGCGCAGGCACCGGAACGGGAGGACTGGTTTCATCCACATTGGGTGTCGGCCCGCCGGTCGATTCCTTCGATCCGGTACTGACTTCGACGCTCGGATATCAACACACGAATACTCCGCAATCGAATACCGTGATTACCGGAGTGCCGTCCCTACTACAGAATACAGGCGAGGAGAACTTTGGATATCAGCAAGGTTTTTCAACCGGTACGCTTCTGAACGTCACCTTCAACAATTCGCGGGTGACCTCTAACAGCACCCGGACGTTTCTGGTACCTCAGCTCAACTCAAATTTCCTGATCCAGGCTCGCCAGCATTTACTTGAAGGCATGAGCCTCGCATCCAACCGACGTTTCATCACGATCGCCAAGAACAACCGCGAGATCGCCGATGAGGCTTTCCGCCAACAAGTGATCTTCACGGTGACCCAGATTGAAACGCTTTATTGGAATCTTGTCACCGCCTATGAGGACGAGAAAGCTAAAGAACGGGCACTCGCTTCAGCACAACAGCTCGAGGCCAACAATCGCAAGCAGGTCCAGGCAGGGACTATTGCCCAGATCGAAATCGTAAACGCGCAGGCACAAGAGGCCGCGAGTCAGCAGGCACTCATCATTGCCCAGACAAATCTACAGCTGGCGCAGCTCCTGATGAAGAACGCCATCACTCGGAATGAAAACGATCCTGTGATTGCGACTGCGGGCGTGATTCCAACCGATCGAATTCAGTTACCAGCCTCCGAACCGGTGGTGCCGACGCAGGACCTCATCAACGAGGCGCTGCAGCGTCGTCCCGAACTGACCCAAGCTCGTATCGATCTCAATAATCGGACCATCAGCAAGCGCGCCGCCCGCAATGCGTTGTTGCCCACAGTCGACCTGGTCGCGAATTATGGGGGTACGGGCCTCGCCGGCGCACTAAATCCAAACTTCACGGCAACGGGAACGCCGAGTACTGCGAATAATGGCGGCTATTTTGACGCGCTTACCGCTACGAGCGGTCATCCTACGTACTTTGCTGGAGTAAGCGTCAACATCCCAATTCGAAATCGTGCAGCCCAAGCCGATCAGATTCGTTCCGAACTGGAATATCGCCAGGCGGAGGTCCGTCTCCAGCAGCTTCAGAACACGATTGCGATCGATGTCCGCAATGCGCAGTTCGCGGTCCAACAAAATCGGGCTGCTGTGGATTCTGCGTTGAAGGCGCGTGAGTATGCCACTCAGAGTCTCGACGCCGAACAGAAGAAGCTGGCTCAAGGCCTGAGCACCACCTATAACGTGCTCACGCAGATGAGCAACGTTTCGACCGTTGAATCGAATCTGGTTAATGCGATGTCGGCGTATGAATCTTCCAAGCTGCAGCTCGATATCGTTACTGGCCGCACGCTTGAAACTCTAGGCATCAACATCGAAGATGCTGAAACCGGACACGTGACACACATGCCTCACTCTCCGTACGCCGTACGCGGAAATGACATCGTCACGCAGCCCGTGCCGACATTCCAACCGCAGCAGACCGGAGTCGTACCGCAGCCCAGGGGTCAATAACTGCATCCGGTACAATGACTGAGCCAAACGACCAACGACGAATGGGCCATAATCGGGCTACTTTCTCTTCAGGCTTGCTTACGATCGACGAACCGCCTCCTCCACCAGCGCCGAAGCCTTCTCTTTCCACGCAGATCGTTCGCTTTGGCGTGGTCGGCGCTATCAATACTATCGTTGACCTCGCCATTCTGAATTTGCTCATTTTCATTAGTCACACCGGCCAACGAGGCGCGATGTTCGCGCTATTCAAGACTGTCGCATTCGTATGTGCCGTGGTGAATAGTTACTACATGAATCGCTCCTGGACTTTCAGGCGCGTGCCGACGAAAAATCCCATGCTTGAGGGTTCTCAGTTTCTCTTCATCAGTGTGCTCGGCGCAGTGGTCAACGTGGGCAGCTCGTGGTACGTAGCAACCTACACGCATCCTTTTTCGGGAATCGAGCCGAAGTGGTGGCCGTCACTCGCGGCTCTCGTCGGAACTGCTTTCTCTCTCGCCTTCAACTTTCTCGGATATAAGTTCTGGGTCTTTGCCCACAGAAAGCACTAGTTCACTTCACTTGATCGACAAGATTTCCGCTTGGGGGCAACTGGCCCAATCGATAAATGAGCAGCGCCGCGCGTTTGCTGTTAATCGGCAACGAATTGAGGTCGATCCTCTCCTCCGCCGAATGGTCGCCAGAACCAGACGATCCCACGCCGGCGAGAGTTGGAATGTACTGTGCGATAAAGGCGCTGTCACCCGCGCCACGCTTTAGAGGATCGAGTTCCGGCATGTCCGGCTGGCCTAGAGACCGATTCACTTGATTGAGTAACTTAAGAAGCGCCTTGTTCCCTGCAGTTGGAGCTTGCGCGGGATAGGCTTCGTAGAAATTGATCGTCGCATTCGTTTTCGCCAGATGCAGGGCCACAATCGATCGCATCTTCTGCTCGACTCGCTCAACCTGTTCATTCGAGATACAGCGAAGATCTCCGATGGCGATCGCGCTGGGAGAGATGATGTTGGGCTTGCCCGTGGCTTCTCCGCCGGTTTCCTGAGCGTTCACCTGTGCAGTCGTGCCGCCGAGGATCAGGCCCACGTTGTAGGTCAGATATTGTTCAGGAAGCTGCGTGCGGAACGAATCGAGAATGCGAGTGAGTTCGTAGATCGCGCCGTATCCCATTTCGGAACCGAAGATGCCCGATGAATGACCCGTCCTGCCCGTCGCTTCTATGCGCCAGGTGATGCTCCCGCGCCGGCTGGTGCTGCCGTAATAGACACCGTTCACGCGGGCCGTTGCTTCGAATTCGAGACCCGCGTCGCTGTTCTTTGCCGCTTCAATCATCTCGCGGCGGGCGATCTCCAGTGGATGTCCGGCGGCTTCTTCATCTCCGCTGAGGACCACTTTCACATCGGCATGATCGAGCGCGCCGGACTCCTTGAGCGCCTTCAGCGCAGATAGCATCACGACGAGCCCGCCTTTCATATCGTCGGTACCCGGGCCTGAGGCCGTATGATCGTCGATCATTTGGAAATGCTGAAATGGACTGTCTTTCTCGAACACAGTATCCATGTGACCAATCAAGAGCACACGCTTGCCGCACTTTCCCGATTCAGGACACGGATGCTCAGCAACAAGGGTGCCTGCGCGCTGCACCTCATCCATCGACACCCATCGCACTTTGAATCCGAGAGCTTCAAAGCGCGGCATCAGGACTTTGCCGACTGCACGCACCCCTTCAAGGTTTTTCGTTCCACTGTTGATTTCGACTAACTGACGAAGCAAATCAATTGAGGATTGCTTGTCGCCATCGATGGTCTGAACCATCTTCTGTTCGACAGGATTGAGTGGAGCTTGCGCGTACAGCGTACACGAAGTGACAAGAAGAATAATGAGTAGATGAGCTGGTTTCACGCGGCGAATGATATCAAATCAATTTCCTGGCTTCCGTTCACAGCTCAAGTTCCCAGGTCTCGCTCACCAGCTCCGCTCCAAAAGCGCGCTGTGGTTCTTTCTTGATCAGCTTGAATCCCGCTTCTGCGTACAGTTTGCGGGCAGCCAGAAGACAGCTCTGAGTCCACAAGGTAACTCGCTTGTATCCGCTTTGCCGAGCGAACTCGACGCATTCGCGCACGAGGCTGCGACCAATACCGAGTCCTCGCGCGTGCGGCTCGACCAGGAGCAGCCTGAGCTTCGCAATTTCGTCTGTGTACTTCACGAGGAAGATTGAACCCACCGGCTCGCCATCCAACTCGGCAATCCAGCAACGTTCACGATTGGGATCGAAATTCTTAATAAACTGCGCCGCAACTTCGGCCACCAATGCCTCGAAGCTCTCGTCCCATCCATACTCCTGTGCGTAAAGGGCACCGTGGCGCTGAATCACCCAACCGATGTCGCCGGGTCGATGTGAACGAAAACGAACTATGGGCTCTGCAGTCTTGTCAGGGGCGAACGATTCTTCCGCCCGACGCAGCGCGTTCACGAGCTTCTCCTGCTTGCCTTCGGGTAATACGGTCAGCATTTCAGCGACCTGCTCACTCGATTGCCTATCGAGAGAAGCAAAGACCAAGCGCCCTTTTGCAGTGAGTCGGAGCAGCACCTTTCTTGCGTCGGCATCGGAACGTTCGCGCGCTATGAGCCTGGTGCGGACAAACCGATTTACCATGCGGCTCAGATAACCAGCATCGAGTCCAAGATCCTGGCCAATCTCTTTGGCTGTGCAGCTTTCTCGATGCGCCAGTTCGAACAGAACTCGGACCTCCGCGAGCGAATATTTGCTGCCCAGCAGTTTCTGGTTTAGGACACCGAGTTGGCGCGTGTAGAACCGGCTGAATTGGCGTACTGCTTCTATGCGCTGTTGAATCGCTGCCCGCTCCATTCCAATTACTATTCAATTGATAGTTGACGTTGTCAACTATTCTGTTTCCAACTGGCAGTCCGTGCACTCTCCCATTGCGGGTGTTGGTGCAGCAATGAATGGACCGGCCCGATTCTGCTCACGAAGGTTGCATCTTGTCCCCTCACCCCGCCTTCTAAGCAAGCAGGCCGGCTGGCCAGATTCTTTTCCTGGAGCACTCATGCCATTCCCCAAAGTTGTGGTTGTAACTGGCGCATCCGCCGGAGCAGGACGCGCAGCTGTTCGTCTATTCGCGAAGAAGGGCGCCAATCTCGCGCTCATTGCCCGCGGAAACGATGGTCTTGAAGGCGCGCGGCGCGAGGTCGAATCATACGGACGTCGCGCACTCGTGCTGCCCACCGACGTAGCCGACGCTCAAGCAGTCGAGCAAGCAGCAGCAAGGACCGAATCGGAACTGGGTCCGATTGACGTTTGGGTAAACGTCGCCATGGTCTCGGTCTTCTCTCCGTTCATCGAGATGACCGCAGATGAATTCAAGCGCGTCACGGAAGTCACTTATCTCGGCTACGTGTACGGCACGATGTCCGCTCTCAGGCGCATGCAGAGGCGCAATCGTGGCACGATCGTGCAGGTCGGATCAGCTCTCGCGTACCGCAGTATCCCGTTACAGTCCGCCTACTGCGGAGCCAAGCACGGCATCGTTGGTTTCACGGATTCCCTCCGGTGCGAGCTCGTGCACAACAAGAGCAAGGTCCGGCTCACCGTCGTGCATATGCCTGCGCTCAACACTCCGCAATTCAGTTGGGTGAAGAGCCGGCTGCCCCGCAAACCGCAGCCCGTGCCTCCCATTTTTGAACCGGAAGTTGCCGCCGAAGCCATCGTTTATGCTGCCCAGCATCCACGGCGCGAATTCTGGGTAGGAGCTCCGACGGTCGCTGCTATGACAGGACAGAAGTTCATTCCGGGAATTCTCGACCGCTATCTCGGCAAGACCGGATTCGAATCACAACAATACGACGGAGCCGCAGATCCGAATCGACCCAACAACCTTTGGGAGCCGCTCCCGGGAGATTATGGTGCCCATGGCGACTTTGACACGCGGGCGCACAAGCGAAGCTGGCAACTCACTCTGGACCTGAATCGCCGATGGATCGGTCTGGGACTGCTCGCTGCGGGCGCTGCCGTGGCACTCATCAAGAACAAGGACCGGGCGACTGAGGTGGTTGAGAGAGTTCGTGAGAAGCTGGCAGCGTAGTGAACGGCAATAGGAGTAAGCAGTAGGTCATATCTGAGATTTCCTTAACTTACTTTTCCTAGCGCCTATTGCCTATCGCTTATTGCTTTTCTCAATCATTCACTGTCTCGCCAGTATGCGAGCGGAGAATGCGATCGACCGAATACGGTGCGCGACGCGCGGGCTCATGGAAATGACGCACCTGCATCTCGCCCAGCAGACCCAGCGCGAGAAGTTGTACTCCGGCGACAATCAGCACAGCAGCGAAAACAAGCAGTGGACCATGGTCGTCCATTACGTTGCTGTTGTGCAGTAACTTTTCGAAGACGAGCCAGAGCGCGATTCCCGATCCGGAGAAGATGCCTGCTGCTCCAAATGTTCCAAAGAAGTGCAAAGGACGCGAGAGATAGCGCAACAGAAAACGGATGGTAATCAGGTCAAAGAAGACGCGGAATGTCCGGGAAATCCCATAATGGGAAGCGCCGCGCTCGCGGTTAACGTTTCGAATTGGGATTTCGCAGATCGAAGCGCCATACCACGATGCCAATGCGGGAATGAAGCGATGCAGCTCGCCATAGAGCGGCACCTGGTTAATGATCTCCCGCCGATAAGCTTTGAACGTGGTTCCAAAGTCGTGGATGTCGACTCCGCTCAGCTTAGCCATCAACCAATTCGCACAGCGAGAAGGAATCCGACGCATGACGAAGTTGTCGATGCGCTCCTTACGCCATCCACTCACGATGTCGTAGCCCTCGCCGATCTTCTCAAGAAATGCAGGGATGTCGTTGGGATCGTGCTGAAGATCGCCGTCCATCGCGATCACATACTCGCCTGTGGCATGGTCGAAGCCCGCAGCCAAAGCCGAGGTCTGCCCGAAATTGCGGCGCAGCTTCACCACGGTCACCCGGCTGTCGATGGCGGCAATCTCCCTGAGCAGATGGAACGTCAGATCGGAACTTCCATCGTCGACGAAAACCAATTCGAAGCTATCGGAATTGGCTTCCATTACTCCCTTCAGGCGGTCATAAAGAACGGTTACGTTCTCCTGTTCATTGTGAAAAGGGACGACGATCGAGTACTTTGGCATGTGATGAAATTATAAAGGGGAGAGACGATAGTTTACACCGGTTTCTCGAGAGGGCAATAGCCAATAAGCGATAGGCAAAAGGCCGAAACCTCCTTTCGCCATAGTTCCAATCGGCTGAAATCTTTCACCGATAAAGCATCTGAGCTAAATCCAACATTTCCAAGTAGCAGCATTGGTGCGTATCAGTTTTCGGTTTTGGCCTATTGCTTATCGCCTATTGCTCATTGCCTTCCTGCCCTGACGGGATTGGTTTCAAATCGAGATTCTCTTGTCCTCCTTCGGATAGCCGGACTGGCCGGGCCAAATCTGCAAAACCGTTGAGCCAAGTCTCGTCTTCGTAAGCGCCAGGATCGATGTGCTCGAAGGCATATACGTGATAGCTGCCGGGTCGCAATCCTTGAACCTGGTATTTCCCATTTTGATCTGTAGTGGCGGTGCGGAATTCATCTGCCAATCCCGCCAATTTGCGATCAGGAGCAACGAGGACTGTGACGCCCGGCTCGCCTTTTCCATCTGAGGTGTTGATAGTGCCTGTCAACTTGGCGCCGCTCCCGAAAACCAGATCGAGATTGCGACTGCTTGCCGGGCTAAATCCTTTCTCGAGTACGTCGTCGCGACCTGCAGAAGCCGATTTTAGGTACATTCCAGGAGGCAGACCGTATGCTGCAATGCGATAACGCTCATCTGGTGCGGCCTGCAGAGTGAATGTGCCGTCGTCCTTTACCTGACCGTAGGCGCCTCGCATAAAGTCCTGCATATCCTCGGGAACAAGAGAGATATTGATGCCGGTGAGCTTCGGAGTCGGGCTGACATCGAAGTTGACGTGTCCGGTTATATCCACTTTCGGGGACAGAGAGACGATTACTCCCTGAACATCGCCTTCGCGGACATCGACTTCGACGCGCGCGCTGGCGGAATTTTTGTCCTCCTGCTGCTGGGCAATCAGATCATAGGAGCCAGGCAGCACCTGCTTGAAAGTGAAGGTGTTGTCATCGCGAGTCGTGGTGTTCAGTCCCGGTCCAAAAGCGAACGGTCCCTCGCCATGCTTCATCAACATCAGCCAGGTACCGCGTCCGGAACTTCCCTGCACGCCTCCCACGACTCTTCCGCTCACCGAGTACGACCGCTGCGGGCTCATGGAAAAATCAACGTGCAGCTCATCTCCACCGCGGACGGTCAAAGGCGCCGCCTGACTCGCATCGAGAACATTTGGATAAAAGACAGGCGGGTACGAGGTCGTTTCTGACGGAGCGTTTGGGTCTATCCCTTCACCCGGAGCAACGAATCCGAAACCGCGGAGCGTTGCACGCACATACACCTGTCCCGGGCGAATGCCAAAAATTCGATACTCACCGCGGTCGTCTGTGCTGGCATTTCCCATCGGCACAAGCCTGCGCCGACCTTGCATATAGCGAAATTGAAGTGCCTGGACCTGCGCATGCGCCAGCGGTTCAGAGTCTTCGTCCACGACACGTCCTGTGATCACGCCGCCTTGAATGAGACGAAAGGTGATATCCGTCAGGTTCTGACCAGCGTTCAGCGAGATCGTCGTACCCTGCTCCCCCGCACTTCTCTGTCCATAAACCTGACTGACGTAGCCGTTACGCTGAACCGAAAGGATGTATCGTCCTGCATCAAGATCTTTGAGCAGGAAGTTGCCTTGAGCATCGGTGACCGCTGTCGATCCACCTCGCGAGCCACGCTCTGTCTGCCGTGCCGTGACCCAGGCTTTTTTCAGCGGCTGTCCGGTGCCCGAATCGAGCACTTGTCCGGAGATTTGTCCTTTCTGTGCGTTTGCTTTAGGTGCTCCACCAGTGAGGTTCGGTAACTGTTCTTGCGAGAAACAAGTTGCTGCGCACAAAACAACGTACACAGCAGTGAGGAACCCAACTCTTTTCACAGTTGGCTTTTGCAGCTTCCATCTCATGCGGCTTCGAAGGATAAAGAGGATCGACCCATTTGTAATTGCAACCACCTACTTCTGTGCTATCCCGAAATCAGGCGAAAGTCAAACGAAACTCTTATCGGTCTTATGAGCACGTGAATTGCCACTGCTTGAGCAGACATGCGATGAAACATTCTTGTACACTCCTCCGGAAACGCGCCAAGTGATGTTCAGCTCAAAATGCAGAACGACATGCATTTCCGCGAGGTTGAATTCGAGTGATCCAGCCACCAACTAGAGTTAAGAGAATCTTTGATGTGGCGGGCGCCTCGTTGTTGCTTGTGCTCGCGTTGCCGCTCATGCTCATAGTTACGCTATGCGTTTGGAGCGCAATGGGCGGGCCAATCCTCTTTCGGCAAAAGCGGCCGGGCTTGCGGCGAACGCCTTTCACCATCCTGAAGTTCAGAACGATGAACGAAGGAACGGAGCCTGACGCGATGCGCATTACGAAGCTTGGAGCGTTTCTTCGACGCACGAGTCTCGACGAACTTCCCGAGCTATGGAATGTGATTCGTGGCGATATGAGTTTCGTCGGGCCGCGCCCATTGCTGATGCAGTATCTCGAGCGCTACTCACCCGAACAGCTTCGCCGCCACGAGGTGCTTCCCGGGATCACAGGTTGGGCGCAGGTAAATGGACGCAATGCGCTGTCATGGGAGGAGCGCCTTGCGCTCGACGTCTGGTACGTCGACCATCGAAGCCTGTGGCTGGACATGAAGATTCTCGTTCGCAGCCTTGGCTGTGTCTGGATGCAACGCGGCATCACGCACCCTGAACATGCAACCATGCCTGAATTTTCGGGATCGCGAGTTGTTGTCGAGGATGTTGCTATTCGCTGACAGCGCTGCCGGCGGCAACGGCAGCCTGAGACTCGTCGGGAATCTGGCCTTTGCCTGCGCCCTGCAGCAGACGATGATGGATGCAATAAAGCGCGAGTTCAAGCCGATCCGAAACGCCTAATTTGTCGTACACCTTGCGCAGATAATTTTTCACCACCTGCTCGGTCGTGCCTATTTCGTTGGCGATCTCTTTGTTGCGCATTCCCTGCGTCACGCAGGAGATGATGAGCAATTCCTTATCCGAAAGTTTCGTTTTGGGACGCGGCGAGGTGAGTTGCGCGGCCTGAGCGCGGTAGGCTTCGATCACCCAATTTACGCTCTGGTTATCGATCCAGGTTTCTCCGACGAAGACCTTGCGTACACACTTGACCAGCATTTCCGGCGCAATGTTGCGAGGGAGAAGCCCGCGGACTCCACGACGGAAATACTCGACCGTGGTGTCTTCATCGTTTTCCGGCGATAACACGATCACTTTCAGATGTGGCGAGCGTTTCAAGATTTCGCCAATCGCTTCTGGTGAGTTCGGCGAAATCGCAGCTTCGAAGAGCAGCACATCGGCAGGAAACTTGGATACTGCAGCGAGCACTTGTCCGAGATTCTCCGCCTGTGCTACGACGCGGATGTCATCTTCGAGGGCGAAGATCTTCTTTGTGCCAACCCGGTAAATCGCCTGGGTATCGGCAAGGATGACGCGAATGGTAGGCAATCCCTGCGCGTGCTCGGATGTGCTCTTCTCAGCGCCGTTAGGAGCGACGGCTTCTTCCGGATTGGGAAATGTCGGCTTGTCGTTGCTCTTGGAGCCGCCGCTAGTACTGCTCATAATGTTCTGTTGCTACTGGGCGCGATCGAAATGGTACTCGTCGATGACTGCTGCTACCGCGGTTCGATCGCCGTGTTTGGAGCAGCGTACCACACGTCCTGTGCATTTCACCACGACATCAGTGGCTGTACCCAGCACATTCGCCGGCATGGAAATACTGAAGTCGATCATCGACCCGATTTCCAGCTCCGCGTCCATGTAGAACAGCACGCCGCCCGCCGAAATGTCCTCGGTTTGGCCGGGCACGCCGCCTGGTTCAGCTTGAACTTCAACGGGGAGCTTTAGAGGAAACCGAACTGAGCTTCTTAATTCGTCCACGGTGAATCCTTGGGGGATGGAGTTGGAGTTGGCTGACGTTATATCTGCTGTCATCGACTGATTAAAGTTACCAAAGTACATCCCGGCCCGCGCGAAAGGACAGGCAGGACATGTACTTCCGGATGTTACCCTGCGTCGAACTTCCTCCTCGTCAGAATTTCGTTATCTCCGTGAAATTAAAGTTGTTCACCTTCATCGGAGGCACCACCATGTCGAACGATTCCTCGCCGCTGGCCCGCACCGATGTCCCCAAAGCTGCAACATTTTGCAACATTTCCACCAGGCTCTGGTTGAAGCGGAAATTTCGCACCCCGCTGACGAGCTTCCCGTTCTCGATCAGGAAGGTACCATCGCGGGTCATGCCGGTGAGGATCTTCTCGTAAGGATCGACCTCGCGGATATACCACAAACGTGTTACGAGAATCCCGCGCTCGGTGGACTTTACCATTTGGTCAACAGTCTGCGCGTCTTTGTTTCCTCCTTCGACAACGATGTTCATCGGCGCGTCGCCAATCTCGTTCGGCAGCGGAAAGCCGTGGCCGGTAGCGCTGATCTTCCCTAATTGGGACGCCAGCTCCGATTTTTGCATCTTGTGCGCCGTAGCTCGGGAATAGACCAGATTCTTGACAACTCCCTTTTCCACCAACGTGACGCGCTGACGCGGCACGCCTTCGCCGTCGAACGCCGCTCCCGACTGCAGCGGATGGTACACATCGTCGTGGATCGTGACGTTCTCTCCGAACAACTTCGTCCCAATTCGGTTATTGAGGAACGACCGTTGCTCGAGGAGCGCCGTACCGCCGAAATCGAAGAACATGAAGCCGAGCAGGTCGAGCACCGCCGCCGGTTCGAGCACGACCGTGTACTTCCCCGGCTGCACTTCGCGCGGATGAGCCGAACGCGAAGCCTTCTCCGCCGCAATTTCCGCCAGGCGCTTCGGATTCAGATGGGCCACGTTGGGCGAGTTCGCCTTCTGCCAACCAGAGGAATCGGGAGCGAGCATGGTGATGGAAACTTCTGAACTCGTCTGCCGATGAACATGCATGACGCCGCGCGAATTCACCAGCGCTTCCAGATGCTCGGAAGTCGAGTAGATGCCGGCAGTAGTCTGCTTATGCTGCTTTGCAACCGCCACGATCTGCTCCACAGCAGCAGCCCGATCTTCCGGTTTGATCGCCGCCGTTTCGCCAAAATGCCGCTGCACCGCCTTCCCCTGTTTTGTTTCCTCTGGCGTAGCGAGCGGAAGCAGATCAGAATCCGATTCCTGCACCCGCGCAATTTGCTCGGCAGATTGCACCGCGCGCTTCAAGCTGTCGTCATCAAGCTTGTTAGTGCTGGCCCGCGCCGTCTTGTGATCGAGCGCAACCCGAATCGAGACGACATAGCCCTCTTCGGCGACGTTCTGGTGAATGGTGTTATTGGCAAACCGAGTCAGCGCGCTACTGCCTCCGCCAATGATGGCTTCCACCCCATCAGCCGACGAAAACTTCTTTATGCGCGAGAAGATGTCTTGAATGCGTTCTTCGGAGAGCATGACTGTCTATAGTATTCGACGGGGTTGGGTACCGACTGCCTACGCCTCGGCGCCTACAGTTAGGACGACCTCACTGGCCGACGAATCGAAATTCCGCGAAATCTGCCATGAGATTCGCGATCAGATCAGCACAAGCCCCAAACATGTTCCCCGGCATTCAATCATTTGCAAGCAAGGAGAACAAAGTTCCAGGCGAATTTCGGCCTTGGGGTTACGCCGAATTTTCCACGGGGTTACGCCGAGATTTCCACACGGTAACGCCGAAATTTCCACGGGGTTACCCCAGCTTCTCGCCGGGGTAACCCCTCGATCACCACATGAAAACGGTTGGCTGGCAGAATCAAATGTTGCATAATCTCATTCGATCTCATCAAATCTCATCCGATCTCATCAGATATCTCGTCGCCGCAGATGAGATATCCCGTCGCCACCGGTAAGATATCTCCTCGCCTATCTCAAGCAATCTCATCGAATCTCATGAAATCTCATGCTGGACGAGCGCCCCGCGTGCATGACCACCGCGTACCCCGCAGGCAGCAGACTGGCCCGAAGCGAAACCACAATACGACCGGCGTGCCATGCTTAGATTCCGAGCTCCTACTCCTGTGCTATCGCGAAATGAGGCGAATGTCAAGCGAACTTCAGCACGCTTGACTCGCTGATGGTCGAATATCTACCATCCCCATAAATCGACGGTCGAACGTCTTCTATGGGAAAACAACCACCGCAACGCGCCAACCTTCTTCAAGGGACGCTCGACATGTTGATACTGCGAACGCTTCTCTATGGTCCTGCCCACGGTCACCAGATCGGCAAACACATTCAGCGAACTACGAATGATTTTCTGCAGATGCAACATGGCTCTCTTTATCCCGCCCTGCACCGGTTGGAGCGAAGAGGATGGGTCGTCTCGAAATGGGAAATGGCTCCAGATCGCAATCGGGAATTCAAGTACTACCGGCTTACGGATAAGGGAAGAAAACAGCTGGTCGCCGAAGAATCTCAATGGAAGCAGATGGCCGAAGCTGTGGCGCGAGTGATGTGGCCTGCTGCCGGGGAGAGCTGAGATGAAATGGTGGCAGATCGGGAAACGCGATGCCGATTTGGAACGGGAGCTGCAATCCGATCTTGAGCTGGAAGAAGAAGAACAGCGGGAACGAGGAGTCGCTCCAGGCGAGGCCCGCTATGCCGCTCTCCGCGCCTTCGGCAATCCCAGCGTGATTAGCGAGCAAACTCGCGAGGTCTGGAGTTGGGACAGGCTCGAGACTTTCCTCCGCGATCTGAGAATCACGATCCGCACGCTCGCACGACAGCCGGGATTTTCAGCCGTGGCGGTGCTGGTAATTGCGGTTGGTATGGGCGCGACGATTTCGCTGTTCACAGTCGTCTGGTCGGTTCTCTTGAAGCCTCTGCCCTTCGACCACCCGGAGCAACTCGTTCGGATCTACGAAAGCGGCGAGAAGTTTCGGGCGAACATTGTCGCGCCGGGCATCTACGGCGAATGGCAACGCGAGAGCCGATCGTTCACACATCTCGCGCTTTATAACAACTTTTTTCAATACAACCTCTCGGAGGGAGGTGCACTGCCCGAACAGGTGCGCTCGACGATCTGTTCGTGGAATCTGTTCGCGGCGCTCGGTGTCCAGCCTGCCATCGGACGCTCTTTTGCGGCGGACGACGACCAGCCTTCGGCCAACGCTACCGTCATTCTCAGTTGGTCTCTCTGGGAACGGCGCTTCGGTGGTGATGCTTCCATCATTGGCCGCAAAATCAATCTCGATGCCAAACCCTACATCGTGATCGGTGTGATGCCGCGCTGGTTCGCTTTTCCAGAGCAGAAGACGCAGATCTTCCTTCCTGTGTACCACGAGAGAACGCCCGAGCAGATGGCGCCAATCGACAACCACCAATTCATCGTTATTGGAAGGCTGAAGCCGGGCATCACTCGTGAGCAGGCGACTCAGGATCTCTCGGCGACCGTACGCCGCATCCACGACGCCCATCTCGACCTTCCGTTCGTGAGCAGCGGCGCGGGGATGCGGCCGCTGATCGATTACTTGGTACGCGATGTGAAGGCTGCGCTGTATATGCTGCTGGCCGCCACCGGTTGCATGCTGCTAATCGCGTGCCTCAACGTAGCTAACCTGCTGATGGCGCGCTCCGCGGCACGAGCACGCGAAATTGCGGTCCGGAAAGCGCTCGGCGGCAGTCGCTTCCGGCTCATTCGCGAGCAGCTCATCGAAACGCTCCTCCTTTTCTCCGCAGGAGGAGCCGCCGGCATCGCTCTCGCCTACGCGGCTCTGCGATGGTTCGTCACCACGCAAAGCGACATGGTTCGCGTGGAGTCGATCCGCATTGACGCCGTCGTGGTCGCAACCGTCGCAGGACTCGTGTTGACTTGCGCTCTGCTCGCCGGACTCATCCCGGTGCTGGCAAGCCGCTCCGGGAACCTGGTCGCGGCGCTGCAGGACTCGTCACGGACTGCCACTTCGGGCACGTCGCGTACCGGCGTGCGCAAAGTGCTCGTCGGCGCCGAGGTTGCGTTCACAGTGGTTCTGCTCGTCAGCGCGGGCTTGCTGCTTAAAAGCTACATGCGGCTGCGATCGAGTGACCTGGGCTGCGCGACCGACAATATCCTCACCATGCATTTCACGCTTCCAAAAGTGAAGTACAGCAAGCCGGCGCAGCGGATGGCATTCTTCGACGATCTGCTCACGCGTGTGCGTGCATTGCCGGGAGTGGACGCTGCCGGCCTGGTGCGCGCCGTTCCCGGCGAAGGATACTTCGGTGATGGCACCGTGACAATCGCCGAGCATCCGCCCCTGCCGCGAGGGCAGTCGCTGCTTGCGGTCGTTCGCTGGGCTGATCCCGGCTATTTCGCTTCGCTGAGGATCCCGTTCCTGCGTGGACGCACTTTCGGTACGGATCAGCGTCTCGATGGCGCCAACGAAACCATCATCAGCGCTGAGTTCGCGCGGCAGTATTTCCCAAATGAGGACCCGATCGGCAAGCACCTCGTTGACCTTGGCGATAAGAGTAATGAAGGCTCTGGCAAGAAGAGTTATGAAATTGTCGGCGTCGTGGGCGACACCCGGCACGATCTCGCGGAACCACCGGATCCGATGATGTACTTCCCGATCGATGCCGGCACCGAAAATGGCGCAGCCCTCGTGGTTCGGGGCGCACGCGATCCCGAAAACCTCGCGCTTCCCATTCAGAAGATCATCCAGCAGATGGATCACGAACTCGCCGTGTCGGACGTGCTCACGATGAATCAGATCATCAACAAATCATCGCTCGACGCAAATTTTGAAGCGACGTTGCTGGCGGTCTTCGCGGGCATATCACTCTTGCTGGCCTCCGTCGGCCTGTTCGGGGTGCTGGCATATTTGGCGACACAGCGCCGCACGGAAATTGGTATCCGGCTGGCACTCGGGGCGCAACGAGAACACGTCGTGCATCTGATGCTGCTCGATGGTCTCGCTCCCGCACTCGGCGGGGCTGCCGCAGGGTCGGTCCTCGCTGTCGCCGCCGCACAACTGATCCGCTCCAGCTTGTATGCCACAAAACCGCTCGATCCCGTTGTGTTCAGCGGCGTTATCGCACTCCTACTCGGTGTTGCGACTGCAGCGTGCCTGCTGCCAGCGTGGCGCGCCTCGCGCGTCCATCCAGCGACAGTTCTACGCAACGAGTGATGTCGGTCGCAAACATCCATCGCGAAGGTCACTTTTTGTGGCCGAGATCAGTGATTGTTGGTAATCTGCACCCGGAATAGGAGAAATTCGAATCTTGAGCGCCTCCTGTCCGGCGCAGCTCTAGATCTTCGGTGATGCGACGTTTACCTGCTGCCCATCCTCAAGCGAATCGGCAGGATTGACGATGATGCGGTCACCAGGCTCGAGACCATTTACGACTTCAACTGCAGTTCCGTAGTCGCGACCAATGGTGATGGCCTTGAGATGAACCTTGTTATCCGAGCCAACCACCGCCGCGCGTGGCCCTTCCGCGCGGAATAGTAGAGTGTTGATGGGAACAGTAATACGCGGAGCATCGACCTTCGCGGCGAAGTGGACTTGCGCGTAGGCTCCGGGCAGGATTTTTCCATCCGGATTTGGGACATCGATCTCGGTGAGCAGCGTGCGGGTTGTGGGATCGATCGCTTCTGACGTTCGTACGACCTTGCCCTCGAACTCCTGTCCGGCATATTCGCGCTGCTGCAGGAAGGCTTTCATTCCAACTTTTATCGCCGGGCTGTAAGTCTGCGGGACGTTCACATACACGCGCAGCGGATCGACTTGCGCGACGTCGAAGAGTTCCTTATCGGGACCGGCGTTGCCGGCGTTGATCAGCGCGCCGACATCGATATTGCGCTTGGTGAGCACTCCCGAAAAGGGAGCGTAGATATGCTTGAAGGACTCCATCTGCTCCAGGCGTCGGACGTTCGCGTCGGCCGCGGCGAGGTTCGCCTGCGCCTGCTGATATCCGCTTAACTGCTGGTCGAGCTCCTGCTGCGAGACGGAATCGGTCTTGCGCAGATTCTCCCAGCGCTCAGCCGAGCTCTTGGCTAGACCTAATTGAGCTTGAATCTGCTGGCGTGCGGCGCGAGCCTGCAGCAGCTCCTGATCCACTTCCGGTGTGTCGATGTCGGCGAGCAGCTCGCCCTTCTTCACCTGCGAGCCGATATCCTTGTACCAGTGCAGGACGTAGCCGTTGGTACGCGCGTAAATAGGAGACTCTTTGTAGGCCTGAATCGTCGCGGGGAGAACGAGTTCTTCGTGCGACTGCTCCTGCTTAGGTGTGGTCACAGCAACGCTGGGAATGGCCAGCCGCTCGGTCTCAGCGGCGAGGGCTCTCTTTTCGCCCAGCTTGCCGGCGATCGTGATCGTTCCCGCTATGAGCAGCAGCAGAACGAAGAGGCCGATGATCCACGCGGTCTTGCGCGCAGGCGTGCCGC
Source organism: uncultured Terriglobales bacterium (assembly GCA_964399125.1). GTDB lineage: Bacteria > Acidobacteriota > Terriglobia > Terriglobales > Acidobacteriaceae > Gp1-AA112. Next base: position 61,668 of record CAYNPS010000008.1, read on the forward strand.
GCTGCGGGTCGTGCGGCGGCGCTTGGCGTTCCGTTTCGGACGACGAATTGATGACCTGAAGAGAACTCACTTCGTGATTATCGAATCCTTTCGCTATTCCTCGTGTACCCACTCCGGCTCCCGTCCCAGATTGGTCGCGTGGGCGGCTCTTCTGCCATGAATCATTGTAAAGACTGCGGGGACAAAGAAGAGAGTAGCGACCGTGGCAAATAGTAGTCCCCCGATGACTGCGCGTCCGAGCGGCGCATTTTGCTCTCCGCCTTCGCCCATACCGAGCGCCATTGGAACCATGCCGATGATCATGGCCAAAGCCGTCATGATCACTGGCCGAATGCGCGTGAATCCCGCCTCAAGCGCAGCTTGAAACGCGGGCAGCCCTGCGTCCATGCGCTCGCGTGCAAACGACACCAGCAGAATGCTGTTAGCGGTGGCAACGCCGACGCACATGATGGCTCCCGTCAAGGACGGCACACTCAGCCGAGTGTGTGTGAGCAGCAGCATCCACAAAATTCCCGCCAGAGCTCCTGGGAGCGCTGTGATGATGATGAAAGGATCGAGCCATGATTGGAAGTTGACGACGATCAGCAAATAGACCAAGACGATCGCCATCACCAGGCCAAAAGCGAGACCCCGGAACGAGGAAGTCATGGTTTCGACCTGTCCGCGCAAGGTGATCTGCGTACCCTTGGGACGGTGGGACTCGAACTGCTGCACGATTCTGGTCACGTCACTGGCTACGCCGCCGAGATCTCGTCCCTGAACTGAGGCATAGACATCGACCACCGGAGTGATGTCGTAGTGGTAAACGGCTGCCGGCGTGGACGCGGGTTTGATAGTCGCGAGATTAGCAAGCACCTGCGGGGTGGGCGCCGAAGGTGAACCGACGGGAGTATTCATCAACGCCTGTACTGAATCCATACGATAGTCGGGCGTCTCGATGGCGACGTTGTAAGTAACTCCATTCTTCGGATTCAGCCAGTAGCTCGGCGAGGTCTGAAAGCTGCCGCTGAGCGACACCAGCAGATTGCGCGCGACATCCTGCTGGTCGAGTCCGACTTCCTTAGCGCGCGAGCGGTCGATATCGAGGTTGATCTCCGGATCGTTCATTAACTGCTGCACGTGAACATCGGCAGCACCTGGAACGTGGCGCATGCGATTAGCGATCCGCTCGGCGATTGCGTAATTCCCTTCCAGGTTGCGGCCAACGACCTGCACGTCAATCGGCGCGGGCAAGCCGAAATTCAGGATTTGGCTGACGATGTCGGCCGGCTGGAAGAAAAATTCCACCCCGGGAAAGTACAGAGGCAGGTCTTCGCGCAGCTTCTTTACATACTCATCGGTTGGATGATGATGCTTCTCGTTGAGCGACACGAGAATCTCTGCGTCCGAGGTGCCGATTGTGCCGCTGGTGCTATATGTCGTATTGATAGAGCTGAAGGGCAATCCGATGTTGTCGAGAATTGTGACCAGTTCGTTTTTGGGAATCTCGTGCCTCAAAACATTCTCAACCTGATCGCAGAGACGCGCCGTCTCCTCGATTCGCGTGCCAGCTCGGGCACGAACGTGAAGGCGGAACACGCCTGCATCGACGCTGGGAAAGAAGTCCTCCCCTAGGAAGAAGATCAGCCCAAATGAGACTACGCAGAAGGCAAGGAAGCCCGCCGCAAATAATTTTCGGTGTTCGAGTGCGCTGCCAAGGAGATCACGATAGCCGTTCCTGAACTTCTCAAAACCGCTTTCGAAGCCGCGCTGGAAGCGTCCCAGGATGGTCTTAGGCTCGGCGGCTTTATGTTCGTGTCCGCGCATGATGTAAAGCACCATGGTGGGCACGAGAGTTCGCGAGAGCAGGTACGACGCGAGCATCGCGAACACCACGGCTTCTGCCAGCGGCACGAACAGGTACTTGGCGACTCCCGTGAGGAAGAACATCGGCACAAAGACGATGCAAATGCAGATGGTGGAGACGAATGCGGGCAGGGCAATCTGCTGCGAGCCGTCGAGGATCGCCTGCTTCATCTCCTTGCCCATCGCGAGATTGCGCTCGATGTTCTCGATCGCCACCGTGGCATCGTCTACAAGAATTCCTACGGCGAGCGCGAGACCGCCGAGCGTCATGATGTTGATGGTCTCGCCCAGAGCGCTCAGAAGGATGATGGAGACGCAGATTGAGAGCGGAATCGATACCGTGATGACCAGTGTGGGACGCCAGTCGCCGAGGAACAGCAGGATCATCAGCGCGGTTAAGGCCGCGGCAATCGCGCCTTCCCGAAGCACGCCGTTAATCGATCCGCGCACGAACAGTGACTGATCGAAGAGTGTTTTGATGCTCAAGTCCGGCGCCTCCGGAATACTCTCGGCGATTCTCGGCAGACGGTCTTTGATTTCCTTCACGATATCGAGCGTGGACGCTCCGCTGTTCTTCATGACGCTCAGCAGAGTTCCGCGGACACCGTCCTGGCGCACGATGTTGGTTTGCGGCGTGAAGCCGTCGCGCACGTGTGCCACGTCGCGCAGGTACGTAGTCACGCCATTCTTGTTGCGAACCGGCAGGTCGTTCAGCTCGGCGATTGTCTGCGTGCTGGCATTCATGCGCACGTTCATTTCCAGCGCGCCGATCTTTGCCGTGCCCGAGGGAAGAATCAGGTTCTGCGAATCAACCGCGTTCACTACATCAACTGGAGTAAGGCCGTGCGCCTGCAGAGCCTGCGTGTCGAGATCGACAGCCACAACGCGTGACTTGCCGCCATAGGGATATGGAATCGCGGCGCCTTTGACCGTCGTGAGTGGCGAGCGGATGAAGTTGAGCGTAAGGTCCTGAAGGTCCTGCTCAGGAATGCTCTTGCTGCTCACGCCAACCTGCACAATCGGCACGCTCGAGGCCGAGTAAACAATGATCAGGGCCGGCTGCGTTCCCGGCGGCAATTGGCGGACTGAGGTCTGCGTGATCGCCGTTACTTGCGAGAGGGCCAGCGGCAGGTTCACGCCGGGCTGGAAGTACACCTTCTCGATCGCGCGTCCCTGCAGCGCGACAGACTCGATGTGCTGAATGTCGTTAACCAGGGTGGTGAGTCCGCGCTCGGTGTTGCTGAGGAAGCGGTCCGCCATCTCCTGCGGCTGCATGCCCGTGTATTGCCACACGATGCTGATAACCGGGATGTTGATGTCGGGAAAGATGTCAATCGAGGTTCTTAGGATGACGATGGGCGTCAGAATGAGGATCAGCAGCGCCATCACCACGAAGGTGTAAGGACGGCGCAGCGCTAATGAGACGATCCACATTTTCCGGCAGGACTCCCGACTTCTGTATTGATTCCGCTACTCAGGCGGCAGATTCGCAGATTTGATTTTATTTCCGAAACAGAACGTATCGAATTTAATTTTATGTTAAGTTCACTTCATGCCGCAAACCTACGCTGCCGAATTAGCGCAGGAAAAGACCAACGGCGGACGACGCACGCCGGGGCGTCCGCGTAGTGAAGATGCGCGCAAGGCAATCCTTCGCAGCACGTTGCGGCTGTTGCAGGAGACGGGCTTCCCAGAATTGTCGATTGAGGCGATTGCCGCCGATGCCGACGTAGGAAAAGCGACGGTTTATCGCTGGTGGCCCAACAAAGCATCGTTGGTCGCCGACGCATTCTCGTCAAGTGCCGACGAAGAGTTGCGTTTCCCAAACACGGGCTCGGTTCGCGACGATGTCAGTATCCAGATGAAGCATCTCATCCGCGTTCTGCGTGGACGCCGCGGACGCATCGTCGCCGCGCTGATTGGCGGCGGCCAGTCTGATCCCGAATTGATACAAGCTTTTCGCGACCGCTTTATGATGCCTCGCCGCCAGGAAGCATACGAAACCTTGCGCCGCGGAATCTCGCGCGGCGAGTTGCCCGCCGATCTCGATCTCGACCTCACACTCGATACGCTCTACGGTGCACTCTACATGCGCTTCCTTATTCGACAGAGTGGGTTAACGGAAGAGTATGTAGACGAAGTTGTGGCGTTAGTCATGGATGGAGCGGCCAAGTACTCGGAGTAGTTCATGACTCCGGACCGACGCGCGCTCTCGCGCGGGTTTTAGTTAGTCCTAACGTAAGCTCGCATCTCTAGCGAGAGGCTTGTGTGATCCCAGCGAAAAACCCGGCCGAGGGCGGCCGCAGG